>JBBDNJ010000048.1:0-38528 GCA_040877705.1 Binatia bacterium | reverse complement strand
ATCCAACAGAAAAAGCAGTTTATCGAAAGCCGCGCGCGCATCCGCGAGTTTGTCTTCGGTATTCAGGACGGCCTGATCAGCACGGTGGGGCTGCTGGCCGGCGTTCAAGGCGCCACCGAGAATACTCTCGTCGTCGTCATAGCGGGCTTGACGGCCATGTTCTCGGGAGCGATCTCGATGGCAGCCGGTTCCTATCTCTCTTCGGCGGCGCAGAAGGAAATATTCGACAAGGAACTGCGCGAAAGTGAAAAACTGCTCGAAAGAGAGCCCTACATGGCGGCCGAAGGGCTTCTCAAGGCCCTCGGCGAGGAGGGGTTGAGCAAGGAACAGAGCTATCGCATGGTCAAGGTTCTGAGCCAGGAACGGCATGTCTTCATGCGCACGTTTCAGGAGAAGGTTTTGGGGCTCGGCAGCGCTGAGATTAACCGGCCGCTGCAAGCCGCGCTGGTGATGGGGCTGTCGTTTATCGTCGGCGCGATTATTCCGATGGCTCCCTATATGATCTGGTCGGGTCTCTCGGCGCTGTCTGTTTCCGCGCTTCTCGGCGGCATCACCCTTTTCGGCGTCGGCGCCTTTAAAGGTAAACTTGCCGGCAAGTCGCTCTTTCTCTCCGGTTTGGAGTTTTTCCTGGTCGCGGTTAGCGCCGCAGGGTTGGGGTACCTGATCGGCTTGGTCGTGCAGTACTTTTTCCCCGGAGTCAGTATTCCCGCAGGTTAATTAGCAATCTAACGCCCTCCTCAGAGGTCTGTCTCGCCCAGCGCTTAACCCGGCACAAACAGGCTGCGCAGCAGAGTCAGATTCTCGCGATCTTCGGCGAGATCCAAGCCCTTGGGTGTTTCCAGACACATCGGCAGGCCCCAGAAGCGCATGTCGTTCATGAGCAAACGAAAGGCTTCGACACCGATGTGGCCTTTGCCGATATGCTCGTGGCGGTCGACCCGCGAGTGAAATTCCTTCTTCGAATCGTTGAGGTGAAACGCCGCCAGGCGATCGAGACCGATGGTCTCGTCGAATTCTGTAAAGGTCCGTTCATAGCCTTCTCTCGTGCGGATGTCGTAGCCGGCGGCGAAGGCATGTTCGGTGTCGAAGCAAACGCGCAGACGTTGGTTTTCTCTGGTCGCATCGAACATTCTGGCGATGTGCTCGAAACGGTAGCCGAGATTCGAACCCTGTCCCGCAGTGATCTCCAGCGTCACCTTGGCATTATAATTGGGGCATGCCAGGTGAACTTCATCGAGGGACCGGGCGATCGTCTTGATCCCTTCATCTTCTCCCGCGCCGACGTGGGAACCGGGGTGAGCGATCAGATTTGAAATGCCCAAAAATTCGCAGCGCTCCAACTCATCGATAAAGGCAAGGATGGAACGTTGCCGCAAAACGCCGTCCGGCGAGCCCAGATTCAACAGATAGGAGTCGTGGGCGATGACCGTGGCGATGCCGGTTACCTTCTGATTCTCCCGGTACTGTTCGATTTCTTCTTGGCTGTAAGGCTTGGCGGCCCACTGGCGCGATGACTTGGTGAAAATTTGAATCGCGTCGCATTCGACCTTCGCGCCCGCCAGCAGCGCATTGCCGACGCCGCCGGCGATGGACATGTGGGCGCCGAGGAGCGGGCGGCGCGGACCAACGTTTTTAGTGGATGCGTTCATTGATCTCGTTCATGTATGACCGACATTGAACCTTTGAACTCGCCGCCTCGACTTGTCCGCTCCTTCCTAAAAGAATTCAACAAGGGTCGCTCCTAGTACTCCATACAGCGCCACGATCCCTCGCCCCAAATATCGGCGCCGCCCATAATTGCATCACGCGCCTCCATCGATAGTTGACCCTCGGCAGATACTGGCGCGGCGCCTGGAAACGGGAAAATTTTAATTTCCCTATAAGGTCCGATGACCTTTTCCATTGCCGGCAAATCAATAGGACGATCGAGACTTCCGGTGCTGACAATAGCGTCGGCTTCCGGCAGATAAAACAGAATTGCGCTATCGGTGCCCTCTTTTCCACCGTTCTCGTAAGTGACCAGAACCGTCTTGATACCTCTTCGCTCACACGCTTGGACGGTCAGCATCACATCGACGAAAGCATTGCCTCCTCCGATCCAGGTCACGAGGACGCCGTCGGCTCCCATCGCTTTAGCCAATCGTGCGGCATTCTGTGATCCAACGGCTTTACCGTGATGGGTTTCGAAGCGAATCCGTTGCAAGATGACGCCGCCGAAGTTTAAACTTTGACGGTGTGCTTTGAATAGCCCCATGACCAAGGGGTGGTTTTGCCAATCCCAGGTCGTCGGGTAGTAGCCGCGTCCCGAGCGTGTGGTGTCGACCGTCACAGCGCCATCGAGGAGTTCATTGGGATGAACGAATGTCGAAAGCGAATCCCGTAATGGGAGCCCATAGTAGCCAACCCCGGAATGCACATGTTGCGGATCGGTAATGCAACCTTGGACCAACATCACTTTGGGCAGGTCTGGATCGCCGTCGCTGAGATCGTAAACAGAAATTTTTTCAGGCGACAGTTCTTCAGTAATTTGCGCCAATCTGTGCGCCACTTTGAACTCCGCGAGTTGAATGGCGCTGTGGGCCTCCAACTCAGCGAGACCGGCAACGATTCGAAAGGACAAGACTAAATGTAGGTGCGAACTGAAGCGAGAAATCTCCGCGCCGGGACCTGACATATCCAAGATCGCGCTTCTCTGTACCGTAGTCCCGGCCCGGATAGTCCCTTCGTATTCCGCGGCGGCGATCACGGTCATGCCGGAAAGGCGATGAGTTCGCCCATCGCCGACATCTTGGACCGGGCCCAAGATACCCGGGAAAACTTGCCCGCCTCCCGAGACCTTGTATCGCGGCTCGACGATGTCACGAATGCCCGTGATGCGCACTTTTTCTCCGCGCGCAGCCACCGCAAGGTTGGCGTCCGTGATGCGCCGATCCTGCAGGATAAGATCGATCAACGCCGCCGCATCAACGTCGAGAACCTGGGCCTCGTATCTGAAATGGCGAGCCAAGCGTATCCGGGCTACCGGGAACTCCGCGATTTCAATTTTCATCATGCCGCGGCTGCTTCACTACACAGAAAATCTAAGGACTACTTAATGCCCATGATCTTTTTGAAATCCTGGATATAGGTTCGCAGCTTGGGACCCAACTTGGGCGTGACCACGAAGTCCGGCTGCACTTGAAATTCTTGATATTTGCTTTTCACGCCTTTCATGGCGCTGCCCTTTCCTAAGGAAGTAGCCAAGAACGTTTGCGCCTCTTCCGAAAGAATCCATTCGGCAAAAAGTAACGTGGCATGAGGGTGCGGCGAGTTCTTGGCAAGGAAGAGACCTTCGGGTTTGACAATTTTCGGCGCGAGAACGCGAAATCCCAGTGGAGCTCCCTTGTCACGTATGGCCGCCGAAGTCTCACCATTGATCGAAATAGCAACGGGATACTCCCCGGAAGCAACGACTTGCGTCGTCAAAGTACCGCCGCGGCGATAACTCAGATCTTGCTTGGCAAGTTTGGTTAAATAGTCAACGGCCTTTTCTCTTCCCCAGGCTTGCTCTAAGGCAGCCAGTATGTATCCCGCTTCCGAGTCGAAGAGCATCTTTCCTTTCCAAGCGGGACTGAGCAGTTCCTCGTATGTTTTCGGCGCCTGCTCCGGCTTGACCATGCTCGTGTTATAAAGCAACGAGACCGTCAAATGATACATGCTGTGCCAATAACCATCCGGATCATAGGTGCCTTCGTAAAAGCGCCCGCGTCCCGAAATCGGGTAAGGCTGCACGAAGTTTTCATTCATCAGCTGATAGCCATAACTCGGATCGACTTGTACGACATCGAACGCGTATCGCCCGGCGCGTGCCTCCGTCAGCGCTCTGCTGAGGATGCCCTGGCGCGGAGAAAAATAATGCTGCAGGGCGATCGAGCGGTATCGAGAATTGAAGACTCTCGCCAGAGGAAAGAATTGGTCGATTGGCAATGTGCCATAATAGACGAGTTCACCTTCGGCTCGGGCTCCTTTGGCGAGATAATTCATTTTCTCTTGCTGCCGAAGTGATTGTATCTTTGCCGCAACTTCGGCGATCGTTGCGGCCTCAGCGGCCGACGAAACAAGCAGCAGGAAAACAAACCAAAAAGCACCCCAAATACGATGTGATTTGATGGATTTGAACACGGCCTGCTTTTCCTTTCCAAATGGAGTCTTAGAGTACGCCCAGTTGATTTGGCATCTTGGGCTGTAAGCCTCAGGAAGAGTATGGTAGCCGAGGGTTATCTGTCAACGGCGCACCGACGTCAAGCCGTTCAAGCCGTTCCAATCGTTCAAAACGTTCCAGACGTTTTGGGTAGTCACGTGAAATGTCTTTGTTCGACCAGCGGCAGTGAGATGCTGCCGGCGCTGAGCAGCCGGTCGTGGAAGTCGCGCAGATCGAACCGGGCGCCGCGCCGCGCCTTATCCTGCTGGCGCAGGCGATTGATCATCGACCAGCCCAGGGCATACCCCATGGGCACCGCCGGCGACTGGCTGTACCAGTTCAGGTCGCCGCAGGCTTGCGCGCGTGGAAAATGCAGTTCGCGCACCATCAAATCGGCCGCTTCGTCGTAGGTCATTTTCCCGGTTTGTGTTTTGACGTCGATGATAATGCGCAACGCGCGCCAGAGCCGATCCTTGAGCATAACGAAGCGGTGTTCCTTGCTCTTCAAGAAGCCTTGCTCTTGCATGAGTTGCTCGCAGTAAAGCGCCCAGCCTTCGTAAAACACCGAAGACTCGTTCATCAGGCGTGGTAAGGTCGCCGCCGCCGGGATGGAGTTGGCGACGGAGAATTGCAGGTGATGGCCCGGGTAGCTTTCGTGCACCGAGGTGTTCGCGAGCCCGACCCAATTATGTTCGCGCAACAAGTCCTCATCGCTCACCGGCGTGACGTAGTAGTAGCCGACCTGATCGGGATCCTTGGGCGACGGCGACAGATAGGCGGCAAAGGGGATCTCGTGGCGGCGAAACTCCGGCGTATGAACCACGTGCAGTTGTTCTTTCGGTGCAAACGACAACAACTTTTTGTCCTGCACGAACTGCCGCGCGCCTTCCATAGCTTTCTGGTAAGCCGGGAGGATTTCATCGATGGAAGGATGATCATCCTGGATCTTGCGCGCGGCCTCCTCGATACCCTTGCCGGGAGCCAGCTCCTCGGCCAACGCCAGCAGCTCTTGCTTGGTCGTTGCAAAGAGACTCTCGCCCAGCGCGAACAGGCTCAGAGCGTCGTGATTGAGAAAATGTTTCTTCTTGAGCAGCAGATGGTAGTGCTCTTCGCCGACGGCATAGACGCCGCGGCTTCGCGGCAGCAGGTCGCGTTCGAGAAAACCCGCGAAGTCCGCGATCGCGCTCTTTGTCTGCCCGATGGCCGTTTGCAGGGCGCCGCTATCCTTGATGGTTGCCTGAACTCTGGGATGGCTTGGCAGGCTGTCGAGAAAGCTGATGCCGCCCTTGGCGCCTTGGATGGACATCTCGGTCCACAGCCGCGGTGGGTTGGCTTTGTCACGGCTGAGATTGGCGATGCCTTGCCGGATCAAGCCGGGCGCGCGGCTGAGCCGGCTCATGAGATTCTTAGCGAGATCATCGGTTGAACGCACCGTCAGAATGTAAATTGCGTCGGTGGGCAAATAGAGATCGGGCCACTTCAGGCGGGAGTCTTCTTTTTCGTGCTCGTAGTCTTGAAGGGTGAGACGTCCCTCGAGCAGGGCGTAGTCGATGGCTTCGTCGTGATTTAGATCACCAACCGGAATTCGCCGCAAGTTATTGAGAGACTCTGTGACGAGCGCCTTCCGTGCGATATCGGTTTCATCGCAATAGTCGTTCAAGAGATGATCGTAGCCTTCAATGCCGTAGTAAATAGCGTCCGTGGGATGAAGCTGGAAATATTTTTTAAAATAGTCGGCGCAAAATTCCGCGAAACTAGGCATGGATTTGAATTATCATCTTAATCGAGGCGGCGCAATTTTTAGTCGGTTGATGAGTGTGTAAAAAGGGTGGATCTATACCGCAGGCGATAGTCTCGAAGGAACATAGTTTATCGTCGCCTCGTCATGCCGGCGGCTGCCGGGTGGCAAAGAGGGCCTGTCCCTGAATTGATTCGGCGGCTCGAACGGCTTGAACAGTGAAGCGAAGCCGAACGCTTGAACGGCGCGCAACGCGCGCTTTGAACACAACGGGAGCGAAGCGACCTGTGTGCCCTCGAGCGTTTGTGTTGCGGCTGTCTGCTGTTCTATAAAAACAATACAGGAGGAGGGGTCAAATGGCGACGCGTTGGTTGTTCAAAACCGAACCTAGTGTTTATTCGTTTCAACAGTTGCAAAAGGACCAAAAGACCATCTGGGATGGGGTGGCCAATAATCTCGCGCTCAAAAATCTCAAGAATATCAAGAAAGGCGATTTGATTTTCATCTATCACACCGGCGATGAGCGGCAGGCGGTGGGTATCGCCCGCGCGCTGGGCGGCGCTTATCCCGACCCCGGCAAGAAGGATCCGAAGTTGCTGGTGGTCGACGTCGAAGCGGTGAAACCGTTGCCGCGCCCGGTCACTCTGGCCGAAGTCAAAGCCGACAAGAAATTGGCCGATTTCGACCTGGTGCGCAATTCGCGCCTGTCGATTATGAAGGTCAGCGATGAACAATGGGAAATCATGGAAGGAATGGCGAAAAAATGAGTAACGAGCACAAACACGACCATGAGCCTAAGGCCCATGGTCACGAGCACGGTCATAGCCACGAGCACAAGACCCGGTTTCACGACCCGCAGCACGCCGCCGAGTTCGATCGGCGCTCGACCATGGCCGGTATCCGCGGTTCGCTCACAACCAAAATGATCGAGATGTTGTCGCTTACGGGCAGTGAATTAGTGCTCGATTTGGCCACCGGCACCGGCCGTGTCGCCCGGCCGGTCTCGAGTTACATCAAGACCGGTCATATCGTCGGGGTCGATCAGGCGTTGGCGATGCTCGACGTCGGCCATCAGCACAAGGAGGCGTTCCCTCCTATAGCCAAAGCGCCGGCGCCGCCGATGCTCTGCCCTTCAAGTCCAACTCCTTCGACCGGGCGTTTGTCTCCTTTAGCTTGCATCATTTCGGCAACCCTTCAGGCGTGGTCCAGGAAATCATGCGGGTATTGAAGGGCGGCGGCAGATTCGTCGTTCTCGATCCGATCATCGAAGAAGCCAAAGACCCGGTGGACGTCGCCCTGGAGACAAAAATCAATCAGGTGTTCCGGCGCACGCACGGCCCGGATTTTCGCTTTCATACGGCGAGCAGTATCCAACGCCTGCTCTCGAAGGCCGGCTACCGCATTCCCCGCACCAACATTTTGTCTTATTCGTTCAATCAGGAAGGCATGGACGGAATTCCCACCGGACGTCACTGGCTCGAAGTGGCCGAAGAGTTGGAAACCGAAGCGCCGGAATTGGCCGAGCGCATGAAGAAGAATTATTTCACCTGGCACCGGCACGACGATCATGCGCACGTCAAAGGGAGCTTTTCGTACGGGCTTGTTTGCGGCATCAAACCGGAATAACCAAGGAAACCTGGTTCAAATCATTCAAAAAGTTCAAAACGTTCAAGCAGTTCAAAAAGTTCAAATAGTTTATGAATCAACTGCTTAAACGGTTCGAACGGATTGAACGATTGGAACGACTTGAACGGCTTGAACTTTCGACGGACTCCGTGTCCGCCGACGGCGGTTTTACCGAGCGGGGGAATTGATTATGAAGAAGGCCGACTTTCGAACTTTTTACCGCGATGCCCATGCCGTCGAATGTTTGACCGAGCGGGAGAAGATGCTCATGGGGCTTGCCGTGGCGATGATGCGTCTTTGCGATCCTTGAGTCGAGCGTCGCCTTGCGGATGCAAGGAAAGCGGGAATGAGCGAGGAAGAGCTGGATGCCGCGGTCGATGTGATTTCTGCCGTCGACGCCGGAGTGCTGCAATCATTGAATCAGAGGATCAAACAACGCCGTGATTAAAGATTCTGAGGCACCGGCGTTGGGCCGTGATTCTTGAAGCTTATCGTCCGAGGTGTTAGAAAAGAACTTCCTGTGGTCGCATAGCTCAGCTGGTTAGAGCGCTCGCCTCACATGCGAGAGGTCGCAGGTTCAAGTCCTGCTGCGACCACCATTCCCACCACGGTGGAGCACCGCTTCCTTTCCGCCCATCATTAGCCGGTTTCAATACCTCCAGCCGATTCTCGGATCGAAAACTATGATGTTTTCCAGCAGCCTCCCAGCTAGCTAGCAGGGAGCAGAGAGCAGGAAACCCTGACGCGCGATAGCAAAGAAGAAGTCGCCAATCGGTGTTCGGTTTTGGGTATTAGGTTTTAGGAAAAGAGTCCCGGTGTGAGTAAAAGGATCGACTGATCTGATTTTAAATACATCAAAACCCAAGACCAAAAACCTCAAACAGGACACACAGCACCCAATACCCAAAACCTAGAGCCGTGAAACGAAATCTACTGTGTAGGGTGGGAGGCCGTCAGGATGCGCGCTTGCGTATCGGACCAGGGCTTCGCCTAATTCAGTGAAACGATCCGCGGGGAGGCTATGGGGAATGATAAGGACACCGTGGTGAACGCGCCCTTCGTTATAGAACTGGAGGGTGAGACGGATAAAGTCGTCGCGATTCCGCGTCACAAGGCAGCGCTTTTCCAGAGCAGCGCGTTCGAGTTGCTCGAAGTCAGAAAGGCCTTCGGCCCTAACCTCGTGAACGCTGACAGCATCGAGGCCTTGGCTGCGGAGCCTTTCTGCAATTCGCTGACTCAAATCTTCATCCAGGTAATATCTCAAGAGCGGTCCTGGACCAACGACGGATACCGCGCGGCGAGTTGATCCTTGCTCCAGGCCTCGTTACGTAAGATCTGGCGCTCAATCTCATCCGGATAGAGTCGAAAATACGCCACAGCAGAGCGCAATTGAGGCTCAGAGAGCCAATGATAGGCGTCGCGCAGCCGGTCATCATCGCGATTCAAGCTTTTATATGTGGAGACGACTTCCCACACATCCAGACCGGTACCGGCAATACGGGCTCGCCGTCCGGAGGGTCCATCGGCAAAGACAATTCCAGGACAGCGCTTAAGCTTAACCGCTTCGGCGAGCAGTTCATTGGCGACGGCCGAAAAGTCGCGACCGGAACTCTCGGCCTCCTCCTGAATGGTTTTTGCCACCTCATCTGGAATTCGAATGCTCTTTTGCACGCTAGACATGGGTTGACCTCCGTTATTTTCCCTGTATGACAATAGATTACATTGACGGACAGTGTATTGCAACAAGCGAGGTCCGTGGAGTGACGTTTGTTGCGTCATTGCGTTATTGCGTTGAGAAGTCATTCGAAATCCGCCGAATATCGAAATGTCTGTACGCTATTTCGGCAAGGAAACGCGGCCACGCTATTAACGCAGCTAACGCGACAGACGCCATCAGAGTTCATTGCGTTCCGATCGTCACTGTCGTATTGCGTTCTTGATCAACGCAAAGGAGGGGTTGGAACGATGACGATCGATAGGTTTGAAGATCTGGAAGCGTGGCAAAGGGCAAGAGAACTCGCTCGAGGAGGTTTACCAACGCACGAAAGATGGTGAGTTCTCCCGTGATTATGGTCTTAGGGATCAAATGCGGCGAGCGGGCGTCTCAATCATGGCCAATATCGCCGAAGGATTCTCCAGGAGATCGAATAAAGAGTTTTGCCAATTCCTGTTTATCGCCATAAGTTCCGCGGCTGAGCTTCAGAGCCACGCGTATGTAGCCTTGGATCAGGCGTACATTGAAAAACCTGACTTCGAAAAACTATATGATGGCCTAGACCATACCTCACGTATGATCTCAAACCTCATAAAGTATCTCACGGCTCGCCCGACCCAACCACGGCGCAAAACGCCGTCAGCGCGATAGACGCACTAACGCGACAAACTCTTAACGCAATCAACGTCAAACGCGACCGACGCAAAAAACGCCATCAAAGCCCTAAACGCGACGAACGCGGCACGCAAACAACGAAAACGCAACAAACGCTATGAACGATGAGTTAGTCGTCGAACCCGGCCGCGCATTTAAGAACTACTGGCGCGACCTGTGGCGCTATCGCGAGCTGTTTTACATTCTCGCCTGGCGCGATGTGGCGGTGCGTTACAAGCAGACGGTGGCGGGGGCGGCGTGGGCGCTGGTGCAGCCTTTCATGAGCATGGTCATCATGACCGTGATCTTCGGCAAGATCGCCGGACTGCCGTCGGAGGGCGGCGCGCCGTACGCGATCATGGTGTTTGCCGCCATGCTGCCGTGGCAGTTTTTCTCCAATGCATTGTCGTCGGCGAGCCAGAGCATCGTCAGCAACGCCAATCTCATTTCCAAAGTTTATTTTCCGCGGCTGATCATTCCGACCAGCTCGGTGGTCGTTTCGTTCATCGACTTTCTCGTGGCCGGTTCGGTCCTGTTGGGAATGATGGCATGGTTTCAATTCTGGCCGACATGGCGCGTTGTGACATTGCCATTATTCGTCGCCCTGGCGATTCTGGCAGCCCTCGGCCCCGGCCTGATCATCACCGCGCTGACGGTTCGCTACCGCGACTTCCGCTTCATCATTCCGTTCATCGTCCAGTTCGGACTCTACGTCAGCCCGGTTGCCTACAGTACGACGGTAGTGCGCGAAAAGCTTGGCGAAACCCTGTTTCTCTTTTATTCTTTGAATCCCATGGTCGGCGTCATCGACGGCTTCCGCTGGGCGCTCCTCGGCGGCGAGTCGACCCTCTACTAGCCCGGCTTCCTGATCTCCGTCCTTCTGACATCTGTCTTCTGCGTCGTCGGCCTCCTGTATTTCCGGAAAACTGAACGCGTCTTCGCAGATCTGATTTAACCAGAGGTCAGATGTCGGAGATCAGAGGTCAGACGACTCCAACGGTGACCCGAAGGGTTCTACGCCGCTCTGCTTCTCGATGTTTCGCTTAATGTGAATTTAACTTTGACTCCGGCGTGACTAAGCATGCCGACCAACGTATCGATACTAAACAAATCAATTTTTCCCCGTACGAGGTCGCTCACGCGTGGTTGGGTCACGCCGAAAAGGGCAGCGGCATCGGCCTGCGTGAGACCGCGACTGGCGATAAGTTCCCGCAGATGCGCCATCATGCGCGACCGGATCTTAAGATGCTCCGCTTCCTCGGCGCTAAAGCCCAAGTCCTTAAACACATTGCCGCTGGACCGCGTCATTTTAATCTTCATGAAAACTCCTCCTATCCTTTCGATCGTCGCCGGATCAATTCAGCTAATCGATGCTTGGCCACGTCTATGTCGTGTTTTGCGGTCTTTCGCGTTTTCTTCTGAAACGCGTGGATCACGAAAACCGCTTCGGCAAATTTGGCTATGTAAAACACCCGATGCTCAAGTTGGCTATGAATGCGCAATTCCATAACACCAGGGCCAACGCTCGATATGGGCTTCCAATCGCTAGGTTCCAAACCCATTTGCAAGAGATGGATCTCATGCCCTGCGCTGCGCCTCGCTTCCGCAGGAAAGGCTCTAAGGTCGTCAAGCGCAGACCCTAACCAGACAACTGGTTTTTCGGCCATGAGAAATTATATAAAAATTTATATATTTAGGCAAACACTTCATTTAACCAGAGGTTGAGAAGTCTGAGATCAGAGGTCAGAAAATCCAACCAGTGACCAGATGTCAGACGTCGGAGGTCAGAAGTCAGACAAATCTAACCAGCATCGGATGTAAGAGATCAGAAATCAGAGGGGAATGGTGAGACTGAATTCGGCGAAGGACCTGGATGTTTATAAGATGAGCTACGCGTTGGCCATGCAGCTATTTGAGCTCACTAAGCAGTTTCCTCCAGAAGAGAGGTTCGCCCTCACCAGCCAAATTCGACGTTCGTCACGATCCGTTTGTCTGAATCTACGTGAAGCGTGGGCGAAAAGGAGATATGAGGCGCACTTTATCAGCAAGCTGACTGATTGTGATGGTGAAAACAGTGAGACAGACTCTTCTATAGATTTTGCGAAGGACTGCGGGTACATCACCCTTGAGCAGCATCACAAGTTATCAAATTTGTCTCAGCAAGTTGGGAAAATGCTTGGCAGCATGATTAATAACCCTGCTGCTTTCCTGACCGCCGACCGCTGACCTTATTCTGTTGCTAACATGCGACGTCTGATGTCTGACTTCCGATTTCTGACTTGCTGAGGTCTTGACACATTAACTCCTTGCCGGGTAGAAATGTGATCCATGGCACGCCGACCTGCTAAAAAAACGATCGAATCGCGCCTGACGGCAGTAGAGCGGGGCATCAGATCACTCCAAGCGAACGACACTACGATTATCACGATTATAAAAGATATGCAGGAAGGGTTCGCCCGTATGGAAAACGCCTTGAGCAGGTTTACAACCACGTCGATGGATTTATGAAGCTTCACGAGACACTGGATGTCGAGTTCCGGGTTATCAAAGAGCAGATGCGGCGTCCCGAGGAACGTATAGAACACCTCGAAGCTATCGGAAGAAGCTAATACTGCTCTTATCCCCGTTTATACCTTCTAGGTTTCCTGTGAAAGGTGTCTGCACCACAGAGACACAGCGCGGCTACGCCGTAAACAAAGAGACAGAAGAGAAAGTGATTCGCGCAAAGGGCGCGGGTTGTCATTTCGAACCCTTCGGCCAAAGCTCAGGGTAAACTCCGAGAGAAATCTTTCTAAGATCCCTCGCATTCGCTCAGGACGACGGGCCTCTCGCCCGTCGCTTTGCGATCTCGGCGTCTTGGCGCGATGAAAAGGTGACTGCTTGGCGAACTCCTCCACCTAGGCATAAGGGGTCAAAGGGGATTGCGAATTTCATATAACAGGGGAGACTGGCCGGGAAAAGACGTCAGCGATCAGTCGGGCGCCGTCAGCGTTTATCGGTTTCCGGTCCATATGCAAACAGCTAACAAATTTCGAATTGCGGCTTTTCGATCTGCAACCTGGATTTTTTGGCAGCGGATTTACTGTTTCTTACGCAGATCAATTAGCGTGATTTCGGCCATAAACCGATAATGTTTAATCGATAAAAATGTCGGTATCAACGACGAAAGAGGTTGGACGACGAGCCACTTAGTCGTCCCCAGCGATATCTTTCAAAAAGTCGGCGGCGCCGCGCTGGTCTTGGTCTCGCAGTTTGTTGACGTAGGCAAGGCTTGGGAGACGGGTTTTTCTCCACATGCCGAATCCTCGTTGGTGAGGGGTTGTGGCTTGGGCAAAAAAGTGATCGACGACGGCCTGGGGGATGCGCTGCTGATTACCGATACGAATCGCTGGAATGTCTCCCTTACGAATAAGTGTACGCACGCGGTCGCCTGAAATTTTGAAGATCTTGGCAAACTCCGCCACTGTGTACACTTCCTGATTCGTTAGAGTTTTCTTTTCGTTTTTAGCCATTTGAGTACTTATACCAAAAAGTTAGACGGCTAGAAAGCGAGGAAGCCAGGAGGCCAGAAAGCATCCCGACGTTCCAGCCTCCAAGCCTCCTAGCTTTCCAGCATCCAAGCTACCCAGTAAGGCAAAGATTCGGAAAAAGGCGTCGAAGGTCAGAAGTCGGAGATCGGCGAGGGATTGGCAAAAGAGCCGGAAGCAGGGAGCGCGGAGCATGGAGCAAAGTGCAAAGAGCAAAGCGCGGTCAGAAACCAGAGATCAGAAGTCAGAGGTCGGAAGTCGGAGCGGTGAAACTCAACGAACGCGATCGACGCGCAACGCAAAGAACGCATCCCGCGGGTAAGGGCGAGGAGTGAGGGGTTAGGGAGGATTTCGAATCGCGGATTTCGCATAACAGAAATAACGAGATTGGGAGACTGGCCGGGAAAACGACGTCAGAGATCAGAAGTCGGAGATGAGAGCGGTGGGAGAGATTTCGGATGTCGGAATGCGGATGGTCTCACAGTACAACATGCTAGAAAGCTAGACGGCTGGAAAGCGAGGAAGTTCCGGCATCCAAGCCTTCCCAACATTCCTGGTATCCGAGCTTCCTAGCCTTCTAGCGTCACAGCTTTCGAGGTTACCGGGATCTCGTGAATACTCCAAATCAAGTGTGGGATGCGGTTCCTTGGTGGTGACGTATACAAGTATGATAGGATCAATATTCAGAACGAGGGGGCAGGCCGGAACGTGCTGGAAAAGCTCGATAGCGGCTCAGATTGGAGTTTAAAGATGGAGACTGCTGAACGTATCTACGAAAAGATAAAGGCCTTGCCTGAGCCAATGCGACGAGAAGTGCTAGAATTCGTCGAGCACTTAGCGCTCAAGCTTCGAAAGGAAGATGCGGACTGGTCGGCCTTGTCACTCCGTGAGGCGCTGCGGGATTAGAAAACGAACCCACCCCAGAGTATGCCGAAGAAGATTTTAAGGAGAAGTGGCGGTGAGGCAGGCCGGCCAAGTGGCAATACTGCGGTTTCCGCATGCAGATATGGCTTTCGGCAAGCTACGACCAGTTTTGCTTATCGCTCCCGCTCCCGGTCCGTATGAGCACTGGTTGGTTTGTATGATCTCCACTCAACTTCAGCAAGCTGCGGAACGATTTGATGAAATACTAAGTCAGGATCAGCCAGACTTTCTTGTTTCGGGGCTCAAGGCTCCAAGCGTAATTCGTCTCGAACGATTAGGAGCGCCATCGAGTTGACAACTGCGATGGGCCGGTTTAGTCGACCGGCTTGGCGCGGTGTGCAGGTGAACTACAGAGAGTTCCTGCGCCGGCATCAGGCGGAGGCGCGCACGAATTCGATAAGCTTTTTCTCCGATGAATTCAGAGTCTTTGACGGGTTATAAATGAGTCTCGCCTGGGGGTGGGGAATAATATTTTCCAGGTTGATGGTGCGAAACCGGCTGTTGTCTTCAGGCTCAAAACAGATGTCGTGGACGATGCCCAAGCCGATGGCGTTGGCGACGTAGCGCTTTACTTCGACGCAGGTGCTTGCTTCCATCTCCGCTCGTAAAGTGAGATTTTTTTTGCGGAATGCGCCGTCGATGACCGCTCTTGTGGTCGTAAAAGGCTGCAGCAAAACCATCGGTTGCTGCGACAGCTCCTTTAACCCGACTTGTTTGGCCGTGAAGCGCACGCCTTGCCGAGGGATCACCAGGGTGAGTTTAGGCGTGATCAAAGGAATCTCTTCCAGGTCGACGAAAGTATGGGGGAACAGCCCCATCGCCAGATCGGCGTCGCCGGCTCGGACCATGGAGATCGCATCGGCATGGCTCCGGGCTAGAATCGTCAGTTTGATCGACGGGTAGGCGGCGCGGAAACGGGCAAAACTCGGCAAGTAGTAGTAGCGCAAGCATGCCGGGGCGGCCAGAGAAATCTTGCCGCTGAAATCGCCGGCGTGATTCTTTGCCTTCTCGCCGGCCTCATGGACCGAGTCGAGAATCTTTTTGGCGTCGCAGTAAAAAATTTCTCCCTGGGCCGTTAACGCGAGCTTGCGCCCCTTGAGCTCGAACACCTTCAAGCCCAACTCCTGCTCGAGCGCTTTGATCTGCAGCGAAATCGCCGACGGTGTGAGAAAGCACCGCTTGGCGGCTTCTTTCAACGAGCCACACTGAACGATCAAGCACAAACTATTTAGCTGCCGAAGTTCCACCGTGATGCTTTAAAAAAATTAAACTGATCATTAAATAAATTAAGATTGACACGACTTCAAGGTGCTCGATAGGATGGCCTCGCGTTGGACGGTTTTCTCGTTTCGACGAAAGAATAGCATGAACAAGTCATCCGCGGTTGTGTTGAGCGATCTGTGCCGGATCGCTAGGCTGCTGAAAACGTGGCGCTCAATCGGCTCGCTCAGGTGACTTGAAATGGTTCAAACCGTTTAAATCGTTTAGGACGTTGCAATCGTTCAAAAGTTCAAAGGTTCAAGGTTCAACGTCAGAAAATGGGATAGGGAGCGCAGAGTGGTGAAGTCAAACACGAAGAGACAGACCAAGAAGGTTACGCCGGCCGATATTCCGCGGGTTGGGCCCGGAACGCCGGCCGGCGACTGGTTTCGCCGCTACTGGTTGGTCGTGGGAACGGTGCGGGACTTACATGACATTTCGCAGGCGGTCAAAGTTTTAGGCGAGGATCTGGTATTGTTCCGCGACCAGTTCGGCAAGCTCGGTCTTCTGGGACTGCACTGCCCGCACCGCGGAACGTCGCTGGAATACGGCGATATCGAAGACGGCGGGCTGCGCTGCCCGTATCACGGTTGGCTGTTCGACGTCTCCGGCCAGTGCCTGGAGCAGCCGGCGGAGCCCGAAGGAAGTCAATTTTGCCGCAAGGTAAAGCATTTGTCTTATCCGGTTCGAGAACTGGGCGGCTTAATCTTCGCCTACATGGGCCCAGATCAGGACAACCCGCCGCCGCTGCCGAATTATCGAGCGCTGGCGGACGCCGACGGGCAAAGATCTTTGGAGGCCACGCGCCTGTACGATTATAACTGGTTCAACTTCATCGAGAACGGCGCCGACCCGGCGCACTTCTCCATCCTGCACCGCGCCGATCCCAACGACGGCACCTGGCGCAGCTGGTTTTTTAACTTCAAAGACGTCCCGCCGTTTGACGCGGTGGAAACTTCCTACGGCATGAAGGTGATCTCGCGCAAACCGGGGCCGACGCCGGAAACCGAGTACGTCGATGAAAAAAGCTTCGCGTTGCCGAGTATCCTGCAAATCGGCGATACCGAGTTCACGCATTTTAAAAAGCCCAAGGAGGCGCTGGCCGAAGGTTCGCACAACGAGCATTTCATGTTTGTCACGCCCAACGACGACGACCATTTCACTCTGTTCACGGTCAACCATTACACCGGCTCGGACGGACAATTTTTCCACAAGCTCGCGCCGACAAGAAAGGTCGAAGCCAAAGCGGAGAAGAAGGAGTACGACCGGCGCAAATATTCGCCGTTTCGCGGCAGCGTACGCGGCGAGGATATCATGAGCCAGTCGACTCAGGGGCGGATCGGCGAGCGCAAAGAGCAGCTGGCGACTTCCGATAAGGGCGTGATTCTGATCCGCAAGATTATTTTAAACGCCATCCAGTCGGCCCGGGCAGGGCATGTCCCCAAGGGAATTCCTTCCCATGAAGAAGCCGGCAAGATGATTCAGATCGATTCGTTTACCGGCATGAGATCGAAAGGAGTCATTTGATTTGAAAGTTTCTATACGTTCGCGATTACCGGTTTTACTGCTTCTGGGAATGTTGATCATCGCCACGCCCGGCCAGGCGGCGCCGTTGCGCGTCGCCTACAGCGCCATCAGCGGCGC
This sequence comes from Binatia bacterium, assembly GCA_040877705.1. Classification (GTDB taxonomy): domain Bacteria; phylum Desulfobacterota; class Binatia; order UBA9968; family UBA9968; genus WHTF01. The sequence goes on along the minus strand of JBBDNJ010000048.1, from coordinate 21,261 downwards.
GATGTCGCCACTCTGGGTGGCGCAGGAAGGCGGTTACTTCAAGCGCGAAGGGTTGGACGTCGAGCTGCTTTATATCGGCGGCGGCTCGCTGCTCATCCAATCGATGCTCAGCGGCGACGTACCGTTTGCCTACGGACCTTCGGTTCCGGTGATCAATGCATCGTTGCGCGGCGCCGACCTGGTCTTGATCGGCAACACCGGCAACTCTCTGGTCTTCTCGATCATGTCGCGGCCGGAGATCAAGCAGCCGGCAAGTCTCAAAGGAAAAAAAGTTGGCGTGACACGGCTCGGCGGTTCTACCGACTGGGCTCTCGACGCGGCGTTGCAGCAATGGGGGTTGGAGCGCCGTGACTTAACGGTGATTCAGACCGGCGGCATGCCGGAAGGTCTGGCCGGACTGGTCTCGGGCGCCTTCGATGCCGTGGTGCTGTCGCCGCCGAGCAATTTCAGGGCGGCTAAAGCAGGCATGAATGAATTGGTGGACGTCGGCCAATTGAAAATCGTTTTTCCCAATACGCCGCTTTCCACGACTCAATCATTTATCCGTTCCAATCGCGATACCGCTGTGCGCTTTCTGCGCGGTTTCACCCAGGGGTTGAACCGGTTGCGCGCCGATAAAGAGTTCAGCATGAAAGTTCTATCCAAGTATACCAAGGCCGCCGACCCCGAAACGCTCGGCGCCCTCTATCAAACTTACGGCGTGCGTTATACCGGCGACCGAATCCCCTACGTGCGGGCGGAAGGCGTCGATGAGATCTTGAAACGAATCCCAGGCAAGCAAGCGCGCGAAGCCAAAGCCGGTGATTTTTTCGACAACAGCCTGTTAAAGGACCTGGAGAAGAGCGGCTGGTTCAAGACGTTGGCGCGCTAAAGTGTGCAAAAAAACCCGTGATTTTCAGGCTGCTCAAAAGGATCTCAGAGACCGACGACTTGAACCCTTTCAAATGCCTGCTCTAGCAATATGCGGGTCGTAGTCACAGGAGGTTCAGGTAGGTTGGGGCAATATGTCGTGAGAGAGCTGTTCACCCATAGCCACGCGGTTTCGTCACTCGATGCCATCAAGCCGAGGGAATGTCCGTGTCCGACCGACGTCGCCGACCTGACGAAGTTCGACTTGTTGATCGATCGTTTCAAGAACGTCGATGCCGTGGTGCATCTTGCCCGCATCCGCTTTCCCTATACGGAAACCGGCTTCAACGCGGCGCAGCAGAAGTGGGAGTTTACCGACGCCGCCGGCGACGCCGAACGGTTCGGTCAAAACATCGCGATCACGAATAACGTGCTGGCGGCGGCGCAAGCCGCCGGTGTTAAGAAAATCGTCAGCGGCTCGAGCCTGGCGGTCTATGGCCTTTACTACCCGGTTACTGAGCTACGGCCGGAATATTTGCCGGTGGATGAAGCGCATCCGTTGCGGCCCCAAGACCCTTACGGCTTGACTAAACTGCTGGGCGAGAAGCTCTGCGATGCAGTGACCTGCAAGAGCGGCGCGCAGATCGCCAGTCTGCGGTTCGCCGGAGTTTATACCGAGGCGCATCGTTCGATGCTTCTCGAACGGAAGAAAAATCCCGTAGTTCGAGGAACCGGCGCGCTGTGGAGCTACATCGACGCGCGCGACGCGGCACGCGCTTGCCGCTTGGCGCTGGAAGCCGATTTCACCGGCCATCAAGCTTTCAATATTTGCGCGCGCTCGACGATCATGGACACGCCGACCCGCGAATTGGTGACACATTATTTGCCGCAAGTAAAAGACTTGCGAGATGGACTGGAAGGTTGCAGCAGCGGCTACAACGTTGTTAAGGCCAAGAGGATGTTGCGGTTTGAATCGATGTGTTCGTTGGTCGATTGAAAGTAGGCTGCTGAAAAGACTCATATGCTTTGTTCGCTGACTTGAAATGGTTCAAGCCGTTCAAAACGTTCAAAGGGTTCAAATCGTCGGTCTCTGAGAGCAATTATCTCACTAAGTAAAACCATAGGGGAGTTACTTTGACATGATGGATTTAAGGGAATTTCTCAAAGTCTTGGAAGAAGAGCACGAGCTGCAAAAGATCAAAGTAGAAGTCGATCCGAAGCACGAGCTGGGCGCGATTTGCAAGATTCACAACGAGCGGCCGAATAGTCCGGCACTGCTTTTTGAAAACGTCAAAGGCCATAAGATACCGGTGGTCGGCCAGTTGCTGGCAAGCGATCGGCGCGTCGCGCTGGCGCTCGGGCTATCGCAAGAAAATGTTTTTAACGAAACCGTGCAGAGAGCGAGCGCGCCGATTACGCCGCGTCTGGTTGCAAGCGGCGCCTGTCAGGAAGTGGTCTTCGAAGGCGTCGACGTCGACGTCACCCAACTGCCGATTTGCACCAACAACCCGCGTGACGGCGGGCCTTACATCACGGCGGGCCACGTGATCATCAAAGATCCCGAATATGGCAACAATCTGTCGATCTACCGGATGATGCTGGTGTCAAAAAACGAAGTGACCCTCCGTTTTACTCCCGGTCATGACGGCTATGACTTCATGAAAAATGCCGAGAAGCGCGGCCAGAAGAAATTCGAAGTCGCGGTTTGCATCGGCGTGCCGCCGCCGGTTTACGTCGCTTCACAGTTCGAACCGCGCATCGGCGTTTACGAATTGGACATCGCCGGCGGGCTGGTGGGCGAGCCCGTCGACGTGGTCAAGTGCCGTACCATCGATCTGGAGGTGCCGGCGCTGGCCGAGATCGTGCTCGAAGGCGAACTGACGATTCCGGCGAAAACCGGCGACGAGGGGCCGTTCGGCGAGTTTTGCGGCTATACGACGGCGCAGGTGCCGAATGAACGAATCATGACCGTCAAAGCGGTGACTCAACGCAAAAACCCCGTCTACCACAACATCTGGCTCGGCAAGCCGCCGCACGAACATCTCTACGTCGATGCGCTGACCTATGCCGTGGCGGCCTATCAAGAGTTGAAGCCGGCGTATCCGGCATTGAAAAAAGCCTATGCGCCGCCGTGGGGCGTTTCGATTGTATTGATTCTGCAATTGGAAAAGCGGCTCATGAGACCGGGGATCGTCGACAACATTCTCGCCGCTTCGCTCTATACCCGAAGCGGCAAATGGAAGCACGTGATCGTCGTCGACGAGGATATCGTCCTGGAAGATCCCAACGAAGTTCTCTGGGCGCTGACGACTCGGTTTCAACCGGCGACCGACATGTATATTATCCCGCGCGGCATCACCAGTTCGCTGGAGCCGTCGGCGACGGTGGACGGGCTCACTTCAAAACTGATGCTCGACTTGACGATCAAGCAGAATTTTCGCGGCGAAGTGGCGGAGCCGACGGATGCGATGCGGCAGGCGGTTTTGCACAAATGGAAAGAATATGGTTTCAAATAATTCAGACGGTCATAAAGCCTCACCTGGTTCGTTGCGCTCGATCGCCTCGCTCCGACGTACTACCGCGTACGCCTGCGCTTGTCGATCATCGCGCGCCTTGTATCTGAGATCTTTCTGACACGTCTGAAAAGATAGTGTTGGGACAGGAGCTTTAGAGTGAAAGCAACAGCCAAGAGAAAGACCAAGAAGGTTACGCCAGCCGATATTCCGCGGGTTGGGCCCGGGACGCCGGCCGGCGAATGGTTTCGCAAATACTGGTTGGTCGTGGGAACGGCGCGGGACTTACATGACATTCCGCAGGCGGTAAAAGTTCTCGGCGAGGAGTTGGTGCTGTTTCGCGACCAGTTTAGCAAGCTCGGTCTTCTGGGCCTGCACTGCCCGCACCGCGGAACGTCGCTGGAGTACGGCGATATCGAAGACGGCGGGCTGCGCTGTCCCTATCACGGTTGGCTGTTCGACGTCTCCGGCCGGTGCCTGGAGCAGCCGGCGGAGCCGGCGGGAAGCCAGTTCTGCCGCAAGGTCAAACATCTGTCGTATCCGGTTCAGGAACTGGGCGGTTTGATCTTCGCCTACATGGGAACGGATCAGGATAACCCGCCGCCATTGCCCAAGTATTCGCCGCTCATCGACCGCGGCGGGCAGAGACAGGTCGAACCGGTGCGCCATTGCGACTACAACTGGTTTAACTTCTTCGAGAACTCAGCCGACCCGGCGCATATCTGCATTCTTCATCGCCATGCCGGTTACGGCGAACAAAGCTGGGGCGACCAGTTCTTCGGATATAAGCAGATGCCGGAATTCAGTTACGTCGAAATGGACTACGGCATGAAAGTCGTAATGACCAAGCCCGGCCCTGAAACGGGCACGGAGTGGGCCGACGAAATGAGTCTGGCCATGCCGAGCATTATTCAAGTAGGCGATACCGAGTTCGTCCACGCCAAGCTCGACGCGGCGGCGCTGGTGCGCCATGGCTCGCAGTGCGAGCACATTCTTTTTCTCACGCCCAGCGACGACGATCATTTCATGATCTTCACCGTGGATTATTACACCGGGCCCGATGCGGAATTTTTTCAACATCTGAAACAAATGCGCGCCCGGGAAACGCCCAAGCACGAGGTGAAGGAATACGACCGGCGCAAGTACATGCCGTTTAAGGGAAACATCCGGCAGGAAGACGTGATGACCCAATCGACCCAAGGCGCGTTGGGAAAGCGCGACGAACAGCTCGGCGTTTCCGATCGAGGCGTGATCAAGTTTCGTAACATCGTCGCGGACGCCATCGAGACGGCGCTCAACGGCGGCGTCCCCAAAGGAGTCGTGACGCAGGAGCGAGCCGGCGAGATGATCCAACTGCACAGCTTTGCCGGGGTGCGAAGTAAGCCGGCGGCGAATAATAAAGATTGAGGCGCCAAGGCCTTCATGTTCTGCTTTCTCGTACGCGTTCTGAGTCATGGCCGGTCCCCGGACTGTGATCCGGGGATCACCAGCCATCCACGGATTGAAAGAACATGGATGCGCGGATCGAGTCCGCGCATGACGAAATAATGCATGCGCTGTGAAGTGACACGAGCGCTCAAGAACCGCTCGCTTGACACAGTCTGACACAGCGAAGGGTTCGACTGCTACTAGTAACGGAGGAAAAATGATCCGAGGAGTATTGTTGCCGATCATCACGCCTTTCGATGACAAGGTCAGGGTCGACGAAGAGATCATGCGCCAGCTCGTCGACTTTCACGTCGGCGCCGGAGTGCATGGCTTATTCGTCCTCGGCTCCACCGGCCAGGGGCCGGCGATGTCGGTCGACGAGCGCAAGAAAGCCGCGGCCATCGCGCTCGACCAGGCCAGGGCGCGCGTGCCGGTGATCATTCACGTCGGCACGGCGGACGCTCAGAGCACCGTTGAGCTGGCCGAGCACGCGGCGGCGAACAAAGCCGATGCCGTGGCCATCGTCCCTCCTTATTATTACTCCGATCACACCGAGTACGAGATCGTCGCGCATTACAAAGCCGTCGCCAAGGCCGTGCCTTTGCCGATTTTTATTTACGAGAATCCCAAATATTCCGGAATCTCGGTGCCGCCGGGATTTGCCGTGCGCATGAAAGAACAGGTGCCTACGCTCAAAGGAATCAAAGTGGCGTACGGCCAGGGGGCGCTGCTCGAATACGTCAGACTTCTGCCGGATGTCTCGGTGTTCACCGGCAACGCCGATCTCTTTGGCTTGGTCCCCTTCGGTCTGGCGGGAATGATCAACCCGCCGACCAGCTTCGTGCCCGAGCTTTGCGTCGAATTGTTCAAGGCGCTCGATAATCAAGACTACGCGCGCGCCGTCGAGGCACAAAAGCGCGTCGACACCGCGGCGCGGTTGGTCGCGGCGGAATTGCGTAAATACGGCCGCGTGCCGCTGCGCGAAGTGTTTCGCATGCGCGGTTTCGACGTCAAACGGTTTCCCAAATGGGAGACCGAGCCCATGCCCAAGGAAGCGGTGGCGAAACTGGAGCGCGAGCTCAAGACAGCGGGAATTTTATAGGTGAAAGATGTTTATCTGTACAGAATCAGGCGCACCCCTCACCCTTACCCTCTCCCCCAAGGGGCGAGGGAGCTTTCACTTTCGCTCGTGCACTGCGAACAATTTGGTTTTTCATAGAGCGTTGCTTTTCCTCTCACGGAGAGCTACGGGAATAGCGTTTTGACCTTATGAAAAAGATCGTCGTCACCGGCGGTAGTGGGCGATTGGGGCAGCTCGTCATTCAGGAGCTGTTGTCCCATGACTGTCAGGTCCTGTCTTTGGACAGAGTGCCGCCCGCCGCGAACTTGTGCCCGAGTTGGATTGCCGACTTGCGCAGTTCCGGTCATCTCTATGAAGCTCTCACCAATGCATACGGTGTGGTGCATCTGGGTGCTTATCAAGCGCCGGGCCTGGCGCCGGATGCGGAAACTTTCGGCAACAATGTGACGGCGAGTTATAACGTTCTTAAAGCGGCCGGCGATCTCGGTGTTAAAAAAGTTGTCATCGCGTCGAGCACGGCGGCGTTCGGATTTATTTATGCGCTAAAGCCATTCTTGCCGGAATACTTGCCGCTGGATGAGATGCATCCGTCCAGACCGCAGGACCCCTACGGCTTGTCGAAAGTCGTCGGCGAGCAGATCGCCGACAGCGTAGTGACCACGCATTCGGAGATGACGATCTGTAGCCTGCGTCTTCCCGGGGTCAACTTCGATCCGACCTACGAACTGCTTCGCGAGCGTTGGAAAAATCCCGGCGCGCGCGCCAACACTTCCTGGGCGTACATCGACGGGCGCGATGCGGCAACGGCATGCCGGTTGGCCATCGAGTCTCGGTTCACCGGCCATGAAGTCATGATCGTCGCGGCGCCGACCAGCAGCATGAGAGAGCCGACGGCCGAGCTCATTGCCAAATATCTCGACAAAAGCGTTCCAACGAAATCGGCTCTCACGGGCAACTGGAGCGGCGTCGATTCGAGCAAAGCCAATAAACTTTTAGGCTTCAAGGCCGAGCACATGTGGGAGAATTATTTGACGGCTTAGCAGGCTGCTTTCATGGCTTACTTGAAATGGTTCAAGCCGTTCAAGCCGTTCAAATCGTCGGTCTCTGAGATTTTTTGAGCGAGCCTGTAATCAGACCTTTCAGCGACCGGTTAGGCGACGAGCGATCGATTTAAAAAGATAAAAGGGACGAAAGAGCTTCACGACCAAATAGTCGCACCAAAGGATCGACCATGGCTTATTGCAAAAACCTTCTTGAATATGTGCAGGTCCTCGAACGAGAGGGCCTGCTTTTCAGGGTCAAGAAACCCATCAACAAGGATATCGAGATGCACCCGCTGGTGCGCTGGCAGTTTCGCGGCCTGGACGAGGAGCAGAGGAAGGCCTTTTACTTCGAGGAGATTTACGACTCCAAGGGTAAAAAGTACGACATTCCGGTTTTGATCGGCGGGCTTGCAGCTTCGCAGAGGATCTACGCGCTCGGGCTTATGTGTAAAGAGGACAAGGTCGAAGCGATCTGGACCAACGCGCTGGAAAAGCCCATCGAGCCGATACTTGTCAATGAAGGTCCGGTTCAGGAAGTCGTCTATCAAGGCGAGGAGCTGATCTTTTGCGGCGGCCTGTACAAACTGCCGATCGCGATCTCCACGCTCGGCTTCGTGGTCCGGTTATACGCTCGGCATGTGGCCAGACGAAGCGGTCATCCAGGCCGATAACGCCGTCGCCGGCAATCACAGTCAAAATGCCGAGTATAGTTCCAGGAAGGGAATCAAAGTGCCGAAAGGCGCGAAATTTATGGATCTCAAGAAAAAATATCTCGCCGACGAGCTTGCCGAACTGAAAAAACACGCCGGCAAGAAAAAAGTAGAGCGATAGTGGAGGCAGATCAGACCAAATAACTAATTGTCACTGAAAAAGCTGCTGATCATGCTTCGACAAAGCTCAGCATGAACCGGACGTCGTAATATCGATAGGTGCTTCCGTTCGCCCCTTCGATAACTCAGGGCAAGCTCTGACCCCCCGTCGAAGAGTAAACGGAAATTTTTTCATGAGAACTAAATAGAATTCGGAGTATAAACTCTATGAAATTAGCAAAAGTGATTATCTGGGCAGTGGCACTGGCGAGCCTCTGGCATCCGGCCGGCGCTGACGCCCAGTCGAGAAAGATCAAGGTTGGTTACAGTTCCGATGCGCCGGGGTCGCTGGTGACCTGGCTGGCCAAGGAGACCGGCATTTTTGCGAAAAACGGACTGGATGCCGAAGGCCAAGTCCGTGCGGCCGGAGCATTTTGTCGATGCCCGCTTCCTTAAAGAGCTCGACGACAGCGGTTACATCGATGGTCTTTACAAAGGAAAGGCAAAATAAGGATGGATGAAAATCTCGCCCAGGGCCTCGTGCATGGCTTGCGCGCGGCGGGAGTCGACTTCATTACCTATCTGCCCGAGACCCGGCTGAGCCAAATCCTGCCGCTCCTGCAAAACGATAATTCTTTTCAACTGGTGCCGGTCGGCAGCGAGGCGGAGGGTGTGTCCATCGCCGCCGGGGCCGCTCTCGGCGGCAAGGTGGTTGCGAGTTACATGGAAGGAACCGGGGTCTATGTTTCGTGCTATAACATCTTGACCGTCGGCGTGCGTTACGGCGTCCCTATGTTGCTATTGGTCAGTTATGTCGGCAGTTTCGAAGATCACCGCAACAGCTTTCTTTATGTCCAGAGAGGCATCAAGCTGATCCCGCAGCTCGCAGCTCTCGATATCCAGTACCAGGTGATACGAAACGGCGAAAGGCTCGAAGGCAAAGTCAAAGACGCTGTGCACATGATGCACGCGTTGAAGCAGCCGGTTGCGCTCTTGTTTACCGGGGAGTTTACTGAGGCGTAATGAATCATGTTGGAAAGGAGTACAAGTTGTTATGAGAACCCGAACCAAGGCAAGGATGATTTTTTTCGTATGCGCGATCGAGGTACTCGCGCTTGGGTTTTCTCTGAGTTCGGCGCAGGCGCAAAAAATACGGATCGCGGTCTCGAATCCCGATATGTCGTTTCTCAGCGGCGGTGTCGCTAAGTTCAAAGGATTTTTTGCGCAAGAAGGACTCGAAGCGGAGCTCATCCAGATGAACGCCAACGTATCGATCGCCGCGCTTGCCGGAGGCAATATCGATTACAATTTGATCCTGCAGTCGGTTGTCACCGGTAACCTGAGGGGACTGCCGATCAAGGTCGCCGGTATCCTCATCGAAAGGCCCAATCATGTTGTGGTGGTGAATCCTAAGATCAAGGAGTACCGGGACCTCAAGGGGAAGAAAATAGCCGTCAGTTCGTTCGGCTCCCTGACCGATATTTTAGCTCGCCTGACAACGGCGCACTTCAAGCTGGATCCGAGTTCGGACGTGCAATTCATCGCGGCGGGAAGCAGCTCTGCGAGGACCGCGCAGCTGCAATCGGGTTTGGTGGATGCCTGCTTCGTCTCTCCGCCGGCTAATCTCAAAGCCGAAAAATTGGGATTTAAGTCGCTGGTATACGTCCGCGACGTTTTGATCTTCCCGGTTAACGGCGTCGGGGTCCACGAAGAAAAGCTCAAGAAGCATCGGGGCGAAGTCAAAAAAGTTCTTCGCGCTCTGCTGAAGGCCAATCGATTCATTTTGGATAATCGGCAAGGATCGATTGACGTTCTGGCCCAATGGGGGCGAACGGATCCTCGCGCCGCAGCCGAGGCCTACGACGCGACCGTGGGTAATTTCAGCCGAGATTTACTGGTTTCCAATGAAACTCTGGAGAGAGTCATCCAGAGCACGAAGTTGAACATCAATCTCAAACGAGACGTGCGGTTGAACGAGGTATTCGACTTGAGTATCGCCCGAGAGATCTTAAAAGAGATGGGTGAAACGCCGAAGTAATCAACAGGTTTCAGTTTCAGATCCCAGAGGAGTCTATGCAGCCCATGATGACACAAATGCTCAGAGAATTGGGTCGCGCCCGAACGCGGGCGTTTGTTGTTCTAGTATTGATCGCAGTTCTTTTTTCGGTTCGCTCGGTTTGGGCGCAGACGAGCTACGACAAGATCGCATTCTCGATTCCAAGCCGGAGCATCGCCGCCATCGATCTTTACGTCGCCAAGGAGCGGGGATTCTTTCGCGATGAAGGTCTCGATGTCGAAATCGTTCAGATCCGGGGAAACGTCGCCGTGGCGGCGGCTTTGAGCGGGCAAGTTCAAGCCACCAACGGGATCGGCACCGTCATCCGGGCGATGTCGCGCAGCGAAATTCCAATGAAGGTTCTCACCGTGAGTCTCGTACGAAATCTTTTTTGGCTGGTGGCCAGGCCGGGATTAAAATCGATCTCTCAGTTAAAAGGCAAGATCCTGGGAACCACTACCTTCGGCGGCTCCCAGCACACGGCGGCGACGCGCCTGATACGCAAGGGCGGCCTCGATCCGGACAAGGATCTGACCGTGGTGGTTGGAGGGGATGTGCCGGCGCAGCTGCAAAGTCTTGTTACCGGAGCCATCGACGTCGCCGCCCTTTCTCCGCCGACGGTTATCCTAGCGCGCGATAAATTCAATATGAACATCCTCGGCTCGGCGATGGACGATTTCGCCAACCTGCAGAATGGCACCGCCGTGACCGAGCAATTCCTGCGCGAGCAAAGACCTTTGTTGAAACGCATTCTGCGCGCGCGCGCCAAAGCGAACCGTTACTTCTTCGAAAACGAGCGCGGTGCGAGCGAAGTTCTGGCAAAGTATCAAAATGTCGAATTTCCCGTCGCTCTGGAGTCTTACCGGCTCGCCAAACCGGCGTTCACGTCGAATGGAATACCCGCACAGAAGGAGCTTGAAGAGTTTCTCAAGGCCGAGGCTGAACTGCTGAAGTTGAAGGAACCTGTCACCGCGTCGAAAATTTTCGATTTCTCGCTGCAGCGGGAAGTCAATCAGGAGCTGGGTATAAAGTGACAAGCATTCCAAGGTTTACTCATCGTGCTTGTCATGCGCGGACTCGATCCGCGCATCCACGTGAGCGGTCCGAGATAACGCCGGAGATTCCATCTCCGATTTAGATAGAGTCCTCATGGAACAAGAACTAGCGCAAAGAATCGTCAGTGGACTGCATGATGCCGGCATAGACGTCATTACCTATTTGCCCGAGACCCGGCTCAGCCAGATTCTGCCGCTACTTAGAGAGAACGGTTCTTTCAAGCTTCTCGCGGTTTCCAGCGAAGCCGAAGCCGTTACCATCGGCGCCGGCGCGGCGCTGGGCGGCAAGCAAGTGGCGGTCTATATGGAATGCACCGGCCTTTACGTTTCCTGCTATAGCATTCTCTCCATTGCCAAGCGCTTTGGAGTGCCGCTGCTGCTGCTGATTGCCCATTTGGGAAGTTTTGCCGACCAGCGCAATAATCCCGTCTACGCGGTTTCGGGAGCCTATGTCACGCCGATTCTCGATGCTCTGGAAATTCAATACCGTCTCGTCGAGAGCGGGCAGAATTTAGCAACCTGCATCCAGGACGCGGCTCGCCATACCCAGGCTCTCAAGCTGCCGGTGGCCCTTCTCTTCAGCGGAGACTTTAGCCGATGATCAGGTACAACTGTCTCGAGCTTCTCGCGCCGCTGGTTACGGACCAGATCGTGGTCACCTCATTGAGCGGGCAGAAAATCGAATGGGCGCACTTGTCGAAGCACGAAGGCAATCTTCTGGTCGGCACGATGGGAACCGCGCTCGGCGTCGGCATCGGCTTGGCGGTGGCTTTGCCGCATCGAAAGGTCATCGTGTTGGAATCCGACGGCAGCGTTCTGCTGTCTTTGTTCAATCTTCCAACCCTGGCCAATCTCAACCCGGACAATCTGATTGTCTTTGTCTTCGACAATGCTTCGTACAGCGGCACCCGGATCAGCGAACCGACGGCGACCGCCGGCAAGACCGACCTGGCTGCGATGGCGCGGGGCGCCGGTATCGAAAGAGCGGTGACGGTGCGCGATCTTGAGTCTTTCAAAAATGAAATGACCGCGGCTCTGGGTGAAAGCGGTTTGAGATTTGTCGTCTGCAAGATCGAAGAGAGCAAAGACCACAGGAATATCTTACGCACCGATATGGACCCGCTGGAAAATAAATATTTGTTCGTGCGCTATCTGGAAAAGACCGAAGGAAAACCCATCATCCGCAGCCGCGGCTGATAGACTCACAAGGAGAACTGAATGACGACACCGATCGGCGCGCACCAGGCCGGTAAACAAGTCGAAGAGCATTACAAAAAGGTAGCCAAGCGCTGGCAAGAAAGAGTTACCGATGCACCGTTCATGCAACAGTTGAAAGCCGGGACCCTGCCGCAAAAAGCGCTAAAAATGTTTTTCAAGAACTGGGGCTCTTACACCATCGAGATCAATACTTTGGAGGCCGCCTCATACCACAAACATATTGCTTTTTTTCGCAAGCATCGGGATCTCATGGGCCCGATGGCGGCGAAGCTCGCCGATGAGTTGATTCATCCCAAACCGCCGGGTCACGTCCACGTGGTGGTGGAGACGGCTGCGGCCCTGGGCATTAGCGAGGATGAGATTTTTCTGTCGCCGATGTTGGCCGAGTTCCGTTGCAAGCTCGATTTTAAAAGGTCGATTCTTTGGGAGGGGACCGTCGCCGAATTCTATGCCGCCGGCGCGACCGAAGAACAGACGGGATATTGGTCCGCGGAGTTTTTCAAAGCGCTAACCATGCACTACGGACTGACACGCGAGCAGGCGGTCTATTTTTCGACGCACGAAGAGGCCGATCTCCAGGAGCACGAAGGCGTCATGGGCCACGGCAGTTTCAGACGCATCGTCTTGCAGCGCCTCCTGGAAGACGGCATGGCGCAAGTGCGGCCCGGCTATAGCTTGGATTATTGCGGCTTGACGGCCGTAGACCTGCACGGTGTATGCCTGCAAGCTGCTCTGGATGTCGCCGGCAGGGAGTAACCGGAGTCCAGCTTATCCATCGCGGAGATTATAAAGTGAAGCAAGCCATCAAGGCGCGCCACACGAACAATTTAACCGGCGCTCGCAAGTTCATCGGAACTCCTACAACCAGGCTCGAGGGTCCCGAGAAAGTCTCGGGACAGGCAATCTTTGCCACCGACGTGGTATTGCCCGGTATGCTCTGGTGCAAGGTGCTGCGCAGCCCGATTGCTTACGGTCGCATCAAGAAAATCGATGCCAGCCGCGCCCTGGCTCTTTCCGGCGTGCATGCCGTTGCCACCGGCGAAGACGTGAAGGGTCTTTTGATCGGGCGAAAAATTTATGACATGCCGCTCCTGGCAAACGGTATCGTCCGGTTTATCGGCGAGAAGGTGGCGGCTGTCGCAGCGCAGAGCGAGGCCATTGCCGAGCAGGCCGTGGACCTGATCGACGTGGAATATGAGGAAATGGAACCGCTTTTCGATCCGCTCGAAGCGCTCCAGCCGGCGGCGACGCTGCTGCATCCCGATGTGCGGGATTACCGCGGTCTGCTGCACCCGATCGACACGCCGAGCAACATGTTCGTTCACATGGACTGGAAAAAGGGCGATGTCGAGGCGGGCTTCCGCGAAGCCGATATCGTCATCGAGAACACCTTTACGACCAAGCCGGTGCACCAGGCGTATATCGAGCCGCACGCGTGCGTGGTGCAGGCCCGAGGCGATAGCGGCGCCGACATCTGGGCCTGCTCCAAGGTGCCGTTCGCGCTGCGCCAGCAAGTCGCCACCGCGTTCGGCAAAGCTCCTGAGAATTTCATCGTTCATCCGTCCTACATCGGCGGTTGCTTTGGCGGCAAAGGCGACTTCATGGATGTGCCGGTCGGCTATGTTTTGTCGGTAAAGAGCCGCAGGCCGGTGAAGAGGGTGATGGATTATGCCGAAGAATTCATTGCCGGCAATCCACGCCATGCCGCGGTGGTGCGGGTCAAGACCGGAGTCAAGAAAGACGGGCGGCTGGTCGCCCATCGGATGGAATATGTATTCGACAGCGGCGCCTATGGAGCTTTCAAGCCTCAAGGTTATCTCGTCGGCCCGAAAGAGGCCGCCGGTCCCTACCAGATACCGAACGTTTTGATCGAGGAGAAAATCGTTTACACCAACAAGATTCCTTGCGGCCACATGCGGGCGCCGGGCGATCCCCAGGGTTTCTTCGCCAACGAGTCACAGATGGATTTGATCGCCCGGCGGCTCGCTATGGATCCGGTGGCGTTCAGGCAAAAGAATTTGCTCCGTGACGGCGATGTTTCGCCCATCGGCCACGTCATCCCGCACATCAAGAGCGACGAGCTCGTCAATAGCGCCGTGCAAAGCTCCGGCTACCGCCGGCCGAAACGAAAACATAGCGGGCGTGGCATCGCCATCGCGCAGTGGCTGCCGTTGGGCGGTGAGTGCCACGCCTTCGTGACTGTCGATGCGCAGGGAACCGTCACGGTTTCTACCGCGATGCTCGATCAAGGGGCGGGAACGCATACGGCGATGCGATTGGTCGCGGCCGAAGAGTTAAGAGTGCCGCTTGAAAAGATTCGCCTGGAGACGCTCGATACGAGCCAGGTGGGCGCCGATACCGGAATCGGCGCCAGCCGGGGCACGCGCATTTTCGGCAACGCAACCCGGCTGGCGGCGGCGCGCGCCAGGGAACAACTGCTCGAGGCCGCGAGCAAGATGTTGGGCATTGCCGGGGAGCAGCTTTTGTTGACCGGCGATGGCGCGGTACGGACGGCGGCGGGTAAAAAAATAAGTTATGGCGAGATTGTGGCAAAGAGCGGCTCGGGAATTCGCGGCCACGGCTTTTACAAGAACTTCGAATCCGGGCCCGAAGCGTCGCTTTGCGCGCAGGTAGCCGAGGTCGAGGTCGATATTGAAACCGGCCAGGTAAGTCTCAAACAAATGACAACTGCCCACAGTACGGGGACAGTTATCAATCCGCTCATGCATCAAGGCCAGATCGACGGCGGCGTCGTGATGGGTATGGGCTATGCGCTGATGGAAGAAGTCCTGATCGATGGCGGCAAAGTGATGACCTCTCATTTTGGCGAGAATAAAATTCCCTCGATCAAAGACATCCCGGCGCTCAGGACCGTGATTCAAGAAATTGCCGTCGGCAACGGGCCCTATGGCGGGATGAGCATCGGCGAGCCGCCGGTAGTTCCGACCGCGGCGGCCATCGCCAACGCCGTGCACGATGCGGTCGGCGTGCGCATCTATGATTTGCCGATTACCGCGGAGAAGGTTTTGAATGCGATCAAAAGTGGGCCAGGGGAACGCTTATCCGAAGTAGCCGTCACAAAGACCAAGAACACCGATCGTGATTCGCGCAAAGGCGCAAAGGGCGACAAGTTCAGAATAGAATAAATGAAGATTTTCTTTGCGGTCTTTGCGTCTTGGCGCGAGAACAGAATTCTTGCACCCGATAGTTTTACTTGATAATTCATACTACCATCTATGAAAGAAGAACTGGCAAAGCGAATCGTTGAGAGTCTCAAACAGGCGGGAATCAATTTTGTCACTTACCTGCCGGAGACGCGGCTGAGCCAGATCGTGCCGTTGATTCGCGACGATCCCGGCATGGAGCTGATTGCGGCGGCGAGCGAGCAGGAAGCGGTGACCATCGCCGCCGGCGCGACTCTCGGCGGCAAACAAGCCGCCGTCTACATGGAAAATACCGGCATCTACGTTTCCAGCTACAGCTTGCTTGCGGTAGGTAAACAGCTTGGCGTGCCGATTCTTCTTATCGTCGGTTACCTGGGCGGCGTTGGCGATCAGCGCAACAGTTTTCTTTACGCCACCATCGGCAATCATACGATTCCGGTGCTGCAGGGGTTGGGGATCGAGCACATGCTGCTCGAAGACGGCGACAGGCTGGAAGTGAAGGTCGGTGATGCCGTGCGCGCCGCCAATGCGCTACGCGGGCCTTTCGCGCTGCTTTTTGCCGGGGAGTTTTCGCTATGATTCGATACGAATGCCTGGAATTGCTCGCCGCGGAAATGACCGATCAGTTGGTGGTGACCTCGCAGAGCGGCCAGCGCATCGAGTGGTCGCACTTATCGAAGCATGAAGGCAATCTGCTGGTCGGCATGATGGGCTGCGCCATCGGCGTCGGCATGGGATTGGCCTTAGCCTTGCCTCATCGCAAGGTCATTGTGCTCGATTCGGACGGCAGCGTTTTGCTCTCTTTGTTCAATCTGCCGACCTTGGGCAATCTGCAGCCGAAAAACCTGACGATCTATGTCTTCGATAACGGTGTCTACAGCGGCAGCCGCATCAGCTATCCCACCGCAACCGCGGGAAATACCGACCTGGAGGCGATGGCTAAAGCCGCCGGCATCAAAAACGCGCACACGATTCGCAATATCGAAGACTTCAAAGAAAAAGGCGTCGATGCATTGGCCGGCAACGCGTTGGCTTTTTTTGTTTGTAAGGTGGAAGAGAGCCTGATGCATCGCGAGATTCCAAGACCGAACACCGATTTGGCCGAGAACAAATACACGTTCGCGCGTTATCTCGAACGTACGGAGAAAAAGACGATTCCGTTCATCGGGCGGGGATAAGATTCAACTTGCGGGAGGACGTAATGCAAAAAATTCTCATGTTCATAGCCGCCGTCGTTTTGATGCTCGTATCGACGATTAATGAGCCACCGGCTCAGGCGCAGGATTTCTTCAAAGACAAGACGATCCGCTTTATCGTCGGCTACTCGCCGGGCGGTTCGTTCGATCTGTACACCCGGGTGATCGCGCGCCATTTTTCCAAACATGTTCCCGGCAATCCGACGACTTACGTCGAGAACATGACCGGCGCCGGCGGGATCATCGCGGCAAATCATCTTTACAATATCGCCAAGCCTGACGGTCTTACCGTCGGCGCGTGGGCCGCGCCTTTAGTTTTGCAGCAGGTCATGGGCAATCAGGCGACCAAGTTCGACGCCCGGAAGTTCGGTTATCTCGGCGTGCCGAGTCCGTATGACACGGTTTGCACGTTCAACGACAAAAGCGGCGTTGCCAACATGAACGACTGGATCAATGCTAAGCGCCCGATGAAGATTTCCGCCATCGGGCCGGGTACCAGCACGTCGGATATTCCCAAACTCCTCAAAACAGCGTTGAACCTGCCGTTGGAGGTGTTGGACGGCTACAAAGGCGGCGCCGGTGCGAGAATCGCGGTGGAATCCGGCGAGGTCGACGGCTATTGCGGTTCGTGGCAAACCGTCGAAACGGTTTGGCGCAGCGCCTATGAAACCGGCAAGATCCATGCCGTGTTACAGGCATCTCTCGCGTCGCATCCGAGATACAAGAAAGTGCCGCTGGCGATCAATTACGCCAAGACCGATCTCGCCAGGCAGCTGGTTACTGTCGCCGACAGCGCCCACGGCGCGCAATTTCCGTACACCGTTCCGCCGGGGATGGCCAAGGATCGGCTCGAGCTGTTGCAGAAGGCGTTCGTCAATACTTTGAAAGATCCCGAGTTGTTGGCGGAAGCGAAAAAGTCCAAGCTTGACATCGAGGTGATCGATGGGCCGGCCATCGCCAAGAAACTGGGCGCTCTTTATGATCTGCAGCCAGCGGTGGTGGCCAAAATGAGAGACATTCTCTTACCGAAGAAATGATCACATTTTAGCGGCGCTTGAGAGACTCCATGGGCGCTCTCGCGTTTGGGGTTCGAATTTCTCTCGCTGGGAGTTGTTTAGTGTGGTGTTTCTCAGATCCGTCCATATATTCGACGTCATCCGGCCAACCCCGGATCACAGTCTGGGGTAGCGCGAGCCGGAATCCAGAAACTGGAAGGAACACTGGATTACGGCTTTCGCCGTAATGACAAAATGACAATGGGAGGCGCCGACTTATTCAACTAGCCCCGGTGTTTTGGTTTGTCTATCGTCTTTTGCCATCACCTCATGGCGCTTGCCGCGCTTGACACGCTCTGAACTTTCCGGATAGACATTTCATAGGAAATTCAGTCTTTTATACCTTATGGCACAGATAGTATTGGGCATCGGCACGTCGCATAGCCCGCAGTTGAGTGTTCGGGCAGCCGAGTGGCAGTTGCTGCGAGAAAAAGACGAGCAGGATCCACGGCTCGATTATAAAGCGCTGCTGCAACGGGCGAAGCATGGCTTGGACGCCGAGCTGACGGCGGAGAAATTTCATAAGCGCGATGAAGCCTGCCGCAAGGCAATCGAGACTTTGGGCGCTGTGCTGCGTCAAGCGGCTGCCGATGTGGTGGTCATTTTCGGCGACGATCAGCAAGAGCAGTTTCACGACGATAACATGCCGACGTTTGCCATCTATCACGGCAAGTCTGTGCCGGTGGTCAAGGACTCGGGTCTGAGGCCGGCGCGTTGGAAGGAAGCCGAAAGGACCGGCTGGGCCGAGACAGCGGATCAATACGAAACCAGCCAAGATTTGGCCGATCATCTTATACAATCTTTGGTCACCGACGAGTTCGATATCGCCCGCTGTAACAAGCTGCGCCCCGAAGTCGGCGTCGGGCATGCTTTCAGTTTCCTTTACCGGCGTATTGTGCCGGGGAGTAAGTTGCCGATGGTTCCGGTGATGGTGAACACCTACTATCCGCCCAATCAACCGACGCCCAAACGTTGCTGGGCGTTCGGCCAGGCGGTGCGCACGGCCATCGAATCCTGGGACGCCGGCAAACGCGTGGCCGTCATGGCCTCGGGCGGATTAAGCCACGTGATTATCGATGAAGAGATCGATGGCATCGTCATCGACGCGCTGCGCAGAAAGGACCGCGAAGCCTTGTGGCGGCTGCCGCGGGAAAAATTGCGCGGCGGCACGTCGGAGATTCTCAATTGGGTTGCGCTGGCCGGCCTTGCCGAACCGATGGAGCTAAAATACCTGGAGTATGTTACAACCTATCGTTCGCCCGCGGCTACCGGTTGCGGCATGGCCTTCGCCTATTGGACATAGATAACCGTAACGAAGAAGCCGCAAAATGGAACGAGAACCGATCGTAGTACGATTAGCAAAACTGGACACCTGCTCGGTGTCCGACGCAATGGATAGTTTAGATTTGAAGGGCGCGACCTGGGGTGTGCGGCCGCAGTGGCCGTGCTCGAGGATCGCTGGCCGGGCGGTGACGATGAAGATCAAGCCGGTGGGTCTGCAGCAGCCGGCCCAGCATCTCGGCACGGCGGCCATCGAGGCGGCCAAGCCGGGTGACATCATCGTTATCGACAACGGCGGGCAGCGGCAATTTTCCACCTGGGGCGGATTATTATCGCTGTCGGCAAAGTTGCAAGGCGTCAGCGGTGTAGTCATCGACGGCGCCTGTCGAGATATCGATGAGGCGCGCGATCTCGAATTTCCCGTCTATGCGCGCGGTGTCGTGCCGATGACCGCCCGCGGGCGCGTCATGCAGGAGTCATTCAATCAAGAGATCGAGTTCGCCGGCGTACAGTGCCGCCCGGGAGATCTGGTGATTGCCGACGGCAGCGGCGTCGTCGTGATCCCCAGGGAAAAGGAAGAAGCTGTGGTTGCCACGGCGGAGGCTGTCTTCGCCAAGGAAGCTGAGATGGCGGTGGGAATACGCAAAGGATATTCCGGCTTAGAGATGCTCGAGAAACTCGGTTACGAGCAGATGCTCAATAAGAGCAAGGAGAAGTAACAAGAATGGCTGAGGTGGTCGAAGCCGTCAGACGGACCCGGCTCGATGAGGCGCGGAAAATTTTCAAATACTATAAACTGCAACGGAAAAATTAGCGCGGTGAAATATTATGATTAATCCAATCGATCCAACGATTATTTCCCGTGCCATTGACTATGGCACGGCAACCTTGCACGAAGCGATGGGCCGAAAGGGCGCTCTGCCGCACCACATTAAGCCCATTTCAAGCCGCATGAAACTGGCCGGACCGGCGGTGACGGTTAATTCTCCGCCGATGGACAATCTGATGCTGCATCAGGCGCTCTATGTCGCCGAACCGGGCACGGTGCTGGTGGTCGAGGTGAACCGCGGCTACGAAGGCGGCTATTGGGGCGAGATCATGACGATTGCGGCGCAGCAGCGAAAAATTGCCGGGCTGGTCATCGACGGCTGCGTGCGTGACGCCGATCTGATCGAGCAACTTGGCTTCCCGGTCTTTTCCCGCGGCTTATCGGTTCGCGGCACGGACAAGCAGGGCGGCGGCCACATCAACGCGCCGATCGACGTCGGCGACATCACGATCCATCCGGGCGATCTGGTGGTCGGCGATCGCGATGGTGTCGTGGTTGTCCCGGCTGGCGAGATTGCTTCGACCCTGGAAGCGGCGCAGCAGCGCGAAGCAAAAGAAGCGCAGACCAAAAAAAACCTTCTAGCGGGTAAATCGACGCTGGAAATTTATGCGTGGCCGCCGGCGAAGTAGTGGTCAACGAAACCTGACATGCTGACACGCGAAGAAAACGAGCTCTTGACCCAAGTAGGCCGCGGCACGCCGTGCGGAGAACTGTTGCGCCGCTACTGGCATCCGGTTGCGGCGGCGGGTGAGCTTACCGATGAAAAGCCAATCCGAGCGGTAAAGATGCTTGGTGAAGAACTGGTGGTTTATCGCGATAAGAAGGGCGGCTATGGACTGGTCGGCGAACACTGCCCGCACCGGCTGGCGTCGCTGGCTTACGGACGAGTCGAGGACGAGGGAATTCGCTGCCCTTACCATGGTTGGAAATTCGACGCCGCCGGGAAGTGTCTTGCGCAACCGGCCGAACCGCCGGCCAGCACTTTTAAAGATCGAATCAAGCATGTCGCTTATCCCGTGGAATCGTTGGGCGGGCTCCTTTTCGCGTATCTCGGTCCGGAGCCCAAGCCGTTTTTACCGATGTGGGACGTGCTCGTTTGGCGAAACGGCAAACGCTGGATACTCAAGGAATCGATCATCGAATGCAACTGGTTACAGCCGATGGAAAATTCCGTTGACCCTTCGCATCTTTTCTGGCTTCACGGCGATACCGCTCACCTTGCGCCCCGGGTAAAGAAATACGCCGAGCAACATGAATTCATCCGCTTTGAATTTGGTATCAAAAAACGGCGGACTACTTTACCGTTTGCCACCGGAGAGGGTTCCGAGATCGACGAGCATCCGCTATTGTTTCCGACCACCTTGCGCCACGTCGCGCCGTACGACGACGGCAAAGCACACCGGCACAATTTGCAGATCCGCGTGCCGGTGGACGATCACCACACGCAGGTGTTCCGCGTCAATTTCGTTCCGTCGCCAAACGAAAAGGCCGCCGCCGATAACGAGGTGCCTTTTCGTTTCAGCTCGCTTAAGAACGGCCCGCGCGACTACAACATGGGCATGGTTTCAGCGCAGGACTCGATGGCGTGGGAAACTCAGGGCAAGGTCACCGACCGAACCCAGGAGCATCTGGGCGCCGGCGACGAAGGCGTGATTGCCTTGAGAAAACTTATGCAAGAACAGAT
>JBBDNJ010000047.1:0-7460 GCA_040877705.1 Binatia bacterium | reverse complement strand
ATTCATAGTAGTCCGAGCCCATCAATAACGCGTTATCGATCACACAACCGGTTTCGATGCGAGATCGTATTACCACGACCGATCGCTTCACCGTACATTCCTTAAGAATGCATCCTTCGCCCACCATGGACTCAATGACTTTGCTGTCAAGCAACTTCGTCGGCGGCAGGTAGCGCGACCGGGTGTAGATGGGCGCCCTTTCATCATAAAAGCTGAAAGGTGGACTGGGCTGCTGCGTGAGCGCCAAATTAGCGTTGTAAAACGCTTCGATGGTGCCAATATCTTCCCAGTAATCTTTGAACAGATAGGCCTGCACATTGTAATCTTTTAAACCAGCCGGAAGAATTTCTTTGCCAAAATCCTTTTGATCGGGTGCTCGTTTTAATAAATCGAGTAAAACCTGCCTTTCAAATACTCAAATACATAGATACCCATGGAAGCGATATAGGGTGACTCCTTCGCTTTCTCGTCGGGCAGGCCGAGAATAGTTGTATCTACTTGCATTGCCTTGAGAGCATCCTCCTTGGGCTTTTCGCTGAAAGACATCACACGGCCGTTTTTGTCTATTTTCATCAAACCAAAATCCGACGCTCGACTCTCATCAACCGGTACGACTCCCAGTGTAATGTCCGCCTTTGTCTCCCGATGGCGATGAACAAAATCCGCGTAATTCATCCGGTACAAGTGATCGCCGGACAAAATAAGGTACTGGTCGACGTCCCATTCCTCGAATAGCCAGAGATATTTGCGCACGGCATCGGCAGTTCCTTCGAACCAACTTGGGCTTTCCGACGTTTGCTGAGCGGCGAGCACTTCGACAAAACCCTGAGAGAAGCCTGCCATGCCGTAAGTGCGTGTGATATGTCGATTGAGAGAAGCGGAGTTAAATTGCGTCAAAACGTAAATCCTTTGGATCTCCGAGTTAATGCAATTGCTAATGGGAATATCGATTAAGCGATACTTGCCAGCCAGGGGAACGGCCGGTTTCGCTCGAAGTTTGGTTAGAGGATAGAGCCGGGTTCCTGCACCTCCGCCCAAAACGATGCTTAATACTCTTTTCACAAAATGACCCTCAGAGTTCCAAACTTAGCGTCGGCACAGCCGTGTTTTCGTGCTGTGCGGAGAGTATTCAACCAAGCGCGCTGGTGTCAACCCACATGATAGAATAAGATCAAGTCAAAGAATTTGACCATCCGGACAACCGGCGCTTGACACCCTTCCCCCACTTTGGTACCGCTCGCGATAACAGGTGAGATTCTTAGTCATGGAGGATTTTTTTATGACAAACGATGAACCCCGAGGAGCAGTGCATTGGATCGATCACTATGTAGTCGGCACGAACGATTTGCCGGCATGGACTCACTGGGCGCTCAATGCCACAGGCCTTCCGATCAGACCGATTAACGGACTCACGACCGGCATGCGGAAGAAGAATACTCCGATATTTTGCTTCATGTGGTGGGAGGGCGGATCGTGCCGCATCGGCGCGTTCCTTCAGCCGGAGGTCTATCCGCCGGCCAAAGAGCTCGGCAAGGATCTGCCGCGCTGCGGCTTTTATGTCCGGCCCCAAGACATCGACTTGCACCTGCGCCGGCTCGATCAGCACAAGATCCCGCACACAGACCCGGTAAAGACCGCCGCCGAGGGTGATGAAGGTACCGCCATCTATTTCGCCGATCCGGACGGCAACCAGTATGAATTCTGGGCTCCCGTGCACATGCCCGAAGGCGCCATGGAGATAGCCACCTCGGAAAAAATCGGCCGCATCAGTCACGCTGTCTACGGCTCCCGTGACCTGGCACGAACTGCCGACTTCTTTGAAAAATATTGCGGCATGAAGGTGGAGCAGGGTTCTAAGACTGCCGAGGGGGCGCTGGTCTTGCGCCTGAGGGCGGGCGCCCGGCTGGTCTATAAGCTGGTCGACCAGGTCGATGAGCGTATCGCCGGACACAGCCCTTGGTGGGACATGCATACCGCGCTGACGGTTCGCGAACAGGAGTTTTTTCCCAACTACCGGCGCATGTGGGAAGGGCTTCCCGAGGAAGAAGCTCCGAAGGAAAATCTCAATGATTCCCGCGAAAAGGAAGATACTTTTCCCGCTCGCACGGGTCTGCACCGTAGTCCAGTCGGTTATAGGTGGAAGGAGATCTATCATCGGGGCGATGAGTTCTACGATTGGGACGGCCACGCCTTCCACTTCTTCGGCGGCATACCGCTGAAAAACGATGGGACGCTGGCGTTATATCAGGGCAAGGAACAAGAAGAGTATTTGCGCGAGCTCGCCGAGTCTTTAAAAAAGGGAGCTCAGCCATAAATAATACAATGGGGCTCTGCCCCGGCGGCCTTAAAGGAAGCGGGGCATGAAAAATACCGATAAGCTTGCCTACCGGCTGGCGCTGCTTGAAGGAGTGAGTCTTTCTCCGGCTGATGTCGAATCCATCATCAAGGATATCGAGGATAATGAGAGGGTGGTAGCTGAGCTCGAAGAGTTCAGTCAAGGGATCCCCTGGGTCGCGATGCAACTCCAGCCTACGAGCAAAAAGCTTTGATCATGGCTCCCGCCGATATTTGTGAATTGAATCTGGCAGACCTTTCCAGACTCATAGCTGCTCGCGAGCTGTCATCGTCGGAAGCGGTAAAGGCCGCTCTGAAACGGCTGGAGCGGCTCGAGGATAAACTCAACGCCTTCATCACCGTTGTTTCCGAGCAAGCGCTTGCCGAAGCAAAGAAAGCCGATGACGAAATTGCCCGCGGCCGCTATTGCGGCCCGCTTCACGGCATACCCGTGACGATCAAAGACTTGTTTGAGACGGCCGGCGTGCGCACTACCGCAGGATCGAAAATTTTAGCCGATTGGGTGCCCGAGACGGACTCAGCCGTGGTGGAACGACTGCGCGCAGCCGGAGCGATCATCATCGGAAAAACCAACCTGGACGAGTTCGGCCACGGCGGCACGTCGACCCTGTCCCACTTCGGACCGGTCCACAATCCGTGGAATATCGATCGTATCGCCGGCGGCTCCAGCGGCGGCTCGGCGGCCGCGGTTGCAGCGGGCATAGGCCCGCTCTCCTATGGCACCGAGACCGGCTCGTCGGTTCGCCGGCCGGCATCGTATTGCGGCATCGTCGGCTTCAAGCCCACGTTCGGGATCATTAGCAGGCACGGCTCGTTCCGCGGCGCCTGGAGCCAGGATCACGTCGGCGTCTTCGCGCGCTCGGTACAGGACATCGCGTTGGGTTTGGACCCGGTCGCCGGATTCGATGCGCGCGACCCCGCAAGCGTGCATCAAGAACAGCCGGCTTACACGGCTCGGCTCGACGCCAATGTGAAAGGACAGAGAGTCGGTGTGCTCCGGCGTTTTCTCGAAGGAGTAAAGCCCGAAGTGCGGCAGGCATTTGACACCGCGCTCGAAGTCCTTGCCGCCGCAGGATGCGAGATCGTCGACTTAGAGGTTCCCGAGGTAAGCTATGCGGCGATGACCTCGATGATGACCAGCGCGGCCGAGAGCGCAGGCATTAACCGTCGCTGGTTTCGCGAGCGGCACCAAGACTTCGTGCCGCACGTAAGCCGCGGCATAGCGGTGGGCATGACCATCACCGCCTCTGAGTATCTCACCGTCCAGCGCGCGCGTCACCGGATTCGTGAAGCGCTACGCGCAGCTTACGAGAAGGTGGAAATCATCGCTTCGCCGACGACGGGTAAAGTGGCGCCGCTCCTGTCGGACGGTGTAAAG
The DNA here is from genome assembly GCA_040877705.1 of Binatia bacterium. Taxonomy (GTDB): domain Bacteria; phylum Desulfobacterota; class Binatia; order UBA9968; family UBA9968; genus WHTF01. Next base: position 3,727 of record JBBDNJ010000047.1, on the reverse strand, counting down.
GGCAATGGCGACGACACGCGCCACGCGAGCTACAATCATTCCAATCTCCTGCGCTTCCCCAGCATGCTCGGCTTGCCAGGCTGCTCGCTTCCCTGTGGAATGAACACTGAGAACCTGCCGATCGGCATGCAACTCATCGGCGCTTGGTTCGCCGATCAGACTGTTTTGAATATTGCCTTCACCTACCAGAGCGCAACGGACTGGCACACACGCCACCCTCCGCTGGCGAACGCATAAAGATCGATGTAGGGGCGTGATTCATCACGCCCTCGGACAAAAGAAACGGAAAACAGAAGTCGTTTAACCCTTGATGAGAAGGTGCTGACGTCGATCGGTCTAACGACTTTTCCCACACAAATCAGTTTTTCCGCCGTTTCGCCGCCGTGGATTGACACGAGATCCCGCATTATATTAAAGGCCAAGAGGAAAGGATCATCATGGCAAAAAACGGATTCAAGATTTTAGACAGCGACATGCATGTCATGGAACCGACGGACCTCTGGGAATGCTATATCGACCAGAAATACAAAGCGCGCGCGCCGCGCGGTATCACTAGCAGCAACGTACGCGATCTGCGCATGGCTCATCCCGACGGGCGCGAGTGGGGCAACCAAACTCGAACGCTGATCGCGGATAGTTTTCAACAATTCAAGGTGTTCAAACCGTTAGGGTAGTGCAGATCGAAAGTCTTTGGAGGATAAACCTATGGGACGCTTGCCGGATATCGACAAAACCAAACTCTCTTCCGAGCAGCAACGAATTTACGACGCAATCAGGCAAGGACGCGGCCATGTGCGCGGCCCGTTCCCGGTTTGGTTGCGCAATGCTGAGCTGTGTGAAAACACCCTCAAGTTGCAGGAGATGTTTGCTTCAAGAGTAAAGCTTGAACGACGGTTGCTTGAATTGATGATTCTGGTCGCGGCCCGTCTGGCCACCGCGCAGTATGCCTGGTTCATCCACGAACCCCATGCGCTCGAGTTCGGTATCTCGTCCGAGATCATCGCGGCCATTCGCGAGCGGCGCACGCCGGAGTTTAGCCGCGACGACGAACGCGTTGTCTACGATATCACCATGGAGCTCAACACCACGCGCTCGCTATCGGCGGCAAATTACCAACGAGGCCTGGCGGCATTCGGGGAAGAGATAATGGTCGAGCTCATCGGCGCGATTGGCTTCTATGCGATGGTCGCAATGACATTAAACGCATTCACCGTCTCGGTGCCTGATGGCAAGGAGCCGCTTAGAGACTAAAGTCTCCTTCCCACGCATCTCTAACTAAGCCGCCAATTCGGCACGTGCCGAAGTTTCGGCACACCTCTTCGTCACCACGCAAACGGACAGAGTTTGAAAGTTTCCTGATTCCCGCCATTTATCACACTTTCTGAGATCGACGCGGCATGGCACATGACTTGCCATAAGCTTCTATCCAGAAGAATGCGATAAATGTCATGCGATTCGAAAGATTCAAAATTCCTTTTTTGCCAGCGTTGCTTCTCGTCGGCACTGACATGTTGGCCCGAGTTGCGGTTCAAGGTATCGAGCAGGGCCTTCTCTCGGCAGTGATCGGGTGGTCGATGAACCGTTTGAAGACGGACCTAAGTAAATTCTTTTCCAAGATCGTGAAATCGATTCGGCAAAGTCAAATTAAGATCGGGGATGCACTACGTGTTGTGTGCTAATCAGACATGGTTCTACCCGGCCGCAATCCCTGTCGACATGCCCATTGGGCTAAAACATCTGGATTCGGAATTGTGCTGGTGTGATCCGGTCATCGAAGTGGACGAGAACGGCGGCGAATCAGTGCTTCACCGGCAAGTAGCGTGGAACTGAGCTGAAGGGTGGTAGGTCGATGAGATCAAAAACAAAAGCTCTGGTTATCGCTAGCGAACGTGCGGACAAACTTGAAGGAGTTTTTGTACTTATCATAACGGGAGATTCCATCTGAAGTAGGCCTTGTTTCATGTTAAAAATCACCACTAAAAATGAGGCTGTGAAGACTTTTTTCGAATTGGAAGGAAAGCTTGCAGGGGCTTGGGTTGATGAACTGGAGCGATGCTGGCGCGAAGTTCCTCCCGGTCACGCCGTGAAGCTTTCATTGGAAGCGGTGACTTTTATTGATGATAACGGGAAAAAACTGCTGGCCAGGCTGCACGAAAGCGGAGCAGAGCTGAAGGCCTCGGGATGTATGACCAAATGCATCGTGCAGGAAATCATCAGCCAAAACCAGCGAAAATAACTTGGTTGGAGGAATGTATGTTAAACGCCGGTAAACGGACGATCCCACCTATACGTAGAAAGCACTCCGGCACCTTCGGAAACTCGGCAGCACGCATGGCTTCGAGTTTCGATACTTCGAAATCCATCGGCGAGCTCGGGCATATGGACGTAGAAGAGAAAATCGCTTCGCTCTTTGAACCGGACGTGCTTGCATCGGCGCAGTATTTTGACAACATCCGTAGAAAAACGCCCATCGAGCCCGAGAAGTGGCTTTTGGTAGCGATTCTGGAAGATTCCATCCATTGCTTTCAGGACAATGTCCTGGCTGAGAGCGGCAAAGGGAAAAAGCTTTTCGAAGAGGCTGAAGAATGGATTTTGGAAGAACGCCGCGACTGGATTTTTTCCTTTCAAAATGTCTCCGAGCTTTTAGGATTGAGTCCTGAATACTTACGTCAGGGATTGTTGCGATGGAAGGAGAAGAGGCTGGCTGATCGCGCTCATCCGGGCGTCTGGGAAGGGACAAAGATGGCCGGCTAGAGTCCGGAATGACTGTCATAGCACAGGACCAGGTTCTAAAAGAAACCGATTTAGAAAGAACGTTGTCTTTCGCCTCCTAAATAACCCAAATTGTTACGCGGAGATTAAGAAAGGAAGTCCGTCTTGAACCGGTCCGAAGCGCCGTATATCCTTGACTCCGTGGACGAACAGGAAGTTCTCAGCCGATCGGCGAACCTGCTAGAGAGCCAGCGAGAAACGCTCCTCGAGATCTCGGAGGCCATCGCCTCGCACCGCAACCTAACCGAACTTTTTCATGGGTTGGCGCCGCGCCTGCACCGTGTTGTTCAGTTTGACTTCCTGAATCTTATCCTGCGCGAGCCCGAGCGCGAAATCATGCGCTCGCATCTCCTCGAGTGTCCGGATCCCGATGCCAATTGCCCGTCGCAGGGCTGCCCTATGGAAACGCCCGCGGGTTGGGTATGGCAGACACAGGAGCCGTGGGTTGTCTCTCGTCTGGACAGCGAGTTGACGAAGTTCCCGGAACTGTGCGGCTGGCTCTACGATCGAGGCATGCGTTCGCTCTGTGTCGTTCCAGTGACAACGGCGTTAAGGAAACTGGGCGCTCTAGCGTTTGGCAGCACTCAAAAGGCCGCGTATCCAGAGATCGACGTGGTGTTTCTCAAGCAGGTCGCTCGACACGTAGCGGTCGCGGTGGACAACGCGCTCAATTTCGAGCAGGCGCAATCCGTCCAGCAACAACTCAAGGAGCAGCACGACCGCTTGAGGCTCTTGCTGGAGGTCAACACAGTGGTCTCGGCGCTGGATTTGCGCGAACTGCTCAATGCCGTCTCCGCGGCGCTGCGGCGCCTGGTGCCGCATGAATATGCCAGCCTTTCGCTTTACGATGCCGACACCCAGCGGTTAAACATTCATGCATTGGATTTTCCCGTCAGCAAGGGCATGCTCACGGAAGGTCTCTCCGTTCCGGTGGAGGGGTCGCCGACAGGACGGG
>JBBDNJ010000046.1:0-7466 GCA_040877705.1 Binatia bacterium | reverse complement strand
TCACCTACGGAACACCGCGCCAGTCCTCGACCCTACATGTTCGTCGTAAACGGTCGCGAGCTACTAACTCGCTTTCCTCATCTCGCCGGCAACATTTCTCGACTAGCGCTTGGCCGATTGGGCTTTTGCGTCGTCGGTCTTGTGTATCATGCCAGCACACTCCGGTTGTCTTCGATACTCTTTCTCACCCTCGCCGGCAGCGCCTTCTCGGCGTTACGCAGATCGTAGGTCATTTGCAGGTTCATCCAGAATTCCGCCGATGTCTTGAAAAACGTTCCGAGTCGAATCGCGGTGTCCCCTGTGATGCCTCTTTCATCCTTCAGAATCGCCGTGATCCGGTTGGGCGGCACCCCCGATCGCCTTCGCGAGCGCGTTTGCCGTCAGGCCCAGCGGTTTCAAAACTCCTCATTGAGAATTTCACCCGGCGGGACCGGTCGCATTCCATTCTTTTTCATTTTGTTTACTGCGTAGTAAGTAGGGGAATTTACGGGCAACAGGCTACTTATCTGAAGGGGCCAAGTGAGGTGGAGCTACAGTCCTTCGGCTCCGTCGAGTTTGGATAGATTTCGGTCGAAGGTTCCCAACGGAAGGTGGCCGGCTTTCCGCGCTGTTTCGAGGATCAAGCAGTCGGAGAACCCCAACGCCGGGCGGTTGCGATACTGTTCAAGTGCTGCGGCCACGCTATCGGGCTCTTGAATGGTAAGATCCCGATGATGCAAAAGCATGTCGATGGCCGTCGCGATTTCCGCGTGAGTCAGGTCGTACACAGCGGTAAGAACCCATGTCGCTTCCATGAGAACCAGCGTGGACACCCATGCCCCTTTACTCACGAATGATTCCGCGGCAGCTACCTACTTTCGATCGTCGCGCGTGACCAGACGGACCAAGACGTTGGTGTCAACGGCGCGCATGTTTTTTCTTCATATAGCGCCGCACGCCTTTATCGAAGTCTTCTACTTTCTTCGAAGCCGGTATCCGCTGCGCAAAGATCGCCCGATGAATGTCTTCCGACGTATACCGGCCGGCTTTGCGTACGACGACGGCGTCGCCTTCCTCCTCCCATTCCAGCACCGAGCCCGGGCCGATACCGAGTTTTCGGCGCACTTCTACCGGAACGGAAATCTGTCCCTGAGCGGTAACTTTTGATTGCGCTAATGCCATGATCTTAAATTACCACGGTAATTGATTAATGGTCAAACCAAGCGACCCGTGCTCGTTGAGGGGTTTAAGAGCCGGCGTCGGGTCAAGTCTTAGCCCGCACCGCCATCCAGGCGGCGAGCAGCGCTCCCGTCACCGCGCCAAAGTGCACCGTCGCCATCGGCACCCAGGTGCCGTCCGCGAGCAGCCCGGTGAGCTGCTGCAGCGCGGCCGGCCAGAAGAACTGCGAGAACACCACCGCGCCCGAGGCCGAGCCGGCAAGCTCGGTGTCGACCGCCATCGCGCCGGCTTGAGCATAGGGCATGGAGAGGCCCTGAGCGAGGCTGACGAACATTCCCGGGATGTACAGCGCGGCCATCGAGACGCCGCCGAAATAGAGCCAGCCGGCGAGCAACGCGCCGTTGGCGACCCCGATCACGCCGCCGAGGATGGTCATGAATTCGATCGAACGGTTGGCGCCGATGCGGCCCGAGATGAAGCTCCCGGCCATGAAGCCTACTGGGAAGGCGAAGAACCACAGGCCGATCTTCGCGGCATCGGCGCCGAGATGTTCGGCGGCCAGGAACGACGCCGCGGTCGCCTGGGTGTAGAAGGCCGCCGACATCAGTCCGGGCTGCAGCATGAAGCCGACGAAGCGCCGGCGCCTCAACAGCGACCGGTAGCCGGCGAATACGCCATGCGGCGGCGCGGCGCTGCGCGCTCGGGTTTCCGGCACGCCGAAGATCACCGCGAGGATCACCACCAGCCCGACAGCCGATGCGAACACGAAGAGCGCGCACCAACTAAAGACGGCGGTCAGCTGACCGCCGATCGCCGGCGCCACCATCGGCCCGAGTACGTAGGCGGCGGTAAGATAGGCGATCACCTGGGCAACGCGGTCCTGGCCGTAAACGTCGCGGGCGATGGCGCGCGCCAGCACGACGCCGCAACCCGCTCCCGCTCCCTGCAGTATGCGCCCCGCGAGCAGCATCGGCAGGTTGGCGGCGGCCATGCAGCTGGCTGCGCCGCAGGTGAACAGCACCAGTCCGCTCAGGAGCACGCGCTTGCGCCCGAAGCGGTCGGACAGGCCGCCGTAGGCAACCGTGAAGAAGGCCATCGAAAACATTGCAAGCGACAACGTGAGCTGTGCCATACCGGTCGACACTCCGAAGTCCTCCTTCACCGTGGGCATGGCCGGGATGAACAGATGGATCGACAGCGGCCCGATGAAGGTGATGGAGACCAGCGCGATGAAGAAATACCAGCGGGGTTGGAATGGCATCGTCATGCTTTAGATTAAGCACGGATTAAGGGAGCAGGTCTACTTTTCCTTCATCACCTACAGTCGAGGAAGTTGGGGTCAAGAACTTGGATCAGACTTGGAGAACTAAACAAATCACTTTAGCCGCTCGACTTCTCGCGCAAGCTCAGCCTGTTCCTCTAACCTCCTTTCGAATCGGCTCAATAACGAGCTAATCCTCGGATCGTGCGCGAATATCATCGATTTCTCGAAATAGTGGTGATAAGGATTGACGAACAAGCTAAGGAGTAAAAACTATGGCTACTCGATTTACCGGAGGCTGCCTTTGCGGTGCGGTGCGCTATGAATGCTCCGCCGATCCGCTTTTTATGGGTAATTGCCACTGCCGCGATTGCCAAAAGGCAAGCGGTGGCGCGTATGAACCTGACATCGGACTGCCGGCCGCAGCGCTAAAGATCACGGGTGCGGTCAAATATTACGACACTAAAGCAGACAGTGGTAATATGTTGAGCCGCGGTTTTTGCCCGGAGTGCGGTGCGAGTTTATTCGGAAAGGCCAGCGCTATACCGGACCTCGCGATGATCACGGCCGGGAGCCTCGATGACCCGAGCCTGTATAAACCGACCTTGGACATCTTCACAGCCAGCGCCCAGCCTTGGGATCACATGAATCCGGCGCTGGCCAAATTTCCAAAAATGCCGCCGATGGCAGGATAAGCCGAGCGATGCCGCCGACGGTGATTTCAAGTTCGAGCGGCTGCGCAGACCGGCTACTCATCGATTGCAGAATCTTCTGAACGCGGCCGAAGAGGTAATCGCGCCATGACGCTCATCATCAATAACCATGAGGTCCAACAGCTGCTCACGATGGAAGACACCATTGCGGCGCTCGAACAAAGCTATCTGCAGCTCGCGGCCGGGGAGGCGGTCTGCCGCCCGCGCATCGACATCCGCATACCCACCAGCGATCCGGCCCGCAACTACCAGTGGGGCACCATGGAGGGAGGATCGACCGCCGGCTATTTCGCGATCCGCATGAAGTCCGATATCATCTATGAAACCGAGTACAAAGGTGTGGTGACGCAGGAGAAATACTGCGTGCGGCCCGGACTTTACTGCGGCCTGATCCTGCTGACCTCGGTTGAGAACGGCGAGTTGCTTGCCTTCATCAATGACGGCCATCTGCAGCACATGCGGGTCGGCGCCGATGGCGGCATCGGCGTGAAGTACCTCGCGAACAAGGACGCGGAGGTGGTCGGCATTCTGGGCGCCGGCGGCATGGCGCGCACGCACATGGAGGCTTTCATGCGCATGCGCAACATCGAGAAGCTTCAGGTGTTCAGTCCGACGCGCGAGAACCGCGAGCGCTTCGGCCGCGAGATGGCGGCGAAATACAACATCGAGGTGAAGGTGTGCAACCGCCCAGAGGACGTCTACAAGGGCGCCCACATCCTGGCGGCTCTCACCGATTCCGCGGTCGAGGTGACCGACGGCGCCCTGCTCGAGAAAGGCACGCACATCGTCGTGGTCGGCGGCAGCGGCAAGCCGGACGCCGAGAGCCTCAAGCGGGTCGACGTTTACCTGCGGTTCGGCGACACGCCCGGGCCGGTCGGGCATCCCGAGCTCGCCACCGATGCCGAGCACATCGGCTATGAGGCGCGCCCGCAACAAGCCAAGTACGGCGACGGCCGCCGCGGCCGCCGCAAGCACGGCAATACGCTGCCGGACCGGCGCGTCACACTCGCCGACCTCGTCTCCGGCAAGGTAAAGGGGCGCACCTCGCCGGACCAGATCACCTATTCCGAGCGCGGCAATCTGCAGGGCGCCCAGTTCCACGCCGTCGCCGGCAAACTCTACGAGCTTGCGAAACGTGCCGGTCTCGGCCGTGAGATTCCGACGGAATGGTTTCTGCAGGACAGTCGCGACTGAGGCTTATGCGTGCCGATAGAGCTTCCGATCATTACCCAAATAAATCTGTCGTTCGCTAGCTAAGCTAACGAGATCCTGGCCAGCGAATGCAAAAGGAACTATTAAAGTCAGGCGACTTTGAAAGCATTTGAGGCCGACGCGGTTAACGCAACGCCTTGGCAGCCATCCGTAGATTGCGCAGAAGGTCAGGCGTGATCTTTGTTTTTTCTCTACAGCAGAACGAATTTCGCCAGCATGACCCGATAAGGCAAACACCTGCCCCCGATCCTCCAAAAAACAATGCGACTTACAGACGGCTTCTTTGGGTATGCTAATGTTTTACGAAACGGCGTCCAGTATTGCAGGGCGGATGGACGCCTCTTCGACCGTAGGAGGCGGCCTTTTCCTCGACTACAAAGCCGATCGACGTGAACCACCCCAACTTGAAATCGCAATCTGTGATTTCAAGTTTTTCCATTCCGCGGTTGTCAATTGAAACATGAAATCGCCCGGAAAGCGTTCGCGATTGCGCTTAACGGCTTGAACCAAAACTCGGGCTTCCACATGGTACAGAGCGGCCAGGTGCATACTGAGCGTCACTCGTGCTCCCCGAATCATAAAAACAGACTCTTCAATATCTTCGGTCAGAGGCACCAATTGGTCACTCATATGGCGGCGAATTTAGATGGGAGAGGCTGAAGACGCAAGGAAAATCTTCAAGGCCATGCCTGAGGAGTCGGGAGGATGCTCCAGCTGCGCGTGAAGCTTGAAATGCCGTGTTCGTGCTCGTGCTCGTAGCACCTCTACAGCATGTCAGGAGAAATTTGGTGGAGCCTGGCCATAACATTGGAGGCAGTGGCACGTCTCACCAACACGATCCTTACAGCAGTCTCGGCATGTGTGGAAACGCACTCATCTCATGGCTCGGTCCCACCGGCTGGGTCTTCGAGAGATAGAGCGGTTTTAGCCGATCGATGCGGGTGACGCCGAGAAGTCCCATAGTCGTGACCATCTCGCTCTCGATAATTTCCAGCACCCGCAGCAATCCTTCCTGACCTCCGGCTCCGAGTCCCCAGCCTTGCAGCTTGCCGATGGCCACAGCCTTGGCGCCGAGCGCGAGTGCTTTCAAGACGTCGCTGCCGCGCATGATGCCGCCGTCCAGGACGACCTCCGCCCTGGCGCCGACGGCCTCGACGATTTCCGGCAGCATCTCGAGGGTTCCTCGATTGTGATCGAGTTGGCGCCCGCCGTGATTGGAGACATACACCGCGCTGACGCCGTGCTCGACCGCCAGCGCCGCGTCTTCGGCGCTGACGACTCCCTTGAGAATAAATGGCAGGCCGGCGAACTGTTTGATCGCATCCAGCGTCTCCCATGTGATCGCCGTCCGGTGCTCGTAACCCGACAGGCGCCGGCTCGGCGGCAGCCAGCGGTCCATCATCTGGCGCTCGCGCCTGCCGTAGTAGGCCGTATCGACGGTCAGACAGAGCGCTTGGTAACCGGCCTGCTTAACCCGCGTCAAGAGAGTCTCGATCCATTTCATATCGCCCTGGACGTAGAGCTGGAAAATCTTCGGATGCGGCGTGGCGGCGGCGGTCTCCTCCAGGCTCGGCTGGGTCACCGAGCTGACGAAGTTGAGAGTACCGAACTCGTGCGCCGCCCTGGCGACGGCGACGGCGCCGTCAGGCGTCATGATCTGTAGCGATCCGATGGGCGCCAGCATCACCGGGATCCTGAGCCTGTGGCCGAGAAACGTGGCCGATGGGTCGATCTTCGACACATCGACCAGAACGCGCGGCCGGAAGGCGACGCTATCGAGCGCAAAGCGGTTGCGGCACATCGTCGTTTCGGACTCAGCGCCGCCGGTCAGATAGTGCCAGACATGTTGGCTGAGATTGCGCCGCGCCTGCACGATGATCTCCTGATTCGTGACAAAATCAGTTTTCATGGGGACCTCCGTTCAAAGCATACTTTCACCTTTCGAGAAAAATCGAAATGAAGGTAAAAGAGCACGGATGCAACGCAGAGATCAAGCAAATAGGCGTACACGGAGAACCCCATTTCATATCATGGGTCCGCGATTCGGGGAACGATTGAAATGGGAGTTTGGGTCTGTCATAAGACGTTCAACGCCTCCTTTACGACGCAAATAGTCCGAACACATCGTGAGATTTTTAAGTCGCACTCCGGTCAGAACTTTCGTCATCTATCCTTTGCTCGTCATACTGTGGGAGCTTATTTGGAACCGAGGATCTATCGCCATCCAGCCGCTGTTTCTGCCGCTCATGGTCTGGGGTTATCTGCAATATCGGCTCTGCGGTCTTTATCGGATTAAACATGGCGGCGGCGGTCCCGGACTGGAAACTCCGCCGCAGCGCCTGGTCGCAACCGGACCGTACGCCTACACGCGCAACCCCATGTACCTCGGTCATCTCATTTACCTGCTCGGATTGAGCTTAACGCTCCAGTCCTGGTTCGGCGCTGCCATCACCCTGGCCGTCGCGCTCTGGTTTCATCGGCGCGTCACCGGCGATGAGAAGAAATTAGTGGCGCGGCTCGGCAAGCCTTACGTCGACTACATGAATTCGGTGCAACGCTGGTTACCGGGGCTGATCTAGCAGGTTTGCAAAGCTTTGGGGGCGATGTTAAGCAGAATGCGACTGCGGATCTCGACTCGCATCCATGACTCTATTGCATTCTTCAAGCCTCTTGCTTCATCTTCTTGCGCTGGCGCTTTGGCTCGGCGGCATTGCTTTTTTTCTCATCGTCTTTGGACCCGCGGTGCACGAGCTGAAGCCAGAATTGGGATTGAAACTGCTCAACCGCGGACGAATTACTTTCGATGCGGTCTCTTGGGCGGCTTTCGGACTGCTGATCATCACGGGAATACTCAACCTGGTCCTGCGCGACCAGATGACCGGCGGTCACCTCGGGCAATATTATCTGACGATCCTTTCGGTCAAGCTTCTGCTCTTTCTGGCGATGCTGGTTCATCACGCATTGGGCGTCTTCAAGTATGGACCCAAAATCGTCGCGTTGACGAATGAGACGGCGGGAACTACCGAGTCGTGGCCGGAACCTTTGCGGACGCACTGGCAAAAATGGTTCATGCTGCTGAAGATCAATGCCACTCTCGGTCCCATTGTCACTCTCTTAGGCCT
>JBBDNJ010000045.1:0-7467 GCA_040877705.1 Binatia bacterium | reverse complement strand
ACGTCAACAACGGGCGCAAGAACAAAGCGGCGATCATCTGGGAAGGCGAACCGGGCGACGAACGTGTTCTGACCTACCGCGATGTCTGGCGCGAGGTCAACAAATTCGCCAATGTGCTGAAAAAGCTCGGCGTGCGCAAGGGCGACCGCGTTTGCCTCTATATGGGAATGGTCCCGGAATTGGTCATCGCCATGCACGCCTGTAACCGCATCGGCGCGCCGCACAGTGTTGTGTTCGGCGGCTTCAGCGCCGAAGCGCTGCGCGGTCGCATCAATGACGCCCAAGCGAAAGTCCTGGTCACAGCCGATGGCGGTTACCGTCGCGGCAGCATCGTGCCGCTGAAAAAGAATGTCGATGACGCGCTCAGCGACGCGCCTTGTATCGAGCATGTCGTGGTCTTGGAACGAGTTGGACGGGAGTCCGGAGCGCAGATGAAAGCCGGACGCGACCAATGGTGGCATGAGCTGATGGCGGAGGCGCCGCTGTGGTGCGAGCCGGAGCAGTTAGATAGCGAGGATATGCTTTATATCCTCTATACGAGCGGCACCACCGGCAATCCCAAAGGGATCGTTCACACCACCGGCGGCTATCTTACCGGCGTGCATCTGACCAATAAATGGATCTTTGACATGAAGGAAGACGACGTTTTCTGGTGCGCCGCCGACATTGGCTGGGTGACCGGGCACACGCACATCGTCTATGGTCCGATGGCCAATGGCGTCACCCAGGTCATGTACGAGGGGACACCGGATTGGCCGGACAAGGATCGTCTGTGGCGCATCGTTGAAAAATACGGCGTGACGATTTTTCACACGGCGCCGACGGCGATTCGCACATTCATGCGCTGGGGAACGGAGTTTCCTGAAAAACATAATCTCAAAAGCCTGAGGCTGCTTGGCACGGTGGGCGAGCCGATCAATCCGGAAGCCTGGGTTTGGTACCATAAATACATCGGCGGCGGGCGCTGTCCAGTGATGGATACCTGGTGGCAGACCGAAACCGGCCATCCCTTGATCACCCCTTTGCCGGGTCTAACCAAGCTGAAACCCGGCTCAGCGACCTTGCCTTTTCCCGGTATCGAAGCCGATGTCGTCGATGAAAATGGTAAGTCCGTGCCAAAAGGCGGCGGCGGCTATCTCGTGCTGACCCAACCGTGGCCGGCGATGATGCGCACCATCTATGGGGATCCGGACCGCTTCGTGCAGACCTACTGGAGCCGCTTCCCGGGAAAATACTTCACCGGTGACGGTTGCAAGCGAGATAAAGACGGTTACTTCTGGTTGCTTGGGCGCGTCGACGATGTCATGAACGTGGCCGGCCATCGCATCAGCACGATGGAAGTTGAGAGCGCCTTGGTCGATCACCAAAAGGTCGCCGAGGCAGCGGTTATCGGCAAGGAGCATGAAATCAAAGGGCAGGCGATCTGTGCCTTCGTTTCTTTGAAAACAGGGGTGAATGGCGGAAATGCGCTTATCGATGAGCTCAAAGCTCACGTTTCGAAAAAGATCGGCGCTATCGCCAGACCCGATGAGATCCTGTTTGCCGCGGAGTTGCCGAAGACCCGCAGCGGCAAAATCATGCGCCGGCTGCTGCGTGATATTGCCGATGGCCGGGCGCTGGGAGATATCACGACTTTGGCCGACGCGACGGTGGTGGCGAAGTTGAAAGAACAATACGCCGAAGAATGATGCTCAGCGTTAGCGAGCGATTGGAGCTATGGATGATTAAGAAAAGAAGTTTGACTCTTGGAGAGGACGATTGAACGCGCTGCACCGGGGATCCGTGGCGGCAACCGCGCTCTTGCCGCCGTTTAGCGGCATGGCAAAGCAGTTGGGTTTTCGCGAGCTCGCCGACTTAAGAAAATTGGATATCGAGTATGCCGGAACCGCCATCGCCGGCATGGGAAGTTACATCAAGAGCCATCCCGTGGTGGTTGAGAACTTTCTCAAGGGCTACGTCGAATCGCTGCATTACTTTCGAACCCAAAAGGAGAAGACCATCGCCGGCATTATAAAATTTTTGAAGATGAACGATCGTGCCCGCGCCGAAGAAGGGTACGAGTTTTACGTTGACCTGATGCCGGTCATGCCATACGCAACCGCCAACGGCGTAAAATCCGTTTTGCAGTTTCTTGTTGCCAGCCAGCCCAAGGCCGCCACGGCAAGCCCGGAGGAATTTTACGACATGAGTTGCTTGAAAAAGATCGAGGCTAGCGGTTTTATGAAATCGTTGGTTGCCCGGCGGTAACGGTGCCGTGCTCATTTACGAGGTGATACGCAGATTATTTTAGCTAGGGGTGGAACCAAAAACGGCATGGACCCAATTCGGGACGTCACTTGGCTTTCGATCGGCACACCTGGGGAGCGGCTGCAAGCGTTGGCATCGGGACGAGTGGATGCCGCGGACCTGTCCTATCCCGCTGATGCTCAGGGGCTGCGCATGGGGTATCGTGTTCTCTGGGATGCGAGAAAAGAGGTGGTTTATCCGTCGATGTCGGTGGTGACCCGTCGCAAGACCGTTCAAGACGATCGCGACACGGTGATGCGCATGCTCAAATCCCATGTCGAAGGGATCGCTCATTTCAAAGCACACAAGGAGTTCAGCATAAAAGTACTGAGCAAGTATCTAAGAACCAACGATCAGGAGCTCTTGGAAGGTTCTTACGAAATCTTCAGCAAGGATTTTATATCCGTACCTTATCCGATCATGAAGGGTTTGGAGGCGACCTATGAGTACGTTGCGGCGACCCGGCCGGAAATCCGCGGCCGCAAACCCGAAGAGTTCATGGACCCGAGCCTCATCGCGGAACTGGACAAGAGCGGGTTTATTAGAAAGCTTTACGGGCAAAAATAGCGAAGGCAATCAATAGGCAAAAAGCCGGCGTCTCTTGTCTGTCATACCCGTACTTGTTACGGGTATTTTCTTTTTCCACGCGTGGATGGCCGGATCAAGTCCGGCCATGACCCGAAACCGAGAAATTCAGCGGCAGCGGAATACAGGTCGTCTCCTGGGCGGATTTTTATACGGTCTGCCACTCAAGATAACGGCGCAGACGTCGAAGTCAGCGTGAAATAATCCGTTTGGCGGCTTGCGCGATCAATTTCTCCGCGTCTTCAGGCAATAACAATCGTTGATCCACCAGCGTGCGCGCCGCGCGGCCCACTTGCAGAACATAATCCGCTTGGTCTTTGTAACGTTCTCCAATGGACAAACGCGGGTCGCCGTTCTTGCGCCGCTCTGCTTTCGTGTTGGCAAACGGAATAAACGAACCGAGCAAGCCCGATAGCTCGTCTTCGGCTAAGCCGGCTGGCCGCAGGTTCCAGCCGGTGTAAGTTCCAGCCGGCGCTTGCACGGCAGGTAATCGAATGCCGGCGAGGTCGTTACCGTCGCGGTCGACCTTGGGCACGAGAATCGTGTAGGTGCCGTTACCGATGCGGCGCGGCGGGTGGATGTCGATGCGGCCGTGTAAAATGTCCGGTCCATAATCCAAAAACAGTTGACGGTTGTGCAGACCGGCGTAACGCGCGGCGGGAATTTTCGGGAAACCGGTACAACGCCGTTGCGGACGAACCAATGTGCCGTCTTTGATTCTCGGATACCGGCTAGGCGGCGGTGCGATATCTTCCGTGACCCACAAATCCATGGCGACCATCAGAGCCCTGAGCACATCTCCGGCGGGAAGCGGATTGACGAGCTGCTGCGTGTCGTCTTTTTCCGGCTCCGAGCCGAAAGGGCTGTTGTGCTGCGCGCTGGCGATGACGTAGATGCGCACCTTGTCCGGAATATCGATGTCATTTCCCTTGCCGTCGGTGTGCGCCAGGCAGCCGCGCTTTTGCCAGTATTCCGTCGAGGTCTGAGTGTGAAAGACATAGGGATCGGTTTTGGGACGCTTAAGGATTCCATCACGCCGGCCGGTTTGGATGTCCTTAACGATGTTGTAGGCATGCGGAAACAGCTCCGGCTCGAGCTGGTGGGTATGTTGCTGCGAAGAAGTGACCGGACGAGCAAATTCGTAATTTAGAAATAGCCTGCCGCCGCCGGCCACGTGCGGCGCGATCGCATCGAAGACTTTTCGCTGCGACTCGTCTTCGTTGAAGCCGTGATAGACGAAATCCCGCAGGAATCTGCCGCTCTGCGAACGGCCCCAGCCGTACGCATAACCAATGCCGGTGGATTTTTTAGCCACTGCGAGCGGATTAAATTTCCCCGCCGCGTCTTTCATTTCGTAACGCAGAAATGAAACTAGATCGCGCACCGCCGCGAAACCCAAGCCCAGGACCAACGGATTCTTCGCGGGATAAATGAACTCATAAATATGTCCCGGCTTGTAGCCCGAGCGAAGATAGAGGTCGGTGGAACTCGGTGCGATGGTTTCTTTGCCGCTTTCGGCGTCTTTGTCGACCGTTGCAAACTCCCATTCTTGCGCCGGCACCGGTATTCGTTTGCCGTAAGATTTCTCGCGCACCGTCAGAGTGGCGAGAGATTTGTCCAGGGACGCTGCTGCGTAGCTTTGAACGCGCTCGTCGCCGCTCAGCGGCTGTGACTTGACTCCGTTTTCGTCGACGACAATTTCAGTGCGGATGGGGCGGACGATTTCTTTGCCGTTATTCGTCGCCGCCGGGACGTTCAATACCAGCCAATTCTTCAGCGGCATGAGGTCGCCCTGCCAGCCGCACCAGACAAGGGTGTAGCCCTGGCGCATGAGAAAGCCGTTACCGGCATGTTCGACGGTGCAGGGATCGTTGGTCGCCGGCGCGTCGTTGAGAAAGCCCAGAATGCGCTTGCTTCCCCGGTTGGGGGCATCGAAGAAAATCTTATGATTGCCTCGCAGCATATCCACCGGCTTCAGAATACAAAAATCGCTCCGATACTCGACCCTGTCCTGGCGATTGCGCGGCGCCCTTTCGAGATTGACCACGGTTTTGTTCAGCCGGTTGTTCGGATCGAGTTCGCCGTCAACTTTGCCTACGAGTTTCTCGTAGGTTCCGGTAATCGGAAATGGGTGGCCTTCGGCAAACAGTTCTCTTCGTTGCACGATCAAACGAGTGAGCATGGTTTTGTTCCTCAAAAATGATGCTCTATCCACAGCTCCGGAGAGAGTCAAGAAAATTTTCACTGGCCGGGAAACTTCGCAACCGCCTTGACACTCTTTTGGGTTTCAATTACAGCTCTCCTCGTCGGCCCCCGTATACCTCTCCACCTCTCAGCGAGGACTGACTATCCCGCTTCCATTGTAGAAGCCACCGAGGATGAGCCGGCGCTTGACAGGGAGCGGACGCAAGAATAGCTTCTCCACAGGCATGGGATGAAGAGAAACCGCCGGCGGTAAAAAGTCATTAACTTGCATCCATTCTGAGGAGATATCGCAATGACAGCAATAATAAAATTCCGTGAAAATGGGGCGACCTTTTTTCTGCTCCTCGCGTTGATTGCTATCTTTTCTTTGCCGCGGGTCCTGCGGGCGGCGACGGTCGAAGACATCGCTGTGATGAAGTCGGCCGATCGTCAGAAAATTCTCGTTGAGGGAGCAAAGAAAGAAGGCAAAATTACATGGTATACCACGTTGATCGTCGATCAGGTGGTGCGGCCGGTGAAGGAAGCTTTCGAGAAGGAATATCCGTTTGTCCAACTCGAGTTTTATCGCGGCAACTCTGAGAATGTGGTGCGCAAGATGCTAGCGGAATACCAGGCCAAGAGGTACGACGTCGATCTGATCGACGGAACGGTGTCGCCGGTGATGGTTCAGCGGGCAGGCTTTCTGCAACGCTTTTATTCGCCGGCTCTCGCCGACTATCCGGCTGAACTGAAGGATCCTCAGGGTTTTTGGGGATCGACCAACCTTTATTTTTTCGCTCTCGGATACAACACCAAGATGGTCAAAGCCAATGAGGTACCTAAAAGCTACGCGGATCTGCTCAATCCACGTTGGCGGGGCAAGATGATGTGGTCGACCAGTCGTGGCTCGGGGGCGCCGATGTTTATCGGCAACGTTCTCACTTCCATGGGGCAGGAAGCAGGCAATGCCTACCTGCAAAAACTGAAAGCCCAGAATATCGCCAAGAGCACGGCCAGTAACCGGCAGATTCTGGATCTGGTGATTGCAGGGGAATATCCTCTTGCCGTCCACATATTCAACCATCATGCGTATATCAGTAAGTCGGCCGGAGCACCGGTGGACTGGTATCCCATAGAGCCCGTCACTGCCACGATCCAAACCCTTGCCTTAGCAAAGAACGCGGCGCACCCTCACGCCACTATGCTGTTTTTGGATTTTGTCTTTTCTGAAAAGGGCCAAAAAGTTTTTCAACAGTCCAATTATTTGCCGGC
Organism: Binatia bacterium; assembly: GCA_040877705.1. GTDB lineage: Bacteria > Desulfobacterota > Binatia > UBA9968 > UBA9968 > WHTF01. Next base: position 1,140 of record JBBDNJ010000045.1, on the reverse strand, counting down.
GCATCCCAAGGTTGACGCTAAGCAGGCGGATTTGAAAGCCGGCGGCGGGCGCTTCAAGAAAGCCGTTTACATGACGCCGGACGCGCAATTCGATAAGGGTAACGCATGGGTTGATTATTTTCAGGATCAATTTCTCAAGCAATGACGATGAGACTCTATGGCCCGGCAACAGCCATACGAGACCATTGACCCGCCCCTGACTTCCGGCCGCCAAAGCAACCCTCGCGGATTGTTCGGACTTGGAGCAAGGTCGCGTTTTGGTCCGGAGACCTACGTGCTGATCCTCGTCTCCGTCATTACCGCGTATCTCGTTCTTCCTCCCCTTTACTCGGTGATCCAGACCAGCCTTTTTACCACCAAGTTTACCGGGGAGTTGGATGAGTTTACCTTTGGTTTCTATCAAGACCTTTTTCGCGAGCTTCAGGTCCTGGGCCCTTTGTTTAATACGATGTATTTTTCCGTCGCCAGCGCGTTCCTGGCGACCTGCATCGGCGGCATCATCGCCTGGATCGTGACCCGCACCGATGCGCCGTTGCGCGGCTTGGGATATTTTACCGCTTTCGCCTCCTTCGGGACGCCGTTTATCCTGTACACCATCGGCTGGTTGCTGCTCTTGGGAAGAGCCGGACCGGTGAACTTTTGGTTGAAAACGCTGTTCAGCCAAACCGAACCGGTGCTGAATGTGTATTCCATGTGGGGGATGGTATTCGTCGAATCCCTGCTCTGGTCGCCGTTTGTTTTTCTCATGCTGGCGGCCTCTTTTCGTTCCATGGATCCGTCCCTGGAGGAAGCGTCGGCGGTGTGCGGCGCCCGCGTTTGGCAGACCCTCAGACGGATTTCGCTGCGGCTCATGCTGCCGGCATTTTTTTCCGTCGTGCTGTTGATCTTCATTCGCGCGTTTGAATCGTTCGAGATTCCGGCTCTTGTCGGACTGCCCGGCGATATTCGGGTTCTGACGACCTCGATTCTGCTCGACGCTCAACGTATGCCGCCGATCTACGGCAGGGCGGGAGCATTTGCCATGCTCTTGATGCTGGTGGTGGCGGGCACGCTCTACGCGTATTTTCGCGTGACCCGGGAAGCCTCCAAGTTTCACACTATCACGGGCAAAGGCTACCGGCCCGCGTTGATTCAACTCGG
>JBBDNJ010000044.1:0-7519 GCA_040877705.1 Binatia bacterium | reverse complement strand
ATGATCTCACCTTCTGACTATATGCGCAATTACTTATGTCGTTATGTATAGCTTGCGAATGGAAAGCATCACAACTACGATCCTTCTCATAGGAAGCGTGGACGCGGCGCATCAGTGAGAGAAGCAAAACCAGACGGCACCAAGTATCCGGTGTGATCCGGCGAATTCCAGCTCAGAATCACCGCTGAAATCTGTTGGCGATATTTAACTTGACGGTGCGTCGAAGCTGGCGCGGCACGGCTCGTGCGTGAATGTACAAGGGGAAAAACTTTGTCGGGATCGCGGCAAATAGTTTCTCGCTGCGGAGGTAATAACTATCCACGCGTTCCATAGCATACGGGTCGCTGCCGGCGCGGAGCAATCCAAGCCGGTCCGAACAGGCGCACACGAAGTGACGGCTGACAATCTCGCGGCACTGTTGGTCGTAGCGACCGAAAGGATACGCAAAGCTGTTGACCTGAGCGCCCAGAGCGTCTTCAATGACATCCTTTCCGCTTACTACCTCGGCTTCAAGTTGATCGACACGCAAACGCGTCAGATCGGGGTGTGTGAGCGTGTGAGCACCAAACGCGATCCCCCAACGCTGCATCTCCTTTATTTCCCGCCAGCTCAACATCGAGCGACCTTCCATGGAGGGCAGTCGCTCGGCTGCTGTCTTTTCCCGCATCTTTCCGACCGTCAGAAACACCGTGGCGGAGAAACCGTAACGCTGTAAAATGGGAAATGCGTGGTCATATACGGACTGATATCCATCATCGAAGGTGAGCGCGAGAGAACGTTCGGGAAACGAAACGCCTCGGCGGATGCAATCGACCAGTTCGAGGAGACTTAGAGTTCGATACCCGGCCCCGTGCAACCGGGAAATGCCACTCTCAAAGAGCCGCGGCGCAAACGAAATGACCGAAGGCCGGTCATCGACGGCGTGAAAAGTCAGGATTGGAATAGAAGTAGCCACTAGGTGAATGGACTATCCTGCAAGACTGGCGGGCTCACTGTCACTCGAAGGTTGGTGCCGGCGGATATGCAGAGGGAGGACCTTTCCACGCGGACTGGCATAAGGAACCTCCCGCCTCATCCGGAAAGTCCCCGCATTCTGCCACACGCCAGTCATAAAACGATTGCCGCGCGATCCATCCGCAAAAGCGGCATGCAGCCGCGCAAGCACTCTTTTTTCGTCTAATTGGCCTATCCCGGGATGAACCAGAAGTGTCAGTCTGGTTTGCCCGTTGCTATCCTCTTCCTCCACAAGCTGATAGTCCCCAGGACTCCCGCCAAACTCCCCAGGCAGGGCTTTCTCAAACAGCTCATAGAGATCACCGTAGAAATAGTTCATTCCCTCGCTGGTCAATTTTTCGAAGCTGCGAATGTGATGGAGATGAAGCGTGAGACCAACCTGCTGGAGAGCACATCCACAATCTCTTTCCTCAAGTTTTACATAGTCGCCATTCTGGACGTTAAGAAGCAGCCTAGGAGCAGCCGGATCCAAGGTTGTCAGACACAAGGGATGGATGACCGTGTCAACTCCAGTGAGTGGCCTTGGATGACCGATGAGAGCCAATAGGTGCTGATTGACGTGTACCTCATCTCTGTAACTGGGATGGCCGCAGCCACAACCTACGGAAACTTGACCGCCATAGGAATATCGGGACGTGGTGGTTGCTCCCACTTTCTGGATCGCCTTCTCCTTCTCTTCCGTGAAAGGTTCGCCGGCGACATTAAACTTGGTTCCCTCCAATGACAGCCCCATTTGCCAGGCTTTTCGCGCAACCCTAGCCGCGTTGCTAGCGACCGTCGTAAGGTAACTATTTTTATCCAGTCTCTTTTGCTCTGCTATCCAACTAACAATCCGGTCGGTGTCGTCCGCACCGAGTAGCTCTGGTGTGGGAAAACCCGGCCCAAACCATTTCCCGAGTTGCACAATTAAATGAGTAGCCGACTGGTAATACCATCCCTCGAGCCGATTGTTAAACGGAATCGTACGAGCAAACCAACGATCAGTTCTTTTGCCCAACTTGGCGTTAACCAATAGATGATTGATCGAGCTTGCCGGAAGAATCGCATCATAAAGAGCGTGAGAATAAGAGAATAGATTATGAGCAAAGAAAAACACTCCTGTTGCCAACGTCCGCAATCCAATCCATTCGAGCGGGCTCAGTGAACGAACGGGTTGGTTATTGGTCCCACTGCTCTGAGTTAAGAATCCCGGCGACGAATGGGGTAGCTCGAAATCGTCAGGGCACACTTTGAACGAAAGGCCGCCGCGGATAACCTCCTTTTTGCCTTTGTATTCGTCCGATGTGAGATAGACGCCTTCCGCTGCTAATCGCTCCAGGGTACTTTCTAAGCCATGGGAATGCACATGCGCTCGAAGGTCGGAAAAATCGCAGCCTGCATGTTTCAAAAGTCTAAGATAAGGACTAGCCGGGCACTCGTAGATCCGAGCGCGCGCCAGATCGAGAAATCTGTTGCTTCGAGTTTCGAGATTTGTTTGAATTCCCTCTTTCGCCTGCTCAAGGGTGACCCGCTCACGAAGAAAGCATGGTAGCGAAGCTGCGAGAGCTAGGGTGTTTTTCACTTTCTTTAGATCGGACGTCAGTTGCAGGTAGTTCTGCTTTAGAGCGGCTTGTGTCATATGGTTAACGAGGCTGTGCCTGCGTAATTGTATGCCCGCCAAAGGTCATATCCACCTTGCATTTCCTTTATTTCACCCCAGCTCAGCATGGAGCGCTTTTCCATTGGCAACCGCGCCATGCCACGCTCAAAAGGCGCTGCTAAAACGAGATGACCGAACGCGGATCATCGACTGCGTGAGAAGTCAGGATGAAAATAGAAGTCGGCACCTGGATCAATCGAGCTCCCCGCGACAGCCGCCGGGCTCACTGCAAGCTCGACGATTGATGCTGCCGGATGTGGAGCGGAAGGATCTTTCCTCGCGGACTGGCATAAGGGATTTCTCGCCTAACCCTGAAAGTCTCCGCCTTTTCCCAAACTCCGGTCATAAATCGATTACTGCGCGTGCCGCTGGAAAAAGCTGTCCGAAGCCGGTCAACTATCGCCTTTTCGTCTATTTCCCCAATCTCCGGGTCGACCACGAGAGTCAGTCGATTCTGCGCGTTGCCGTCTTCTTCCTCCACCAGTTGGTAGTCTCCGGGACTGCCGCCAAACTCCGCTGGCAAAATTTTCTCAAAAAGCTCATAGAGATCACCATAGAAATAGTTCATGCCCTCGCTGGTGAATTTTTCGAAGCTGCGAATATGATGAAGGTGAAGGGTAAGGCCGGCTTTTTCCAAAGCGCATCCGCAGTTCCTCTGAGTCAGATAGCCATAGTCCCCGCTCTCCACATTCAAGAGCAGCCTTGGAAACAATGGATCAAGCGTCGTGCAGAGTAGAGGACAAATGTCATCACCGCCGTTACCGACCGAGCGCGGATGGGTAATAAGCGCAAGAAGGTGCTGATTCACATGGATTTCATCCGCATAAAGCGAGTTCGCGCAACCGAAACCGATATTGACGCTGCCGCCGTATGCGTAACGCGATATCGCGGTGGCGCCTGCACTCTCGATGACTTGCCGTTTGGAATCTGTAAACGGCTCACCGCCTACGATAAATTTAGTGCTCTCAAGAGAGATGCCAAGCCGGCAGGCGGCGCGCGCGATTCTGGCGGCGTTGCTCGCCGCAGTAGTGATACAGCAGGATCTTGTCTGAACTTTCTGAGCCGCCACCCAGTGAAGGATTTTATCGACTTCCTGATGAAGATATTCAGGTTTGGGAAAGCCGGCTCCACAAAGTCTGGCAGCCTTCACCAGCAGCTGCGTCGTGCAAGAATGATAGATCCTTTCTAGTTTGCTTCTGATAGGCATCGGTCGCGCAAACCATCGGTCCGTAAGGACGCCCATTCTTGCGTAGATCATCAGGTTATTGATCCCTGCGGAGCCGGGGAGAACGGAATCGTACATCGCATGAGCCCGTGACAACAGGTCGTGCGCCGCAAACGCGACGCAAGTCGCCGGTGTCCTTATAGATAAGAGATCGAGAGAAACGAATGAGCGAATCGGTTGATTGGTGGTCCCGCTACTTTGCGTCTGGTATCCCGCTGACGCCGTTGGTCTGTCGAAATAATGGGGTACTACTCGGAAGCAGTGCCGGCCCCGGTTGACTTCCTTTTTGCCTTTGAACTCGTCTGAAGTAAGATACACTCCTTCCCGGGCAAGCCGCTTTAACGTCGCCTCGACTCCGGAACGCCGGACCTGCGCCTGAACATCTGCATATTCACACCCTGCAAGTCGTAGCAGTTTCAAGTAGGGGCTCTTCGGGCGCTCATAGATTCCGGTACGGACGACCCCAAGAAAACGCTCCTCCCGACGATCGAGATCTCTTCTGATTTGCTCTTCCGCTCGCTGTAATGTAACTCGCTCCCTAAAAAACTCGGGAACACGCTTGATGAGGGCAACGACCCCTTGGATGTCCGATCGCAATTGCGATATGTCCCGTTGTAGCATTCCAAAACTCATCATCGGCACGAATCTGCGGTCGTTTAATCTACGGAAATCTCCCCTGAATTTACCGTTTTCACTTCGTCATTTACTTAAGGGGAAAAATCTTTCCGGACTTCCGATGGGATTCCATTGATTTCAGCGGGTTTCGATGCAAGCGATAGAGACGCGCGTAATTACCCGCATGGGCCAATAACTCTTGGTGGGTGCCGGCTTCAATGATACGTCCCTTCTCCATGACGAGAATTCGATCGGCGATGCTCAAAGTCGAGAAGCGATGGGAAACCAAAATCGTCGTGCGGCCGCGCGAAAGTTCGTGAAACCGGCAAAACAACTCATATTCCGCCTGGACGCTGAGACTTGCGGTCGGTTCGTCTAAGATCAGGACCGAAGCATCGCGAGCAAAGGCACGGGCGATTGCAAGCTTCTGCCATTGGCCTCCCGAGAGATCGTGTTCTCCAAAGACTCGGCCAAGCACCGTGTCATATCCTGCCGGCATCGATCGCACCATCGTATCCACTCCGGCCAGACGCGCCACTTCTTCGACTTTTAGTCGCGAGTCGGACATAAGCCGCCAGTCACCGTAAGCGATGTTGTCAGCCGCGGAAGCTTCATAGCGGCCGAAATCCTGGAGCACAAATCCGATTTGCTTGCGCAGATGGCTCAACGAAAGAGTTCTCAAATCAACCCCATCAAATTCAATGCAACCGGTATCCGGGTCATAGAGCCGCGCCAATAGTTTTACCAGAGTCGTCTTACCCGCTCCGTTCTCGCCGACCAGAGCGACGGTTTCGCCGGGCCGGATGTGCAATGAGATGTCTCGCAAGACGGGCTCCGCCGAACCCGGATAGGTGAAAGACACATTTTTGAGCTCAATCTCCGCGCGGGTCGGGGAAGGGAGCATCGATGAGCCCGAAACCATTCGAGGTTTTTCGTTGAAGAACTCAATGAGGTTGGAGATATAGAGAGTCTGCTCTAAAGCGCTGCTAAGGGACCGAATGGTTCCTTCAAGACTAAACCGAAGCCGGGCAGTTGCTCCGCCAAATACCGCGACATCGCCCACCGTCAGAGAACCCTTGAGAACGTTAGTAATCACTCGAAAAAAAATTAGGAAAAAGGCGATCGTGGTTACCAAGGCGAACACGGAGCTACCGCCGAAGTTGCGCAGGTAAAGCCTTCGATCGCGCGCTCGGAACTGCCTCATGAGAGAGTCAAATTTATCGCGAAAAAAGGGACTCAGATCGAGCAGCTTGATTTCCGCCACTGATTGGCGGCCGGTTAGCAGAGAAACAAAATAGCTTGTCCAACGCCTCTGTGGCGTGCGGTGATATTGTTCTTGATAACGCTTCTTAGACAGCCGCCAATGGAACAGAAGATATGGCAGAGCAAAGGGAGCCAACGCCAGAAGAACCAGCGGTTCGATCAAGGCCAAAAGGCCGGCTAAAGAAACCGTTTGCAAGAGGGCCGTGGTCGAGCTTTGGATCTCTACGATAAATCTCATAAAAGGCTCGGCAGGACTTTGCTGTGCCCTATCTAACAGATTTCGCTTCGCGGAATTTTCAAAAAACGCGAGATCTAGTTTTTCGGCGTGGCTCAGAATGTCCGATGTGATCCTGATGTTCATGTCGTCATGCAATCGTTCGAAGCAGAATCTGTGCACGAGTGGAGCCATCGCCTCTAGTATCGTGACGCCGAACCCCAGAAGAAACCAGGGCAGAACAGCATCCATACCGACCGCTGCCGCGCCGCCCTGACCTACAAAAAAAACATTGATGAGCCCGCGGGCAAAAACAGCCAATCCGGCCGGAACGATGCCGCGCGCGATAGTTGCGAGCGCAAGCCCTGCCGTTAGCAAAGCATTAGTTGACCAGATGAGCTTGAGTGCCCACCAGCCATTAGAACAGAGCTTCTTTAAGTCAGTGTTGGAAGGAACGTACAGTGACATGTGTGATAAGACCTTTTACCGATGTGCTTTATAAAAAATTTTAAAATTTCCAAATCTCTCCTGTTCGCGGTAGTCTCCGCTTCCGAAAACCTCAGATTATACTCCGCTCTTCACCTCGATGTAGCGCTTTAGCCTCCATCTCTCTCTGATCCAAATTCCGTTTCGCTGTACTACTACCTGAGACCTCTACTTCTCCCTCACATTAATATTATTGGCGCGTGAGTGTCTCATTGACATGTATGGGCCGACGGCTGCGGCTTCTCCACGCCACGTTTGACGGACGCTCTTTCCGAGATCAAGCGCTATACGTTCCGATGCCAAAGACGCACCCGAGCCAGAGGTGATACAGCACCCGCCATTAACCTCCACCGACGCCCATTAGCCGGAAGGAAGACAGGCCCATATGAGGCGTGCGATTGATCCACGAGATCGGAACTTCTTTAATGTTGTAGCCCATCAACAGTGGCTGGAGACGAGTTTCAGCATTGATGGCGAAGCCCGGCTCCACGAACTGGAGTTTAACGATTGTGAGGAAGGTTAATATCGAACTCTCCACGATGCGTGTGGTCGCTTGTGCGATACCATTCACGCGCACTCGGGTGCGCGACCACCAGCACGTTTCAGCCGGAACCATCGAGACCTACCTCATTCAATCACTCAATTGGTCCGGAGACCGGTCTCCAAGCAACGTCTAAATTACCTTGGCCAGTACCGGAAATTTCGCCGTTTCTCGCCCCTCGACAACTTACGAGCTGCCCGAACCCGCATCAGAATTGATGTAGCCTGAGCGCTCGAGCAGCGATCTGTGGAGCGCGAGGACTCGCATCGCCACCGCCTCTTCCTCGAACACGGCGGCACGCTGCTTGGCGACATTCCCCATCTGCGCGCGAAGCTCCGGATCCGTAGCCAACGTGACGAGCGCGTGCGCAACGTCCTTAGCGTTGCGACCTGCGATGATTCCGGCCTCATTCGCGCCGACAAGCTCGCGCACGCCGTTCACGGCCGGTGCGACGATCGGGAGCCCGCACGCCGCGGCCTCATGCGCGGACCTGCAAAAGGTCTCGTACGCTGTGGGAAGAGC
>JBBDNJ010000043.1:0-7558 GCA_040877705.1 Binatia bacterium | reverse complement strand
ATGCAGGACTCGAAACTCGCAATGGCCGCGTTGGAAGCCCACACGGCCACTTTGGGTTACCGTCTCACCGGCGAGCAGGGTGAAAACTGGTGCAACGTCTATAACGAGGGGATCAAAGGTCTGATCGATCGCCATCCCGACCGCTTTGTCGGCATGGCCTCGGTGCCGCTACAAGATCCGGCCCGAGCCGCCAAAGTTTTGGAACATGCGGTGCGTGATCTGAATTTCAAGGGCGGCTACATCGGCACCAACGTCAACGGTACTTACTACGGCACCACGGATTTCGATCCGTTCTGGGCCAAGGCGCAAGAGCTCGACGTGATGATCGTCATACACCCGGAGGACGTCGCGGGGGCCGACAAGATGAATCCGTACGGTTTAAAACTGATTTGCGGCAATCCCGCCGACAGCGCGCTCTGCTTCGGCTACCTGACCTATAGCGGCGTATTTGACCGCTTTCCCAATCTTAAGCTCTGCATCTTGCATGGCGGCGGATTTTTCCCCTACCACCTCGGACGCTACGATCAGGGATGGAAAGTCCGCTCCGGCGCGCGCGCGCCGCAAGCAAAGATGCCGCCCAGCGCCTATCTGAAAAATATTTACTATGACGATATGATCTACCGCCTCGATACGATCAACTATCTGATCGGTCTGGCCGGAGTCGACCACATCATGGTCGGCACCGACTATCCTTACGATCTGGGCGACTGGGATTCCGCAAAGAAGGTCGAGGAGCTCGATCTTTCCGAGACCGACAAGCTGCTGATGCTAGAAGGCAACGCCAAACGATTGTTGAAGTTATAAATCTGCATTCTTGGAGCAATTACGGCCATAAGTGCGGCGCCGGTAATTGCTCCGCGTCTGCTAATTCCACTTCCTCGCATTTATTACCTATCTCTGTCAGTAGCTCCACATCTCGTGCGCGAGTGGAGCGGCATTCAACTCGTTTCGACGTAATTTCCACTGCGGCAGAAACTTGTTCATGAGCGCCGTAAACGTGTCGTTGTGATGCCTCTCCAGCAGGTGTACCAGTTCATGAACAACAATATATTCGAGACATCGCACCGGCTTCTTTGCCAGTTCCAGGTTCTGGTTGTCCAGGTTCTGGCGGATGCCTTGAGCCAACGAAATCGTCGAGCGTTTCAGTTCCAGCACGCCGAGCGCGATACCGTTCACATACATCACCACGTCGGGCCGTTTCGTATGCGCCTTGGCGTCGGCCGCCGAGACGGTGACTTCCTCGGCAATGGCGAAGTGGTTTCTCTCCGGCCGCTTCCAGTCGATGAGCCAGACGGTCTCCGTGTTCTCGCTGATATCCGGTTTGACCTTCACGCCATAGCGGAGCAGGTCGTAAACGGCGCGGTTGCGATCGTAGAGACTTTTGCTGGTATCGCCGGCAGCCTTTTCGAGCGCGAACAACGCCCGAGCGATCAGTGCGTCGTCATACCTCTGCTGTTCAGGAAGGCTCGCAATAAGTTTGCTTCGATGTTGCAGTTGTCTTCGCGGTCGCTCCAGTTGCCGAGATAGTCGTAGCGCAGTGTTTCGCGCAGTAGTTTCACGACGCGCGCTTGGGTTCTCCTCTCGATCTGCCCGACAGTCATGGTTTCCCGCTCCGACCTGATCCGACCGATCGGTCCGATCCGACAGATCCGTCCGATCCCACCTCCCGCGTGCCCCTGCACTCGGGGTAACCCAAGCAGCCCCAGAACCGCGAGCCGCTTTGCTTTCCCTGACGCGCAGTGCGCAGGACCATCGTCTTGCCGCAGTTGGGGCAGGGCGGTTGCTTCGCACGATCCGACCGATCAGCCCGATCCGACGGATCCGTCAGATCCGTCCGAACGACCCTCTGCCTTCCCCGCTCCTCTAGCCGGGCGGCGGCGAGCTGTTCCGTGTAGCCACCCTCGGCAATAAAGTCCCGCTCCAGCGCCGCGATCTGCTGGTCTAGCAGGTAGTTTGTCTGGTGGATCAGGCAGAGCACCGCGTTAGCGACCACCGCCGGATCGGCGGCCTCCAACCAGCGCGAATAGCTCTTCCAGTGATCCGTCGGATCAGGCCGATCCGTCTGATCAGTCGGATCTCTCCTCGTCCCCACCGACCGCACCTGCCGCGCCTCTGGGTCGTCTTTTTTCCACTGGCGCTTGCCGCGCTGTCTGAGAAAGTCCTCGTAGTCGAGCAGCAGCTCGTCCAGACTGGCGCGCGCCACGTTCACCAGACGCAGCTCAGTTTGGCTCGAGGTCGCCGCCGCCCGGCTGCCCTCCGCGATGTTCTGCCTGCCGCTGCGCGCCGCCTGCACCATCTGATCGCGGGTGCGCGAACGCCTATCGACAAACCGGTCGCAGAACGCCACCGTCGCGTCGTAAATCACCGTCGCCGCCTGAAAGCTCCGCAGGTCACGATAACCCCCGCTCGGCCGCAGCCGGCGTTGCCGGTTTCCGGTGCGGCCTTTCGATCCATCCGATCCGCCGGATCGGTCTGATTCTCTGTTACTCATAGTCCCACCGCTAAGCCACCAACCTCGTTTTCCCGGTCAGCAGCTCCTGCATCATCCCCTGCTTGAGCAAACGAGTCTTGTCGCGCTTCTGTTCAAGCGCCGCAATCTCGGCGTCCATGTCGGAAAGGACGGCGGCGGCCTGTCGACCATCTCCTTGCCCTTGCCGAGCTTGCCGTCGTCGTTGAAGTCCGATTCCTTGAACATGCCGACGAGGTCGTTGGCTTCAGCAAGCTTGGCGATGATCTTGTTCATCTTATCGCCGATTTCTTTGTCGCCCTTGGCCGCCACCATGTCGGCGAAGCTGCCGCCCTTCGGCACGTCGAGCAGCGCGTCCTTCTGGCCGGCGTATTTGTCGGAGACATATTTCACGAACAGCAGGACCAGCACGTAGTCTTTGTACTGCGAAGCATCCATGCCGCCGCGCAGCTCGTCGCAGCTTTTCCAAAGCGAGCCGTAAAGTTCAGATTTTTTGATCGCCATTTTTTACTTAGCCGCGGGCTTTTTGATGCTGTCTGCCTGGTTGAAAAAATAAAGACTTGCGCTCGTAGATCCGGAATCGGAGAGCTCGGTTGCACCTCACACCGGCGAGCGCGATTCTAATCGAAAGAACGGGCTTATGCCAAGAGTTTTTAAAGACAACGCTCAATTATGAAAGCGGAAAACGGAAATAGAAGCCGTGTGAGTGGGGAAGAACGGGGGCTGAGGTAATTCTTAAACGAATCTTCTTAGACGTTCGCCTCCTCCGACCTTGAACTGTTGAACCATTGAACCTTGAACCGGAATTTTGATTTAGCGCCGCGTCGCTTTCCAACTCGCGCCGGAACCGGCGTTCCCTTCGATGACATTGCTACTTACACGGCCTCTGTATTGCTGGCCGTCGGCAGTGAAGACGATCTGATCTCCGATGATTTTGCCGTTGGTGATCTGCGCAACGTCGTTGCCGGTCTTCAGCGTGCCGGAAAGCATCTGGAACGTTTGCTTCAAGGCCAGTTCTCCGTGCGGCAGTTGCCACGTGCCTTCCACCTTGGCCGGAACAATCCAGAGCAGCGCCGTGCACCAATGATCGCACTCCCCTCCTACCGAAGCGCTTTCGTCCTCGGCCCAGTCGCCCATGGTAAACGAGTTCGAGACAATCCGGGTACCCGGTTTGAGATCGAGAATCTTTGGCCTTAGTTTCAAGTTGATTCCCGGCAAGAGAAACATGGTGATCACCTGAGCCTGCGAAAAATCGCTTTCAAACAAATCGGCGTTGGCGAAGGTCGCTTTGTCGCTGACGCCTTCTTTGGCGGCGTTGCGCTTCGACAGCTCGACCATCTCCGCGTTGTATTCGATGCCGTGGGCGCGCACGCCGCGCTTAGCCGCGGTGATGACCGTGCGTCCATCGCCCGAGCCGAGATCGATCACAAAGTCATCCGGCGTTACTTTGGCCATATCGAGCATCTTGTCCACTAACTCCTGCGGCGTCGGTACCCAGACGACGTCTTTGCCCTGCTGGCCCACCCTTGGCTCGTATTCTCCCACCGCCGTCTGCGCCTGAGCGACGGCCGTGCAAGCAAACACCGACACATAGAGCGCCAAAAGCAACTGCCGCGTGACGCGCCATCGATTCATAGCCGATTCTCCTGTGGGAAGTAAAAGTATCCGCCTAGCCGCCTACTTGCCGGCCCGGGTGGCTTTGAAACTGCCGCCGGATTTAAGATTTCCCTCAATCGTGTTGCCACTGACCCGGCCCTGATACTCCGTGCCGCCGGCAGTGAAAGTGATCCGTTCACCGTTGAGCCTGCCTTTGACCGGCGTGCTGTTCTTTCCGGACTTCAGAGTACCGGAAATCATTTGAAACGTCTGCTTCAGCGCCAGCTCGCCTTGAGGAAGCTGCCATGTGCCAGCGACTTTTGCCGGGACGATCCAGAGATAGGCCCTGCAATAGGAGGCGCAACCATTTTTGACGTTGGTCGTTTCATCCGCCTCCCACTCGCCCATGGTAAAGGAATTCGAGACGATGCGAGTGCCGGGTTTTAGATTAAGGATCTTCGGGCGTAACTTAATGTTGATGTCCGGCAGTAAAAACATCGTGATCACTTGGGCCTGCGAGAAATCGCTCTCGAACAAATCGGCCTTCACGAAACTCACTTTGTCACTGACGCCTTCCTTCGCGGCATTGCGTTTGGACAGCTCGACCATGTCGGGATTGTATTCAATGCCGAGCGCCTTGGAGCCGCGCTTGGCCGCGGTGATAACCGTGCGCCCATCGCCCGAGCCGAGATCGATCACGTAATCCTTCGGCGTCACCTTGGCCATGTCGAGCATATTATCCACCAATTCCTGGGGCGTCGGCACCCAAATAACATCTTTGCCTTCCTGGCCGACCTGCGGCTGAAACTCTTGCTTGGCAGGCTGCGCCTGGGCGCAAGCACCGGCGCTAAGCGCGGTAATAAATAAAGCCAATATCAATCGATAGAGAGCCCGGGATGCGTTCATGACTTTTCTCCTGTGAATTGAATTAAAAACTTCCAAATCCTTTGAAGAGTCGCACGCAAAAAAGGAAATGTCCAGTAGGACTTATGGCGTAGTTGGACAATCTTAACGTCGACATCTCGCTATCGAGCGCAAAAAATCATTTCGTCTTCCTGGAGGATGAAAGTTATACTTATTGTCGGATAGTCATCGAAAACACCGCGCTGCTCGATCGGTTATTTGGCGAGGAAAAGTTCGACGGAGTCATGCACTTCGCATCGTTTATTCACTTTCCATCAAGTGACAAGCAGGGACACACGTTGATGTCGATCGAATCTGCCGATTGAACTACCCCACGGCAACCTGAGGAAACAGAGATTCTCTGCGTTTGATTCGCCAACTCTTTCGATGATACAGGAATTAGCAGCAACTGCAGCACCGGTTCGAACCGGTGCATCCAAGCCAAATCGCGACTAATCAGGAGGAGCTCTCAATGCGGCAACGATCCGACTATCCGACATTTTCCGATGAGGAAATCGCGCGACGGCATCAGGCTATTTACAATTTAATGGACCAGGAGAAGGTGGACGCGCTGCTGGTCTACGGCAGCGGACGATACGCGTCGGACGTCTACTGGATGAGCGACTGGCCGAGCAGCCGCGAAGCCTATGTGCTGTTCGAAAACGGCAAAGAACCGGTCATTCTCATGCAGCTCTTTAATCATTTTCCCATGGCCCGGGTGATGTCCGCGATCAAGGACGTGCGCTGGGCGGGAGCCAATACCACCCACAGCGTGCTCGATCTCATCCGGGAGCGCGGCTTGGAGTCGAAAAGGATCGGCTTGGCCGGTTCACTCGCTTACCAGGTCTACGTCAAGATGATTGAGAAGTTTCCCGGCGCCGCTTTTACCGACCTCGGCGGCAAACTGCGGATGATGCGCACAGTCAAGAGCGCGGAAGAAATCGATCGTATCCGCATTGCTTCCAGACTCACGGATCAATCCATTGAAGCGATCGCCAATGAGCTGAAAGCCGGCATGCGCGAGGACGAGATTGCCGCGATCATCGAGCCGGTCTATCTCAAGCAAGGCGGTTACGCGGGAATTCACTTCATGAGCAGCATGCCCATGCGCGACCCGGATTTTCCCGTGCCGTCGCAGTTCCAGTCGAACCGAAAGCTGCAGAAAGGCGACTGCTTGATCACCGAGATCAGCGGCGCTTATTCCGGTTACAGCGGGCAAATTCATCGGACATTTTCCATCGGCGAAGGACCCACCGCCCAATGGCAAAAGATGCATGCCGCCGCCGTCGAAGCTTTTGAAGTCTTAGCCGGCGTGATCAAAGACGGCGCAACCACCACTGAAGCCGAAGAAGCCGCGGAAATTATCCACCGGCGCGGTTACAGCACCTATGACGACCTGGTCCACGGCGTCAACCAGTACCCGCCGATTTTTCAGACCAAAACCCGAAAACGCCACGACTCCAGGGAAATGGTCTTTCGCGAGAACATGGTCATCGTCATTCAACCTAACCTGATAACAGAAGACGAGAAGATGGGACTGCAATTCGGCGAAACCCTGGTGGTCACCAAGAACGGCTGCGAAACTTTGAATGCGTATCCGCGGGAATGGGTGACGTGCAAAGGGTAATGCAATTATTGTCGGCGCGCGATTAATCGCGCCCTGACGCCGGCTAACGCACCACGGTAATCGCAATCGTGCCGGCGACGACGCAGAGCGCGCCGAGAACTGTGCGCAAGGTCAACCGTTCGATGCCGCGCAGGAACAGCCAGGTGCCGAGGAGAATCCACAATGGGCTGGTGGCGACGATCGGCGACACGATCACCACCTGCCCGATGCTCAGCGCGAAAATCACCAACACGATTCCCAACGTTTCAAACACGCCGGCAATCAGAAACGGTCCGATCGACTGCCGGTTCCAAACCGGCTGCTCGCCCTTGGTCGGTAAGACGCTATAGCCTGCCAACCACGGCAGCGCGACGATACCAATGACCGCGGCGAGATAAAGAGGCTCGTTCGCCAGACCCAAGGCATAACGCCGTAACGGGTGGCTGATGCCCGCTAAAAAAGCAGCGCCTAAAGGATAGCCGATAAGCCACCAGCGAAACGACGCGCGCTGCGCCTCTGTCTGCCATGAAATGAGCGTAATTCCGGCGACGATCAAAAGGGTGCCGGCGATAATCGGCAGGCTTGCCTTTTCGCCCAAAAAGATAATCGCCAAGGTCGTGCTGAACAGTGGATGGGCGCCGCGCAAGGTCGTTCCGCGCGAGGCGCCGACATAGTGGATGCCGGCATAGGTAAAGAGCCTGATAATCGGCTGGAGGGTGCCGGTCAGAGCAAATAGGAACAACACCCACCACGATACCGCCGGGATACCGCCGGTGAATAACAATGCAGTCCACAGAGTTACCGCGTGGACGGTGACCGAGATCAAGGTCACCGTGATCGGCGTTGAGTAGCGCAAGCCGCGCTTGGCGGCGATCCCCGAAGTGGCGTAAGAGACCGCCGCCGCCAGAGCGATCAGTTGAGCCGGAATGTCGAATAACATTGAGGTGCGGTAACCGTGTCGCGCGAAGAGAAACTATTTCTCGATT
>JBBDNJ010000042.1:0-7591 GCA_040877705.1 Binatia bacterium | reverse complement strand
CTCTCGCCTTCGTCATTCTCATAAAGGAAAATGACGTCGACGTCTGAACTGAAGTTCAATTCAGCGCCCCCCAGCTTGCCCATGCCAAGGACGACAAAGGGATTGGGATTCTGTCTACCCGGCAACATGAAAAGACCGAAGTCCCTTTCAACTTCGCTGCGGCAGTATTGGTAGGCTGCATCCAGACTAGCTTCGGCCAGCGCCGTGAGCTCCCGCACCGTTTCTTCCATTGGCACGGACGCCATGAGGTCGCGTGCGCCGATACGTAGATACTCGCGTTGTTTGTGTTGCCGAAGTCCGGCGCAGAATTCGTCGAGCGATTCGGCGTTCTCGGTGTAAGGCGCCAGCTCGCTCAGGTGGACCGCGACCGTTTTACTCTTGGTCCGCAGCTGGTTGAGAAAGAGAACCGGCCAGTCTTTTCCCTGGCGGAATAGAATGTCGCTGAGGTAGGTACTGCCGCCGAGAACGCCAAACAACGCCGCCAAGTCGGCCCGGGGGATTTTGTCCAAGGACTTCGCGCCGCCGCTTTCGATGAGACGCGAGAGATGAGTTTCGGCGAGCGATGGAGAAGGGCTGTTTTTGATTAATCGCTTGATTTTTTCGCGTTCCGATCGAATTGAAGTGGTTTTGCTGATTTCGTTCACATCCTAAGTTAATCAACCTTTAGAAAACCTTCAATCCTGCACTACTGGGTTATTTTAGTTGCCTCCTAAGACCGCCGGATCGAACAGCATCGGGTGCCCTCCTCGTGTGGCGTTGGTGCACAACGTCTGCGCTGGCTTAGGTTTACCGTTAGTCGGACAGGCGGGTGCGGACGGAAAAGAATATCCAATCCTCCTTCGTCAGACGGGCTTTCAGCTGGTGGCAATATGGCGTTTTCACTTAGCCGGGAGAACCGAAATTCCCAGCTCCGATCGAAGCAACTCGAAATCCGAACTATTGGCGGTAACGACGGTCGCTCCGTGGCGTCGCGCAGTGAGCGCAATCAACGCGTCGTTTTGAAAGTCTCGCCGCTTGTTTATGTCCCAGTCTTTTTTATCGCCGATGTTTCGGACAAGCCTGCCTGCCTCCCACCAGTCGGCCACCGAAGGCTCCCATCGGACTGTGGCCAATTCAAAAAGCCTGGCGACGAGTCGCTCGGCATCACGCCCGCGAGCACCCCGCCGAAGCTCTGACAGGACGACTGCTGAATGGCGGACAATATAGGCCCGCCTGATATTCTCCAGAGTGTCTTGGTATAACCCGCGTTCCCAATGATCGATATAAACATTGGTATCCAGAACGGCCACCGCCATCTCAGGATTTATCCATGCTTCCGGGGCTGAGAGTCCGGCGCGTTTTTTTCATAAACTCCCAGAACTCCTCCATCTCGGCGACGCGCTCGACGGACAATCGGATGACCTCTGCCTCGGTTTTTACCCCAAGGGCTTTTTTGGCGCGGTTAAGCGCACGCTCATCGACAAAATAGGATTTACGCTTCAATTTTGCTCGCGTCGCCATTTTTGACCTCCAAACAGTGTCAGCCCTCGTGATGCATACATCATAAAAGAATGAGGCATACATCTCAAGCTTGTTTTCCCGGTCTCAATTCCCTGAGCGGAGCGCTGTGTGATTCGGTCGAGAAGGCGTAACTTTTCGATTACCTCAGGTAACGTCAAGGTAAGATAAAGGTTACCTTCCACAGGGTATTGGCTTTTCGCGCGAAACTCTAAAAAGAAAAATTCCTCGACAATTCAGCAGGTTCATTAGTAGGTCCGGGAGCCATTCGTATTGGCGCGTTCATTGCTCTACGTCGAAGTGACAACAATTTAAAAGGAGGAAAAGGCAATGAATAAAAAAATACTGGTGCCGCTGGGACAGCATGATCGGACCGAGGAGATGATCCCTTACATCGAGGGAGTAGCGCGATCGGGGATGAGGGTTGTCTTTCTCGTGCGCTATCCGGTGGGTGGCCTCCAATGGCCGACGAAAGAACCTGAAACAGAGAGCGCTTCGGAGGTAAAGGAACTGCTCGACTATTACTCCTGGGAAGCGAACCTAGAAAGAGCAAACGCTGATATTGCTCCCGCCGTTGAGGCCTTGGGAGAAAGCGGCGTAGAAGTGAGTGTCGATGTTTACGCCGGCAGCTTGAAAAAAGCGGTGCGGAGTCACACGGCCAGCGGCGATGTCCATTTGGTCATGACGCGCGCGAGCATTGGACAGCGGATTGCCGGCTTCCTCAATGGCAGCAGCTCGCTGTTTGATTTGTTCAAGCAACCGACTGTGCTGCTGATCCACCCAGGCATGGCCGCCTAAATCTGTGACGTAAGGCCGCGAAGAAAGATTCGCACCTTGTGGAGTAAAGCTGAACAGGAGGAAACGGTGATGGCTAAACATAATTCAGCAACGCTTGATTTCGATGATTCTGCCCAGAAGATCATTTCGGTGGTAGAGCCGGTCCAAAGCGGGGCAAAGACAAAGCTGTCGGGAGTAATTGCGTTGCTACTCCGCTATGTCTGCGGGCAGCACCGGCGTCAAATAGAAGAAAGCTATATCTCCCGCAAGTCTCGTAAGGACGAAAGCCGATTGGAGTTTCAAAGATTTCTATACTGGTAGTCGTTGAACAAAACTCAAAGCAGCAATGATCCAAAACAATCCGAAGCACGAAACTCGAAATCCGAAACAATAGACGGAAAAACTCACACGCTTCCAAACATATTCGACCCCTTTTTACTTGCGTTCGTTGTTTCGGTTTCGATATTCGAAAAATTCGGATTTCGTTTCTGTGGGTGCTTATACCAGTCGGGTTTTTCAACACGGTTGACACAGAAGATCATGCTCGACTAGGCTCTCGGGCCAAGAGGAGACGGGTATAAGTAACTCGGATAACTCAACGCTGAAGCGCAGAGTACACGAAGGCTCAAGGGTAATCGGAAGCACGGATCCGACTTGAATCTGGAAACAAATCCAAATGATGAAGAACTCAAAACTACAAACAAACTCGATTCGAATCGGGGTTTTGAATTTTCTTCACTTTTTGGGTTTATTTGCCTGCTCGTTTGTTTCGAATTTCGATTTTCGGATTTTGCGTTTTGTTTCAGAGCACTGAAGGCGCGTAGTAACGTATTGTTGACTACGAAATGCTCCAAATTCAACCAACTCTGCGTCTCTGCGGTGAATATTCCCTAGCGGTAAAACCGGAAATGCAACCGATAAGGACTCGGGAGATCCCAGATGGCCCGACTCGTAATTACAAATAAGAAAAAGAGCACGCCAACTACCGAACTGACCCGACTCAAAAAAGAACTACAGCACGTCACCGAGCAGCTCGCATCACGCGACCGAGAGCTTGCCCAAGCCGTCGAACAGCAGACGGCTACGAGCGAGATCCTGCGGGTCATCAGCGACTCACCTACAGATCTGCAGGCAATCCTCGATCTCATTGCCGAAAATGCCGCCAGCCTTTGCGAGGCGAACGATGCTGTGATCCATCGCTTTGATGGTAACGACTTGGAGATGGTCGCCCATTATGGCGTGATCCCGCCCTCAGTTGCGCTGCGGGAGAAGGCAGTTTCAGGCCGTGGGGTAGTGCATGGCCGAGCCATCCTCGAGCGCCGGACGATCCATATCCATGATATTGCGGCAGAGATCGAAACCAATTTCCCAGACTCTAAGGATCTCCAGGAGAGTACTGGTACCAGGACCATTCTTGCCACACCATTGCTGCGCGAGGGAACTCCGATCGGAGTGATCGTCAACCGCCGAACCGAAGTCCGGCCGTTTACCGACAAACAGATTGCGCTCGTAAAGACGTTTGCCGACCAAGCCGTAATCGCCATCGAGAACGTGCGTCTGGTCAATGAGCTTAAGAAATCATTGGAACAGCAGACCGCCACCAGTGAAATCCTGGGCGTGATCGCTAGCTCCCCGACGCATATCCAACCCGTGCTGGATACGGTAATTGCGAATGCCGTAAAGCTTTCTAGCGCCAAGCAGGGGCATATGCGCCAGTATGACGGCGAGTTCCTGCGAGTGGTTGCTCATTTCAATGAGACTCCCGAACAAATCGAGCGTCTTCTCGCGGGACCCATGCGTCCGAGCCTCCGGGGGACGTCCGGACGCGCCTTTGTTGAGGGAAAGACGGTACATGTACTGGATGCTCAAGCGGAATTCGGCCCAACCAGCTTAGCCTCGCAGGGCTCCGCGCGAACCATTCTCAGCGTTCCACTGCTAAAGCAAGGTGTGGCGATCGGCACAATCTCGATTTGGCGCGATGTGGTTCAGCCGTTTAGTGATCAACAGATACGATTGGTCACGACTTTTGCCGACCAGGCAGTTATCGCCATCGAAAATGTCCGGCTGTTCAAGGAAGTGGAGGATCGTAACCGCCAACTCAGCGAGGCCTTGGAGCACCAGACGGCAACGGCCGAGGTGCTCGGCATCATCAGCCGCTCGCCCACGGACGTGCAGCCGGTCCTAGACGCCATCGTCGAGAGCGCCGCGCGGGTTTGTGGGATAGATGACGTGCTGCTGCGACTCCGCGACGGGGACGTTTTGATTGCACGGGGTCATATTGGTCCTGTGCCCATAGCCGCTGGCCGCGAAGAGATCAGTTTTGATAGGCCACAATTTCGCTGGATGCGCGAGCATGGCGCGCTTCATATGCCCGACGTCCGCGTGCAGAACGATTTCCCAATGTTGGGTGCAGATGGCGGTTGGCGCACATACTTGGGTGTGCCCCTTCGGCAGCAGGGGGAACTCATTGGAGGACTGTTCGCGCGCCGCGCCGAGGTGCGTCCCTTCAACCCTGTGCAAATCAAGCTGCTCGAAACTTTCGCTGACCAGGCCGTGATCGCCATCGAAAACGCCCGGCTCTTCCAAGATCTCACCGAAGCGTTGGAGCAACAAACAGCGACGAGCGAAATCCTGAGTGTCATTGCTAGTTCGCCGACCGACATTAAGCCGGTGCTAAATGCTGTTGCTGAAAGTGCCGCCCGGTTATGTGACGCAAAGGACGCCGTGATCTTTCGGATGGAAGGCGATTTCATGCGTTCTGTTGCATCTTATGGATCAATCCCACTGGCGAGACCTGCAGGAGAAGGGTTTCACCTGACTAGATCAGACCCACCTGGACGGGCGATGCTCGATCGAAAAACGATTCACGTTCATGACATCGTCGCAGAATTCGATACCGAGTTTCCGGAGTCCAGGGCACGCCATCAGATCAGTGGCTCCCGCACGATACTTGCCACCCCTCTCCTTCGTGAAGGTGCGTCCATCGGGACGTTTTTGATTCGCCGAACCGAGGTACGCCCGTTTACGGAGAAGCAAATAAAGCTGCTTGAAACCTTTGCCGACCAGGCAGTTATCGCCATCGAAAATGTCCGGCTGTTCAAGGAATTGGAGGATCGTAACCGCCAACTCAGCGAGGCATTGGAGCAGCAGACGGCAACGGCCGAGGTGCTCGGCATTATCAACCGCTCGCCCACGGACGTGCAGCCGGTCCTCAATGCGATCGTCGAGAGCGCCGCACGGGTTTGCGGAATCGATAACGTGACCTTGCGACTCCGCGAGGGAAGCAATCTCGTGTCGCGCGCTCGGTTTGGTCCCCTACCGATTCGCGCTGGGCGGGAAGAGATCAGTATTGATGAACCACACCATCGCTGGATTTGCGAGCATGGCACACTCCACATACCTGACATTTTCAAGCAGGACGATTTCCCATTGTTCGGCGACGCCGATTACTTCCGCACCTTCTTGGCCGTTCCCCTTCGTCAGCACGAGGAGGTCATTGGACTGCTCACCGCGCGCCGCGCCGAGGTGCGTCCCTTCAACCCTGTGCAAATCAAGCTGCTCGAAACTTTCGCTGACCAGGCGGTCATTGCGATCGAAAACGCCCGGCTCTTCCAAGAACTGAAGGAGGCGTTGGAGCAACAAACTGCGACGGGCGAGATATTGGGTGTTATCGCCAGCTCGCCGACGGATATTCAGCCGGTGTTGGACGCGATTGCTCAGAGTGCAGCGCGGGTGTGCGGGTCCGACGACGCGACGATTCGCCTGCTCGAGGGTGATGAGATGATGCTGGCGGCGCACTTCGGAACGATACCACCTGGCGGAACGGGGCGGAGAAGCTTGGGATGGCGCTCGGTTGGCAACAAGGCTTTGCTCCAGCGCAGGACGATTCACATTCCTGACCTTCAGGCGGAGGCAGAGAGGTTCCCGGACAGCGTACACATGCGGCACGGTATTCGAACTATGCTTGTGACGCCGTTGCTGCGGGAAGGGACGGCCATCGGGGTGATCAACATCCGCCGCACGGAGGTCAAGCCTTTTACCGATAAGCAGGTGGCGCTGCTGGAGACCTTTGCCTCGCAGGCAGTCATCGCCATCGAGAATGTCCGCTTGTTCAAAGAACTCGGCGAGCGCAATGCGGAGTTGCGCGAGGCCCTGGAGCATCAGACGGCAACGGCCGAGGTGTTGGGTATTATCAGCCGCTCGCCCACGGACGTGCAGCCGGTCCTCGACGCCATCGTCGAAAGCGCCGCGCGCGTTTGTGGTATCGATGACGTGGTGCTGCGACTCCGCGAGGGGGACATGATGGTTGCGCGGTCTCATTTTGGTCCCATACCCATACGCAGTGGCCGCGAAGCGATCAGTGTTGATGAATTGCACCATCGCTGGATGCGCGAACATGGCACGCTTCATATTCCCGACGTCCGTGCGCAGCGGAATGATTTCCCCACCCTGGGTTCCGATACCGGCTCGCGTACTTTCTTAATCGTGCCACTTCGTCAGCAGGGGGAACTCATCGGGACCCTGAACGCACGTCGCACGAAGGTGCGCCCCTTCACCCCGGCGCAGATTAAGCTTCTGGAAACCTTCGCGAACCAGGCGGTCATCGCACTCGAGAACGTGCGGCTGTTCCAGGAACTCAAGGAGTCGTTAGAGCAGCAAACGGCGACAAGTCAAATTCTGGGCGTGATCGCCAGTTCACCCACAAACATCCAGCCTGTTCTTGACGCGATTGCCCAGAGCGCGGCTCGGGTGTGCGGGTCCGATGACGCGACGATTCGCCTGGTCGAGGCTGATGAGATGATCCTGGCGGCGCACTTCGGAACGATTCCACCACCCGGCGGACCGGGGCGGAGAGGCTTGGCCTGGCGCTCGGTTGGCAACGAGGCTTTGCTCCAGCGCAGGACGATCCACATTCCAGACCTTCAGTCGGAAGCAGAGAGATTCCCGGACAGCTCTCACATAGGGCGCGGTATTCGAACGTTTCTTGTGACGCCGCTGCTGCGGGAAGGGACACCCATCGGTTTGATCAACATCCGCCGCACCGAGGTGAAGCCTTTTACTGCTAAGCAGGTGGCGTTGCTGGAGACCTTCGCCTCGCAGGCGGTTATCGCGATCGAGAACGTGCGCCTTTTCAAAGAAATCCAGGAGCGGACGCGCGCGCTCCAGCTTTCTCTGGAAGAGGTGCGCGCTCTGAGCGAGGTAAGCCGGACGGTCAGCTCGTCGCTCGATCTACGGCAGGTACTGGATGCGGTTGCCGAGTATGCAGTGAACCTCTCGAAGTCGGACGGTTGCGGAGTCTTTGAGTTTAACCCGAACC
>JBBDNJ010000041.1:0-7599 GCA_040877705.1 Binatia bacterium | reverse complement strand
TGGCTTCAAAGAAAAAATCAAGCACACGGCCTATCCCGTGGAGAAATTGGGCGGTATGTTGTTCGCGTATCTGGGGCCGGAACCGAGACCGCTCCTGCCACGTTGGGACGTGCTGGCCTGGGAGAACGGCAAGCGCTGGATTCACAAGCAGGAAATGTTGAAGTGCAACTGGCTGCAGCCGATGGAGAACTCGGTGGATCCGTCGCACCTCTACTGGTTGCACGGCGGCGCGGCCCATCTGGCTCGCGCCATGGACCACTACGAAGAGACGCACGAGTTTATTCAGTTTGAGTATGGGATTATGAAGCGGCGCGCTACTCCGGGAAAAAAGCCCGGCGCCGAAACGGAAATCGATCAGCACCCGCTGCTTTTTCCAAACACGTTGCGGCATGTCTTTAAAATGACGGAAACCAACGGCAAGGTCAGACATAATTTACAAATTCGCTTGCCGGTTGACGATACTCATACTCAAGTGTACGTAGTTTATTTCGAGCCTGATGATACGGTCCTATCCCCGGCCGGCGGCGATGCTTCCTGCGAATTCTTCCCGGTGCGCAACGAAGATGGAGCATATCGCCTGGACGAAGTTCTGGTTCAGGATGCGATGACGTGGGAAACCCAAGGGGCGCTCACCGATCGCACCCAGGAGCATCTCGGCGCCGGCGACGAGGGGGTGATTCTGCTGCGCAAGCTATTGCGCGAGCAGATCGAAGCGGTCCGCCAGGGCGGCGAGCCGTTGGCAACCGTGCGCGATCCAAAGGCCAATCGGCTTATCGAGCTCGATGTGATCAATGAACGAATCGGTCTTTTCGGCAGACAACCGCAAAAGGTCGCCTGAGTTTTTAACAACCCGTTTTCAGGAGAATTATCAGATGGCACAAATGGCGGCGCCCACCGATCCAAACCTAAAGCCCGAGCGAATCGATACTTACAAGAACTGGCAAGCCGAACAGAAGATACCGGTGGTGCGCGGTTTCTTCGTCGAGGAAATCAATAAAGTCGCGGTTGAACCTTGGGATCTCAAAGGCGTGCCCTGCTCCTTTATCGTTTTAGACGGCACCGGCGGTATCAATGATGCGTACGTTTGTGAGATCCCGGCCGGCGGCAAGACCAAGCCGCAGAAACACATGTACGAAGAGATGGTGTACGTCACCAAGGGCGACGGCGCGACCACGGTTTGGCAGCGGGACGGCAAAAAAAAGCACACCTTTGAGTGGGGTCCGGGCAGCATGTTCGCCCTCCCGATCAACGCCGATTATCAACACTTCAATGCCAGCGGCAGCGAGACGGCGCGCTATTTTGCCGTGACCAACTGTTGCTTCATGATGAACTTGTTCCACAATTCAGATTATATCTTCAATAGCGACTACACGTTTTTCGATCGTTTCGATCCGCAGACGGAAGGCTACTTCAACGGCGAGGGCGAGGTGACCGGCCGATTCTTCATGACCACCAATTTCGTGCCGGACACGCACACGATCAAGCTCACCGACTACAGCGAGCGCGGCAAGGGCAGTACCAACATGAAGTTCAACCTGGCCAAGAACACCATGGGCGCGCATATTTCAGAGTTTCCGGTGGGGACGTACAAGAAAGGCCATCGTCACGGCCCCGGCGCCCATGTCATTATTCTCAGCGGCCAAGGGTATTCGATTCTCTGGCCGCAGGGGGAGCAGCCGCAGCGCGTCGATTGGCGACCGGGCAGTGTGGTCGTCCCGCCCGATCAGTGGTTTCACCAGCATTTCAATTCCGGAGCGAATCCGGCAAGGTACCTGGCGCTGCGCTGGAACAACTGGCGCTTTCGTTTCATGCGATCGCAGGACGGCGAGGGCGGAACGTTCACCAGCGTCAAGTTGGGCGGCGGCCAGATCGAATTTGAGGACGAAGATCCGCAGGTCCACCGAGATTTCGAAGCGGCGATGAAAAAAGCCGGCGCCACCTGCCGGATGGGCTCCTATCATCCCGGTTGCACGCAGAAGTAAGGGATTGACCCGTCTTCTGTTGGGGAACGGATTAGCAATTCTTTACTCATAGCTAGGGACGGATCATGGCAAAATCCCAGCCGGCTGAATATACCAATATAGCGCGCTCGTGGCTTCCCCGGCTCGACGGCGGATTTCTCATGATGGCCCTGCTGATCGGGGCGATGGGATTTTACGTTATTTATCCGTTGATTTTGATTATCATCAACAGCTTCAACATTTCCACCATCGCCGAACCGCCGGCCTACGGACTGCAGGCTTGGCGAGACGCTTTCAGCGAGCGTGGTATTTGGCAGTCGTTGTGGAATAGCGTGAAGATTGGTATTGCGCTGCAACTGGTCGCGTTGCCGATGGGTATTTTTATTTCATGGTTGCTGGCGCGCACCAACATTGTTTGCTCCAGCGCCCTGGAATTCGGTTTTTGGATCTCTTTCATCTTGCCCAATCTCGTGACCACCTTCGGCTGGATGTTGCTGCTCGATCCGAGTACTGGGCTCATCAACAATTGGCTGCGCGCAATTCCCTTTCTGAACAACCTCAACTTCGATATCTATTCCTTTTGGGGCATCATCTGGGCCCATCTCATGGCCAACGGCGTATCGACCAAGGTGATGCTCATGACGCCGGCTTTCCGGCGCATGGACGCTTCGATGGAAGAGGCGAGCCGCATGTCCGGCGCCAGTTCGCTGACGACCATGATGCGCATTACCGTACCGGCCATGACGCCGGTCATCGTGGTGGTATTCCTGCTGAGCATCATTCGTATCTTCAGCAGTTTCGAGACCGAACTCTTGCTCGGCGTGCCTTGGGGATTTTACGTCTATTCCACCAAGATCGTCGACCTGGCGCGGCAGGAGCCGCCGTTGGTCAACCAGGCGGCAGCGTTGGGCAGCATCATTTTGATATTCCTGGTGGCGTTCATCCCGCTGCAAAGAAGGCTGATCGCCCGCCGGCAATTCACCACCGTCAGCGGCCAGTTCAAACCGAAGATCATCGATCTCGGACCGTGGCGCTATCCGGCAACGATCTTTGTCGGCTTCATGGTTATACTTCTCTGTGTGGTGCCGATTCTCAGCGTCTTCGGTGGCAGTTTCATGACCCGTTTCGGGTTTTTCAATTTGCCCAAGACCTGGACCGTCGAGTACTGGCAGATGGCGCTCAGCGATCCGCGTATTTTGACGGGCTTGAAGAATACGTTGATTGTCGCTTGCGCGGCCGGGATCATCGGCGCGTTTTTCTTTTCCCTTGTTGGCTATGTTCTTGTCCGCACTCGTTTGCCGGGACGCTCGATACTGGACTCGATTTGCTGGTTGCCGTCGGCGATTCCCGGAGTGCTGGCGGGTCTGGGTTTGTTATGGATGTTTCTCGGCACGCCGTTCTTCCGGCCGTTCTACGGCACGCTTTTTTTGTTGGTGATCGCCCAGGTTTTAGGCGGCATCACGTTGGCAACTCAGGTGATGAAGGCGAACTTCATCCAATTGGGTAAAGAGTTGGAAGAAGCGTCGCGCATGTCCGGGGCCGGCTTCTGGAAAACCTACGTAAAAATCGTCTTGCCGCTGGTGGCGCAAACGATGGCTCTGGTGGCCGTGCTCAAGTTTATGTTTGCCGCGCAGCACAATTCAAGCATCATTCTTCTGGCAACGTCCGAAACCCGCACGCTGTCCCTCTTGGCCCTGGACCAGGTTGCCGCCGGTTACCGCGAGGTTGCCAGTATCACGGTCATTTTTATTATGCTGTTGACGCTCGGCGTAGCCTTGATCGCCAGATCGCTTGGTCTTAAGGTAGGCATCCGCGCCGACTAGCACACTGCCAATCGGTAAGCCAATTTGCTTGCAAGGTATTCGTGAATGAGCTTTCTCCGCATTCAAAGCCTCTACAAAACTTTCGACCGCGTCGTGGCGGTCAATCGCATCGATCTCGACATCAAGGAGGGCGAGTTCTTCACCTTGCTGGGTTCGAGCGGTTGCGGCAAGACTACGACCTTGCGTATGGTCGGCGGACTTGAAAAGCCCGACGGCGGCGCCATCTATCTCGGCGATAGGTGCCTCGTGTCGGCGCAGAAAAACGTCTTCATCAAGCCGGAAAAGCGCGATATGGGCATGGTGTTTCAGTCCTACGCGCTGTGGCCGCACATGACGGTGTTCGAAAACGTCGCTTATCCGTTGAAGCTTCGTGGCGCGGGCAGGTCGGAAATGCGCGCCAAGGTTGCCGATATCTTGGCGCTCGTGGGACTTGAGGGACTTGAAGATCGGCCCACGCCGGCGCTCAGCGGCGGTCAACAACAAAGGGTCGCGTTGGCGCGAGCTTTGGTGTTTTCGCCGCGCGTTTTGCTGCTCGATGAGCCGCTAAGCAATCTCGATGCGCAGTTGCGCGAAGAGATGCGCCGCGAGTTAAAATCTTTACAGCAGCGCGTCCGGGTTACCGTCATGTTCGTCACTCACGACCAGATCGAAGCGCTGAGTTTGTCCGATCGGATCGCCATCATGAAGTTTGGCGAGCTCGAACAAGTGGGTACGCCGGAGGAAGTTTACTATAAACCGGCAACGCCCTTTGTTCGCGACTTTCTCGGTAAGACATTTCTCCTGCCGGGCAAGGTGGGCGCCGTTTCCGATCAGCATGTGCACGTGGAGGTGCAAGGAATCGGCGCGTCATCTCTGATACTGGATCGAAACCATGTCATTTCATCGGCCAACGGCTTCCCGACCGTCGGTCAAGCCGCCATGGTTGCCATCCGGCCCGAGAAGATCTCTCTCTCGGACAGCAAAAGCGGCGGCCACGCCAACGTGGTGCAGGGAACGTTGCACGCTGCTCAATTTTTGGGAGATCGTTACGAATACACCGTCACCTTGGGCACGGAGACGCGAGTGATCGTTTCTCCGGCCGCGCAGAATTTAAAGCCCGGCGAAAAGATTTTTTTGGAACTTAAGTCCGAAGGTATCAGCCTCTGGCCGCGCGAAGGGTGAGCATCGAACCCTTGTCCCTCAAGATGAGTGCTTCCGCGGACACCTAGGAGGACGGTTCATGGCTTGCCTCCGGACTTGATTTGGGGGTTCGAGAGTTCAAAGCGTTCAAAATGTTCAAGCCGTTCAAATCGTTCCGATCGGAGCGATACTAGCTCGCCGCTTGTTTTTCGTCCGAGACCTTACCGCGGCTCTCCCAATCCGCGCTATCGTTCCAGCGGAATTGCCCAATGCTAGGTATACGCCAAGCGATCAGCAGGGTGACCGTCGACACCAGCAAGCCGCCCAAAACCGTTGCCTCGCGCGCGCCGATCAGCGGCACCACCAAGCCGGTTTCGGTTTGTCCCAACGGATGAAGGCCGCGGTTGCTCAATTGAAAAGCGCCCATCACTCGACCGCGATACTTTTCCGGCGTGGTTAATTGCAGAATCGTGCCGCGCGCGGCCGACCAAATGATGTCGGTGGCGCCGACTAAAGCGAGAAGGACGACGGCGAGCGCAAACGAGGGCGCGAGTCCGAAGAGGGCAAAGCAGACGCCGTAGAGTATCGCCGAGACGATAAGAATTTTTCCCTGGGCCGGTCGTAGTCCCATGCCGATAAACAGGCTGGAACCGATCACCGCGCCGAGACCGCGCGCAGACTGGAGAAAGCCGAAGCCGCTTGCGCCGACGCGGAACACGTCGCTGGCAAAGATCGTCAGCATGGCGTGATCCAGGCCGAATACCGAAGAGACTCCCTCCATGATCATCACGCCGAGAATGATCGGCTGGGATGTAATTGAATCCCGCCTTCGTTTCAGTCAAAAAATGGCGCTGCTTTTCAGCCGCCGGTGATGAAGCGCGCATCATCATCAAGGCGATGACGACAACCCAAAAGCTCGCGGCATTAGCATAAAATGCGCCGCTGGTTCCCATCAGGCTGATGGCGATGCCGCCCAGCGAGGGTCCCAGAAGCGCCGCGCCTTTCCACAGGAGCGAGTTGAGCGCGACGGCGTTGGGCAGGACCGAACGCGGGATCAGCGAGGGAAACAGTGCCTGGCGCGCCGGACCATCGAAAGAGCCCACCGAAGCGCTGATGAAAGTGAAAGCGTAAATATGCCACGCCTGAATCGTACCGGACTGATCGAGGATGGCGAGGCCGAGGGTAAGCACTGCCAGGATGATCTGAGTCCAGAGCAGCAGGCGTTTTCGGTCATAACGGTCGGCGAAAGTACCGCTGAATAGACCCAAGGCGATGGCAGGAACGGCGCGAAAGAGGCCGTTCAATCCCAGTTCGATGGGCGAATGGGTGAGCTGATAGAGGAGCCAGTTGGTCGCCGTCATCTGCATCCAGGTGCCGACATTGGAAACAAACAGACTGATCCAAAACAGTCTGAAATCGCGATAGCGAAAGGCGGAGAGCCGGCCCACGGGTTGAGGGTTCGGTTTAGGTGAATCGTTGGTCATGCGGGGAAACTGAAAGTGTTCAGGGCATGCGGATTAGCCGGAGTTGGCTAAGGCAAATCCCAATAGGCAAAGCCCATAGCGCAACCGACACCTGTTGGCGCGCGGTAGAGCGGCTGGTATTCAATCACGCTGCCTTTTTGGTTGGCGGCCGCCGCGGTGACGATCCAGTTGAGAATTTCGGAAGTGCCCTCGACGAACAGCGACGCGGGCATCGCCGCCATCGATTCCACGTCGTTGCGCTTGAGCGCATCGAGAAACTCGGCGTCGAGTTTCTCGTTGATCCGGGTGTGGCTGAGACCGCCGGACCCGACGATGGCGATCCTTTGATTTCCCGGATGACGGCGAATCGCCGCGGCCAAAGCGCGGCCGAATTGAACGCAGCGCTTGGGCGAAGGCGCCGGTGGAAAATAGGTGTTGACCATGACCGGGACCACGCGGCAACTCGAGTTAGGAAGGAGAAACTTGAGCACGCGCGCGAAGGCGTGACCCAATCCGCCGTCGTAGCGGGTCGTCCTTGAATAGGCGGGATCGAAGCCGTTATCCATCAAATCCGCGAGCAGGCCTTTAGCCAATTCGCTGTCGATGTCGTATCGCGTCCGATTGTCCGACTTGGCTTGATTGAGATACCTGAGACTGGTGCTGGCTTCGACCTCGTCGCCGATAAATATCGTGAACGGCGGCGTATTGTCATCGAGAATGTTCTCGTGCTGGTCGTCGCCGACAAGAACGAGAACATCCGGGCGCAAAGCTGCTACTTTTTGCCGCAGATCGCCGATGGCATCCATGCAGCGACGCCACTTGGCCCACTTCATCTCGCCGGTCTCCTTTTCGAGCTCGGGCTTGTTCGGCAACTTTTCCGCCTCGCGCATGCGCAACAACTTCCATTGATCCGGGTCGAGCATCAACTGCGGCGCATGGGACATCGCGAAACAACCAACAAGGTTTGCCATTTTCTTTCTTTCTAGGCGTCAACCGCCTGGACTTATTATCGGGTCGAACTTACTACAGCGAACGTTTAAGGTTCAAGCTCACTTTTAAAAGTTCAACCGTTCAAACCGTTCAAAATGTTCAAATTGTTCCGAACCGTGCAACCCTCCGAGCGCGTGCAAAGGGTGATGGCGAAAAGCGTCCTTACGTGAGGAAGGAGAAGGAGAAATGTCGTCATAGCCGGACTTGATCCGGCTATCGTGCGCCCGTGATGGCGCTACAACA
>JBBDNJ010000040.1:0-7627 GCA_040877705.1 Binatia bacterium | reverse complement strand
CATCGTGCTCCCGGCCCTGGTGCGACTGTATCCGGGCACCGTCACCGCCGCCGGTGCGGTGCCCGCGGATCCAGACGACGACATCATTGTGGCTGCCGCGGTCGAAAGCCAAGCCAAGTACATCGTGACCGAAGATCAACATCTCTTACGCTTGGGCAATTACGCCGGAATTAAAATCCTCAGCCGCGACGACGTTCGCGATGAATTGGATCGGCTGAGAGTGACCTGACGGCAACCACCCCGTCGAAGTCGTCGGCCGCAAACTCCGCAAACTCATGAGCTGGATCAAAGCCAAGGAAGTGGATTGAACCCTTCACCCTCTCACTCCGGGAGAGCGCCGGAGTGAGGGCGCCTTGCATTCAGTGGGCTGAGCCCGTCGAAGTCTCGACCCCACTTATTCCGGGTGGTAAACTTGCGGAGGAGAGTCAACACAATGTCCTACCAACTCCCGCCAGAAATCGACCAGCGCATCCAAGCCCAAATTGCTCTCGGTATCTATCAAACGCCGGCTGAGGTACTCCATGAGGCCCTCGACGCGCTCGACGAGCGCAACGAAGATCTTGCGTCAATTCAACGGGGTATTGAGGACGAAAAAGCCGGCCGACTAACGTCGCTCGAGGATTTTGATAAGGAAATTCGCGCGCTGCACGGCTTTGCTCCGAAGGAATGAAATACAAGGTTCGCCTTACCGACGAAGCCAAGCAAAATGTGCGCGCCATTGTCGCGTGGTATGCCGAACGTTCTCAAGTAGCCGCCGATCGCTGGTACAACGGTTTCGTTGAGTTGCTCGATTCTTTGGCGGAGGATCCGCATCGCCATCCACTGGCCCTGGAGAATCCTCGTTTTCCAATCGAATTGCGACAGTTGAACTACGGCAGCGGCCGTCGCATTACACATCGAATCATCTTTGCTATCCGACAAACAATTGTTGTCGTCTATTCAGTTCGACACGCTGCCCAAGACGAATGGCGGCCGGAGCACCCGGCGAACCCGCAATTTCAAGAGTAGCCAAAAAGCACATTAAGACGGCGAAACAATCATAATTCTGCAACATAGGATGCTCTTCAAGAATCGTCTACCTGTATGAATTCGCGAATTGTGCCGTAACGCCCGCTCTGCTGAGCTTGTCGAAGCCTCGACCCTCAACCATTCTGCCTGCTGACGGCTGAGAGCTAATAGCTGACAGCTTTTCTCCGAGCTGGATCAAGGCAAAAGAAGTCGACTAAATCCAAAACTTCTGAGAAAGGGCAAAAAAGCACAATTACAAAGGGTTTCGGCAAGCGTTTCCTCGAAGGGTATCACGCCGATACAAACTCAACCCGGCTCGCACCGATGAATTCAACGTCCTCTTCCCAATCCCAAAGATTTGCCACCGTCTGTAGATGGTTTTGAGCAGTCGCAAACGACGTTGCGATATCGGGCGGGGCATTTGGTGTCGAGGCGTCGGTGGCAGGCAAATTGACCGACGAGGTTGCGGCATTCTCGTCGATCGCTCCGTCGTCGCGCACGAATACAGGGAAAAAATCGAACAGGCATTCGTCGCCGTCTTCCCTGGTGATGCGGCGGCGTACGACAAATACAAAGAGATAACCGGAAACCCCCGCCAGTTCTTTATTCACGATTTGTCGTGTCGAGGTAAGTCCGCCGAAGTCGTAGGACCCGACGTAGCTCAGCATGGAATCGATGAACGGGTGTCCCAGCGCGAGAAACTCCGCGTCGGTCCTGCGAATTGCCAATTCACGATCAAACGTCGCTGTCCGATACCGCTCCGGCAGAGCGAAACCCTTTAGCGCATCGGGCGTCAGAAACTCCACAAACTCGTCACGCGCCTGAATCTGCCGCCGGTGCTTGCTCATGAACCGCTCGGTGAAGCGCTGCAGGTCTGCCAACGTGAGGTCCGTCTTTAGCTCCCGACGATACTGGTCGAACGAGTAGCTGGAGGCGTCACGGAACAGGCTCTGGGTGGCAATTTCATACGCCCGCCGCGCCCGCACCACGGCCTGGTCAATTTCTTCCTTCGTCTGGCGGTTCAGGTTTCCTTCCACCATCGCCCGCTGATAAATCGCCGCCGGGTCGATTTCGCTCTCCAACTGCCCATTGAGCGTGCCCATGATGTCTTCGGGGTTCTCGCCGGTCACCGTCGCAATCGCCTCAGCGCTGCGCCGAATGCGGTCCTCAAAATACAACTGCACCGTGTCTTCGATCGTCCCCCGATTGAAGAAGTTGTACACCTGCACCACCAGTTTTTGGCCGAACCGATACACACGCCCCACGCGCTGCTCCACGCGCATCGGGTTCCAGGGCAGGTCATAATTGATGCAAATGTGCGAAAACTGCAGGTTGATCCCTTCGCCGCCCGCCTCGGTCGAGACCAGAAAACGGACCTTGGGATGGTCCCGAAACAGGCGCTGACTCGTGCGCTTCGTCGTGGGAGCGTGCAGCGCCCCCTGTGCGGCAAACGGTTGCCAGACGGACTCGATATCCTGGCCCGATTCTTCGCGACGCTCCAGCTTCATTCCGCCGTGAATGACAACGACGCACCCCTTGCCATACCGCCGTTCAAGCTCTCTGACGATGTACTGCTGCGTCTCGCGGTACTCGGTAAAAATCAGCACCTTCTCTTCCATCCCGCGGGGCGCTTCTTTGCCGATCTGCTCCACGAGTTTCAAGAGCTCGTCCATTTTCTTGTCGCGCTTCACGCGAATCGACAGCAATTCCTCCAGCGTCTTTGTCTCATGCTCGATGATTTCCGCCTCGGTTAGCAAGCAGGCCCGCTCTTCTTCCTGTTCGCCCTCGTACCGCTCATCGTCAAACAGTTCCCGATCCGCTTCCGTCGGTTCGGGCATGGGACACAGCTCGCCCTTCAGACGCGCTTGCCGCTTCGACAGCGCCGAACGGATCGCCGCCGTCGAGCTGGCGTTGAGCTTCTGGAACGTCGTCAGCAGAAATCCGGCCGCACGCCGCTGCAGCGGCTCGCTCAGCCGTTCCAGCATCTGGTAGCCGTCGCGAATGTACGCCGCCACCGCCTTGTAAAACCTCTCTTCGTCCGCGTACATCTTGAACGGCATCCGGTGCGTCTGCCGGCCGTTGAAGACTTTACGACCCTCAGCGTCCGTCACATCCTGTTTCGGCGTGCGAATGATCAAATCCGTAAACGGCCGGCCATAAAAGCCCTCTCCCTCCGGGAGAGGGTTGGGTGAGGGTGTCTTAAACAGCGGCAAGTCATCCGGCTCCAGCCCCGAGAAATTGATATTCTCATCCAAGAGCAACAGCAAGTTCTTGAACCGGCTGTGATTTTCCTCCCCCTGGTGTGGCGTCGCCGTCAACAGCAAGAGCGCGTCGCAATACTGATGCCCGCGAATCTCCTCGGCCAGCTTGTAGTTCTGCGTCTTTTCGACCTTGCCCGATCCGTAATCCATCGCGCTGAGCCGGTGCGCTTCGTCGAACACGATCAAGTCCCACTTCCGGTTCTCCAGCAAGACCCGCTTGTGCTCGGCCCGCTTCAGCATGTTCAGCGAGGCGATCGCCCGCGCCTTGAGGTCCCAGATGCGTGGATTGACGGCCAGAAAATCGCGGCCAAAGATTTCAAAATCCGTGTCGAACTTGTCTTTCATCTCCTCCTGCCACTGCGTGGTGAGGCCGGCCGGGACGATAATCAGCGTCCGCTTGGCCTGCCCGCGCTGCTCCAGCGCCTGCCAGATCATGCCCGCCTCGATCGTCTTGCCCAGCCCGACCTCGTCGGCCAGCAGGAACCGCCGCCGCTCGGCCGACACGACGCGGTGCGCGGCAAAAATCTGGTGCGGCAGGATCGCCGTGCGGGCGTTGGACAACTGCCCGCCCTTGTTGCCCGTCAGAAACCGCGCGGCCAGCATCTTCAGCTCAAACCGCCACGCCTCATCCCACTGCCCGCGCTGGGCCCGATCCAGCGGCGAATCGACCATTTCCAACTGATCGACCGCCAGAATCTTGTTCTCCGACCGATACGGCGGCGACATGAACACCGATGGATTGAACTCGACCTTCGCTTGGCCGTTGCGCACCTTCTGCACGCGGCCAGTGCCGTAGGGCTTGTAAAGGCTATTAGTTGAACGAACTTGCGCTCGCTCCGCCAAATCCCTGGCAGGTTGTTCAATCTTAGTGGTCAATGAAAATTCCATATCGCTGGTAAAGGCCGTTGGGGCACAGCGAATTCATTCTTCCGCCTTGCCGTCTAAGGCGACATCCGGTCGCCGGCGAAACTGCTGCAACTGGCAGTAGTATGACATGATCGCCTCAGACTCAGAAGGATCGAGGCCCCACAGTTCAGCTGTCGCATCGCTGAGCCTGCTTTCCACGTCAGTATTCGTATTGTCGGGGTCAGTTTCCGCGGAGTCATG
The DNA here is from genome assembly GCA_040877705.1 of Binatia bacterium. Lineage (GTDB taxonomy): Bacteria > Desulfobacterota > Binatia > UBA9968 > UBA9968 > WHTF01. The sequence goes on along the minus strand of JBBDNJ010000040.1, from coordinate 3,251 downwards.
CAGCTCGCGTGATAATTCAGCTACTTCGTGGTGCGTCCGTTCCTTGGCGTTAAACTCAGGCAGCAATAATCGAGACACGTCTGTAGGAAAGTATCGTTGAGTTTGAACCCCGACCGATGCGCTATAAAGCGCGGCTCGCCCGGGCGCGGAATTCAAAAGGCCGGCGATAAAATACGCCTCCTCTTCTGTATCTGAGGTCAAGAATAGGACTGTGTGATCAGGTATAACTGGCTTTAGTGATCCGCCTGGTATCGGTTGTGGTCCAATAACCGCGCACTGAAAGATTTCCGACAAGTCCTTGAAAGCAACTTTAAACGGTGAGAGCGAATACTTGCCCACATTGCCAACGACATAGAACTCGTCTCGGCTCTTGTGAAGCTGCTTGTACCCACTTCTAGTCCGAAGGTTCGTCTCAAATTGTTTAAGGAAATCAAAAGTGTGTGGATGATCCCTTTTCATCCGTCCGACTGAGACTGGTTCGCCGAAATTGGCTGGGTCGTGAGGAACGAGAATGAAAGCGCTGGGCTTAGCTCGCCACGAAATAAGGTCCCGTCCACGGAGTAGAGGATAAAGAAAGGTAGGGTCGACCGTGCCGACGCGCGTTTCTACTTTTGTGCGCCCCACATCCCCCATGTTTTGAACCACAACTTTATGCTTGTCGGCTTTGATAACCTCACTCCAGAATACTCCGTTAAGCCATGTGCACGAGCCGGCGTAAGCGCGGTCCATGATTTTCTTTGATCGGTCACCGATCACCTTCTTCAATGGCAAGAAAGCTGGTTTTGGCGCAGTCAACCAGGCGCTTTGGCAATGGCTCGGCTCAACCGGGCCGGCCGACCATCGTTGCACTTTAACTTCCTTCAACACTTCACCTAGTTCTGCCTCCATCGGGATACTGCCGCGCCGTTTGTTTGGCAGCCAGAATCGATAGTCCACTGGAAAGCTAGTGTTGCTGCCTTTTGTCGCCGTTATTACTGCCGTCCGATTGATCGCGCCTTCAAACGGCAACGTGAGCGACATATCACAAACACGGTCTACGCAAAACGCGTCACGATCACCGAGTTGAAATCGCCTGAAGCCATCGTTAGCACCGCTTTTGAACACTGTTTGTGTAATGACGAAACCTAAACGGGTTGCGCGTACACCGTAATAGTCGAGGCACGCGTACACGAATAGGGCCGAGAGTTCCTTTTTAACGTTGCCGAGCCTACCGCCCGCGGCAGGCCGCTCCCGTAGTCGATAAAGATCCCACGATGGAAGCGTGCTATCGCGATATGGTTTCGGCAAACTTTCCCAATTCACCCATGGAGGGTTCCCGACAATGAAATGGACGTGTCCCACAAAGAGTGGCGCAAACGCGTTCTTGATGATCCGAGCCCAAACGCCGTTCTTGTTCGCTTTGTCAAGCTTTACGAGTTCTGTATACAAATCGGTGTGCAAGGATTCCAGGGTGACGCTAACCCCCTCGTCCTTGCATCGCTGTATAAACTCAGTCGGGGAATATCCATTTCGCACACAGAATTCCAGTTGCTCGGCATACTTAGCAACGTCGTCGCGATTCTTAGCGATTTCCGTTGGAACGAGAAAAGTTGCAGCCGATGTCTTCAATTCCTTTGCTGCCTTGGTCGAACCCGCAAACAATCCGCCATACGTGGACGGCGTGAGAATCGAATCACACAGATAAACGGGGATTTCCACCTTGTCGACGTGCGTCACAAGATCGCGGATGGCGATGAGGTAGTTCGTCCGCGCCGCCATGACGGCCAGCGGGTTGAGGTCGAAACCGACGACGTTGGCGAGGATTTTCTGGCATAGCTCGCCTTCGTCGTAGCGGAGTTTCTCCCGGTTCTTTTCGTACCACGCGCGGATGCGCGTGATTGCCATCACCAGGAACGTGCCCGAGCCGCAGGCCGGGTCGAGAATTCGCTTGTCGGGATCGCCCACATATTCGAGCTCGTTGAGCACGTGCTCGGCCAGCCAGTCGGGCGTGTAGTATTCGCCCAGGTCGTGCCGCACGCTCTTCGGGAATAACTGCTGGTAGAGCTTCTTGAGCATGTCCCGGCTCTCGGCCGGCTCTTCGGCCAGCGTACCGGGGTTGTACTGGTCGAGCCGTGCGGTCATCTTGCGAACCAGCTCTTCGATCTCGTCCGACCACGCCGGCAGATACCACGCGAACAGGTCGCCTTCAAGAAAGTTGGTGATGCCCAAGTGCCGGAAGATGCCGCCGGCCTCCAGTTCGGCCAACTCCGCCTTCAGCTTGGCGGCGCTCGGGGCGGCAATCATCCGGCCGATCAGCGACGGCAGCTTGTGAAAGTGCCCGATGATCTCGCCCGCCAGCAGCTTCATGAACAGCGCGTAGTACGTGTGCACGGCGAACAGCATCTCGGCCGGCTTCACGCCGTTGGCCGGCACGCCGTAAAACGTGGCCAGCTTCTTGATCTTCTCGGAAGGGTTGTCCACGTCGTAGCCGCAGACTTCGCCGAAGAGGATTTTCCACTGGCTGAAGAAGGTCTGGGCTTTGGGGCTCTCCGTCGTGGAAATGGCATCGTACAGAATCTTAATGCCGGCGGAGGCCACCGAGCCTTCCGCGCTGCCGAAATCGCCCGCCAGGTAATCTGGCTCGAACCGCTTGCCCCGCGTGCCCAGGTTGAACAGCGCCCACAGGAACCGTTCGGCCGAGTGCTTGTTGACTTCGACGTGCTGCGGCGGTTGCCACTTGTCGTTGTAATAGCGGATAAAGATGAAGTGATTACCGTCGCAGCCGACGCCAAACAGCGTGTTGAGCGTGTCTTTGCTTCGCATGTCATAGAAGCGGGATTTGATCTGCTCGATAACCTTCTTCGCACCGGCGGATTCGACCGTTGGCCCGAGACGTGCGCCAGCGCTGGATGGGTTTTTGTATTCGATGATGACTCGGTTGTAGACCGAATCGATGCGGCCGCTGGCCACGGTGAACTCGTGCTTGCCCAGAAGTTTGACCCCGGCCTCCTTCTGCACGAACGCAAGCTGCTTTTCGACCTCGATGCGGATTTCCTCTTCCTTATCCGCGATCCCCGCCGCCGCCCGCACCTGGTCGGCGAATTCCTCGGCCTTTTTCGAGATCAGCTCATCAAGAGAAGTCGGCTTCATAAGCCCACGATGATAACGGAAACGCCGTCTGCGTGCGAGTTATACGACCTATCAGGTACGTCGCATTAATCGCACTCCACCATGAAATGCCGCGGCTTGCTAGCCGACTCAATGCTCGGCTT
>JBBDNJ010000039.1:13943-39650 GCA_040877705.1 Binatia bacterium | reverse complement strand
TACGAAAGGGTACGCCTACCTAATTCCTATTTCCACACTTTTTAATTGTAGCTCTAAGTACTCCCTCGAGCCCACCATAACACCTATGCATCAGAGCAAACGAACTTTTAATCACTGCTTGGCCCCGTTAAGCGGAGTCTTAAGATAGTTCCAGTCGTTGAACGAGCAGAGCTTTATCCCGAGGGCGTCAATGACCGCTTGAATTCGAGGATTACATAGAACTCTTAACTCCTCGCTACGTTCCTGCCGGTACATTGTTTTGATGTCGTCCACATAGCCCGGATGGCAGGTGAGAACGGTCCAGCCGGCCGGCAGGAGCGTCGATAAAATTTCGATCAGCCAGTCCAGGCTTATGTGCGTCGGTAGAGGCAGCCCTTCCGCTGTTTGCCCATAAAATTTCGTGAAGTAATGAACTTCAGGACACAAATTTCTTAGCGGAATTCCAAGATCATGACAAACCTTAAGAGCAACAGAGCGAACCGGTTCGCGCATGTGGATATGCTGATGGGAGTTGATGTGAACCGGATGCTTCCCCATCAAATGATGAAAGACCTCGAGTTGGCGAGAAATTTCGCGCTCCACGGCCAACTGATCGTCCACGGGAATCACGGTATAGAGCGGCACCCAGTCCCCCGCGCGGTAGATCCATTCACCCAGATCAAGATGAAGCCCGACGCTAAGCTGCGGGTGTTGCCTGGCATAGATCGCCGCTTCGCCGGCGGCCCCCCACCGTGTCATCAAGCTTGCGCTGGTTACGATCCCGTGCTCGTGCGCTTCTATGATGCCCCTGTTGATGCCGGGGCTCTGACCGAAATCGTCGGCATTGACGATGAGATATTTGTCAGTGTTCATGCCCGTCCAGCGTCACGGCGCGCCAGCCTTCAGGGCGAGTAAAGGTCTTCTTCGCCGTTCCTTCACTCCAAAACATTTCCTGCCCGCGGTAATGGGAAATCACGACAATATTCATCTTCAGTTTCGTGCCCTCGCTTAAGAAAGGTATTCTGAAAACCTCGGCGGGAAAGTGCGCCTCGCACGAAATACGCGGCGCCTCGGCATTGAGGTGCTGCACTGTCGCTCCGGATAGTGGCCGCGCTGCACCATCCGGAGAGTACGTGTACAGGTACGGAATCATGGCAATGCTTCCTCTCGCGTTGGTGGCATCAGCAGGAGAAAAGGTCGCCTCCTGAGGCATGAAATGAACCGCAAAATGGTAAGCTCGGCGTCCAATGAACACGAGAAGGTGAAGTTGGTAAGTTTCAGACAAGGGAAAGGTATCCTCGTAAAACACGTCTTCTGGATTCATGTAGTCCATGCCGATGGTTGCCAGATACAGTCCGTTGGGATGCCATGTGAGATAGATGTCGGCAAAAGGAACGTATGGCGGCTCAGCGGTAAACCCCTGCATAAGAGTTGTCTCTTTGTCCCAATCGGTCAACGAAGGATCGGTCATGTCGATCATGCCAGAAGCCCTGGGGATAGTGACGAACGGCTCATGTTCCAGGCGCGGGTGGCAGAAGTTGGCTCGCGCGTGCAGGCGAGGAAGTAAGGAATTAACGCGTTGAAATGAGGCGACGACTTCCTCGTAAGGTTGATCGTAAATATCGACCAGTCCCATGTTATAGTCCTCACCATCGGACCGCCCCCCCTCGGGTTCGTCGTAATACTGAAACCAGTGTGTGCCGACAATATGAGGACAGCGAGCGAAATTCTGAAGAGCCTGTTGAACGACCATCGCCCTCTCTGTTTGAGTGGCTACCTTAAGGAGGTGTCCGGTGTTTTTGTTACCGCTTCGGTTCTCCGTCGCGGCACAGAAGAATTCGGAAACCAAAATAGGCTTGCCTGCGAGGGCGGCTAGTCCGTCGAAGAAATAACGAGCCACCCATCCGTCCGGTCCATCCAAATTGTAGTTTACCGCAATCACATCGACGTACGGAGCCATCGCCCGCACTGCATCTTGCGAATAGTAGATGGGCAATCTGTCGCTAAAAATCAAGGCTTCCGGATCGGCAGCGCGTAAACCATCATGCATCAGCTTGTAATACCTCTGCGCACAAAGATATGTGAAGTCATTGATTAATGTAATCCCTGTCCCCCCCGGACGGAGCTTGAGCGCGGCGCCGGCATTACGAAGAGATTTAAAGCCGTCAATTGTTCCCGCTGCCGCCCAGTCTTGCAGCAGCTCCGGCCACTTTCCCTCATAGCGGTCGTAGAGAAGTTGCCAAAGCAGCCGCTTAGTATGATTGTGCCAATCTTTAGAAAGATAGAATTCGAATAGTGCTCCATTCCACCATCCTACTTCGTTGTCGGGAAAGTAACCGATACGCAGTCCGCGCTGGCGATGCGGAGCCGTGAGGCGCTCGGCGCACTCCTTTACCCGAGTGGGTAACGCCGGATCAAATGCGTCGAACCAAAGCGCTTCACTTAACCTTCCAAGATCGAGGTTGGCAACATACGGGAGGCCGATTTTTTCTTCACAAAAATTCCAAGCACCGAGATGATTAAAGCCCCATTTCACGAGACGATCGCGGATGGTTGCCGCCCAATCGTCAATCGAAGCGTATAGATTCCAAAGGTAGTAAGCAGACCGTCCTTCAACCTCTTCAGGCGGTGATCCGGCGTCGACCGCGTTCACACCGGAGCCATAAAATTTTTCGCCGTCAGGGGCGAGCAACCAATGCACTCCGTTCTCCACCGTAAGTCCCCAGTCATTGGACTCACGCGCCAGAGGAAACGTACGAGAGGTAGGAGTATTGATGGACATTTTGACGACGCTCTTTCGCAATGAGATTTTTATCGACCGGTGGTCTTATGAAACCGGCAAACTTCACGCCATGCCGAGATCGGTGAGCAGACGGGCCGCGACTTTGCCGGCTTCGAAATATTCCTCGGCAATCGCGCGCGCGCCCAAACAGTGCCGCCGGTAATCACCATTGATCTGATCGATAGCGGCGAGTGCTTCATCGACCGTGGTAAAGGAGAATAGCCCTTCACCCGTCGGCAGAATATTGCCGAAGCCGGTGTCCTGAGCGATCACCGGCTTACCGCAGGCTAGATAGCAGGCATCCCGCTCGCTGAACCATCCGCTACGAAGCCGCACGTTCATGTCCTTGGCAACGGTAAATTCAGCTCGTGAGCGGCGGAAGTAAGCCGGATAGCCGCCAAATATGTCTAATGACATTCGAAACGGAGGAACCAGTTGCCAGCCGTGGGCCTCCAGCCGCTGACGATCGGCGGGGTCCTCGGGTAACATGGCGAGCTCAAAAGGTTGATCCGTATGGCGCGGCAGATCGAGAAATTTCTCCCACTCGTGGTGCTTGCTCCAGTGGTAGATCTCGCCCTTGTACTCCACGTCGTTGCCGGCCTGGCGGTAGTTGCCGATCGTCGTAAAGAAGCGCGCTTCGGGCTCGTGGGCCATCGGCCACAGATCCAAATCTACCGGCTGTCGTGTCTTCCCATAATGTTGACCATTGAGTGGAACCCCGCAGTCGGGCGCGCCAAAGTTTTCACCATAGGTGACGATCGCGTGATGGTTGGCGAGCGCGACTGCCGTATGGGCGTCGCCGTTGGCGAGCTGAAGCTCGGCAATCACCGGATCGCATTCCACATAGGCCCGGAATCGGGCGGCTAGGTGCTCCTGGCGCAAGTCGGTGGCCCCGACCACACTTAGAAGCGCATCGCATGTCCGGTACAGCTCATCCAGCTTGGCGCTGTTTATGCCGTAGCATTCTCCTGTCCGATAGGCTGGACGAAAGGCCCAGGTGTCCGGCATACCGACCCGCTTCATGCAGCCCGCGATATGGCGGACGGCATACGAGCAGTCGTCTGTGATGCTGTTACGCTCTGGATCGTATGGCCAGACAGTGTCATCCTCTACGTACCAGACCTCGTGGCCGAGCCTGTTAAGGCCGCGGAGCCAGTTAAGGTAAAGCCAACTCTGGCCGCCGAAAGGACACCGGCCCATCATTCCCAAGACGACGAGTCTCAGCTTATGATCCATTTTTGCCGGCCCGCTCTTTCCTCGCGTGCTCGCGCCCGCGCAAATCGACAGCAGATGGAAGCTTATGCGAGCGCACGTGCTCTTTCCTCTTGTGCGCTGAATTGGGTGCGATAAAGCTTGGCGAAGTCGCCTTGGCTACGCATGAGTTCATCGAAGGTTCCGCGCTCGCTGATCCTTCCTCCGCGCACGACGACGATCAAATCGGCTTGGAGCACCGTGGAGAGCCGGTGCGCAATAATAAACGTGGTGCGGCCGGCAGTCAGTTGCCGGAGGCCTTCCATAATGAGGGCCTCGGTTTCGGCGTCGACCGAAGAAGTGGGCTCATCCAGAATCAGAATGGGGGCCTTGAAGAGGATGGCGCGCGCTATCGTCAGCCGCTGTTTCTCCCCCTCGGACAATGTCGCACCTTGCTCACCGACAACGGTATCGTAACCTTGAGGAAAGGTCACGATAGAGTCGTGGATGCGGGCCAGGCGGGCGGCATTGACAACTTCCTCTTCGGTAGCTTCGGGCCGCCCATAAATTAAGTTCTCCCGGATCGTCAGGGGGAAGACCAGCGGAGGCTGAAGCACCATCGCGATCTGCCGGCGCAACGATTTGAGCTCGAACTCGCGTATATCAATGCCATCGATGGTTATCCGGCCGCTTCGAGGATCATAAAAACGCGGTAGCAGGCTTACCAACGTCGATTTGCCGGCGCCGGTGCGGCCGACGATCGCCACTTTTTGGCCGGGGTAAACATGCAGGTCGACCTGTCGTAAGACGGGCTGGCTAGAAATATACTGGAAAGAAACTCCGCTCCAGGCGACTTCACCCTTGGCTCCGCTCTCGGGAAAAACTCTGGAGCCCTCCTTGAGATCGCTTTCTTCTTCCATGATTTCGAACACTCTTTGCAGGCTTACTTTGGCTCCTTGAATCGAGCCGTATGCCTGGCTAATGGAGTCTATGGCTCCATAGAGCGACGTCAGATAAGCGGTAAACACGATCAGTCCGCCGATGGTGAGCGTGCCGGCGAGGACGTGGCGGGCTCCCACCCAAATCACAACGGCGGTCCCGATCGCGATGACGACACTCACCGTGCCTGAATAAAAGTTTTCCAGGAGGTAAAAGTTAAGGTCGGCCCTTAAGCTTTTTTGACTCTGGGCCATAAAACGACGATGTTCTTCTTCTTCTTTGGTGAAGGCCTGAATCACACGGATAGCCGGAATGGCCCACTGCACCAGAGAAAAAACGCTGCTCTTCTGCTCATGCATGTGGGTCGCGGAATCGATGAGCCAGCCGCGTAGAGGCGAGATGGTAACGAGGACCGCTAAAATCGGACACACGATCAGCGCAAGAAATGTGAGCAGTGGATCCAGGCGAATCATGACTAAGAGCATGCCGGCAAAAAGCGTGAGCGAGCACAACACAGGAAAGAGCCCGTTCATTGTGAGCGTCTGGATCGCATAGGTGTCGGACGTCAACCGGTAGAGTAGATCGCCGACATGGCGGCGGTGATGAAAAGAAAGCGAAAGGCGCTGGATCTGGCTGTAGAGATCCCGACGCAGATCGTTAACCATCTTCTGGCCGATTTTGATCATCGTGTAATCATTGAGAATGCGCAGTCCTCCCAGGAGAAGATAAACAACGACGAGACTCGCGCAAGCAAGCCAGAGAATATCTTGTGACGACCAGGATTGAGCGAACTGCCAAGGTACCGGTGTTCCGCTCAAAACATGGTCGATGATAATTTTAAGCGGCCACGGCTTGAGCAGCTCCAGCGCGCTGATGAACAGTACCTGAACCAGCGCAAAGGCAAAAACAGCCCAGTAAGGCCGGAGGTATGAGCGAACCGCGCGTTTCATATTCAGAATACTTTCACAGCGCCTATTCCGACTTTTTTTGCGCCGGCACAAAACCCAGCTTGTGTGCTAGAGATTCCAGAACGTTATAAAGCACCCGCCCGAGGCGGAACTTCTGATATAGGATCGCGCTGCCGTGGAGCAGCCCGATTGCGGCTGTAGCCAGGGCGATCTGCGGCATGGCCAGGAAAGCGGCGGCGATGGTCAACACGGCATAAAAGCAAAGGCAAATGAGCGAGACCCTCGACATCCTGACGGCGCAGCGCACGCGCAAGAGCCGCTTTGCGCCGCCATGATTTTCTACCGCGGTCTTCACTTGAGCTTTGGCCCATGGTCCCTGGCAAATTTCCAGATCCCATTGGCTCCAGCCTTGGTCCATGGCAATGAGGTATTTGCGCGGCAGAAGAAAGTCCATCACGGCATCAAGCAGGCTTTCCTTTTCCTGTCCCGCCTCATTCCAGTACGAGAGATAAAAAGCGCCCTCGTGCAATGCGATGCGCGGCGTCTGTCTGGGCCCGTTACACTCAACCGGTTTGACCTCGCGAAGCCTGCGAACGCGCCAGCGATAGCGCTCGAGCGCGCGAAAGAGCGGTCCCACATAGATAAGAAATGTGATTAGCAGTGTCGCCGGCCATCCCTGGTAAGGCGGGGCCACGCGAGCCCGCAGGGCGCTATCCAGGCAGCGGCTTATCGTCAGGCCGAAAGGCGCAAGTCCAAGCCAGAACCAATCGCCCAACGTAAACGCGCAGACTAGTAGTACGAGGGAAAGCAAGTTCCATTCGAGAGTCATCGGCAGGCATGCGACGACGGAAGGCGGCGGCTGGTAGAGCGTCTGAAAAAGCCCGCGGCCGAAAACCCCTGAGTAAATCCTTGGCTGACGGCTCGACAAGAAAGAGGAAAGGTCGCCGTAGATTCTGCCAAACCAGCGCGATTGACCGAGCACGTTAAAACGACTCGGATGTTTAAAGAAGAGGAGAGTTTCAGCCTTTCCATAACCCCGTTGCTGCTTTAAGTAGTCTCGCACCGTGTTGCGGCGAAAATGCCAGACCACCGCCGCCGGGGAGAAACCGATCTTGTAGCCTTTGTTCTGAAGCCGCCAGCATAGATCCACATCGTCGCCGGCGGTGCGGAAGATCGGATCAAATCCTGAGATCGCTTCCAACGCTTCGCGGCGAAATGCCATATTGCAGCCGGGTATGTGTTCGGCGACTTCGTCGTCCAAAAGGATGTGGGTGGGCGCGCCGGGTGATACGGCGACGCACGACGCGATCATCGAATCGTCAGGAGGCGAGAGGTTTGGGCCGCCCACGGCGACGAACTCCGATGACTGAAAACGCGCGACCAGATAGGTCAGCCAATCTGCATCGGCCATACAATCGGCATCGGTAAAGGCGATAATTTCGCCTGTGGAAGCCTCTATACCGACATTGCGCGCCTGGCTGAGTCCCTTATTTTCCTGGTTGATGAGACGAATGTAACCGTAGCTCTCAGCGATTTCCCGTGACCGATCCGTGGAGCCGTCATTGACCACAACGACTTCATAATTTGGATAGTTGAGTTTTTCTAACGCGGCAAGGCAGTCATCCATCGTGCGTTCGCCGTTGTACACGCACACAACCACCGAAACCTTGGGATAGGCGTTAAGATCCGCCGGCAGAGTATTATGGTAGTACTTTTTCGCCTCCCAATAAGCCGGTTTCGGTCGCCGGTTACGATCAACCAAACCGAAGGCCCAGTCGTCGACCTGAAATCCCTCAGAGCCTGAGTAGGCATGCCAATCGTCGGTCCAGGAGAAGATAACGGTGCCGGCAGCACCCGTCTCAAAACTGGCGCGCAGTTGCCAGGACAGGGCTTTGGACTGGAAGTTGAGTCCTTGGCTTACCGAGTCAATGCCGATTTCCGTCAAAACTAGTGGCCGATCGCCGGCTAGATTGTGAAGGTGAAAGAGATAGCGACGAAAGTCTTTCTCGCGATGAAGGTAGACGTTGAACGCCAAGAAATCGGTAAAATCTATATCGAGATATTCAGTCGAAGGAAAATTCGCATAACTGACGAAGCGATCCGGATCGTTTGCTTTCGCCGTCTGGAACAAGCTACCGAGAAACGACCGGATCTGCCGGGCGCCGTGCCATCGCACGATGTCGGCGGGAATCTCATTTCCGATCAAATAGGCGAAGGTCGCCGTATGCTGTTTGCACGCCTCTACGCTAGCGACAATGGTTTTACGAACCTCTGACTTGGTTCGAGGTGAATCTAAAAAAGAGATATGCTGCGCCCAAGGAATGCCGACGATGACTCTCAGACCAAAGGCTGCCGCCCTATCGAGAAGCCAATCCGGCGGCGGCGTAAAGGTGCGTAGGCAGTTCGCTCCCAGCTTGGTCATCAATGTAAAATCTGACTCAACGCGGGCGGCGTCGGGAAAAGGAAACCCGTGACGTGAAGGAGCAAAAGGACCGTAGGTAACTCCTCTCAAGAAAAACTTTTCATCATTGTTGAAGAAAAACCGTCCTCGCGCCGTAATTTTGTCCGACTCATGTAACGGTGTGGGATGTGGCTCAAGGAGGGATGGCATCGGTACAGGTCCCACGGGCGTACGACAGGGTTCGATAAATTGCGGCAACGGCATGTTCACTGCTTGTTCCTCTTTTCGCAGAAATAAAACGGAAGTCTGAGACGAATCTCCACCGGAAGTATTCCCGGGTTGTGGATGCATGACGCAAAACGCAACAATAATGCCATCAAACTACCAAAAACTATTTCCTTTGATTTTACATTTCATTGCTTGCACTCATTGTCGTACAAGGTTCACTTTGCCCTGTAATGGGAGCACTTCACTGCAGGTATATCCTGCACCAGCTTTTATTTGGCGCGCCGCTGCTTCGGCCGTTTATGGCCGAACGCTAATTGCGTCATCCACCAGCCAGTGGCTGTAGTGGATTGCGCCGCACTCTCCATAATTGATTGATCGGTCGAAAATTAAACCGTCCTCAGCGGCTCGTTTTCGTATTGACGCGGGCATTCAAATTGAAATAAAAACAGCGGACGGTGGCAACTGGATCTGCGCGTCAGTTTTATCCTTCGACCTGGATCTTAGAACTACCGGTATCGTGAATTTGTGACTCGAAGCCGAATCGGTTCTAAGGGTCCGAGCAGGACAGCGGTTCCGTGGCTGAGATTTGAATGTGTTTATAATAGTCACACACGTGAGTCAATCACCGGCGAGCCGATGTTCCATGACTGAGATTTGAATGTTTTTATATTTTTATAATAGAGGAGAGGATAGTGGACTGGATATTTCAAACGACCGACTCATTGTCATACCTGTTCTTGCGCTTTGGACTGGCATTGACCTTTTTCTTTCACGGCACGCAGCATGTATTTGGCTGGCATGGCGGTAAAGGGATAAAGGATCAGATCGATAACTGGCGCAACAAGTACCACATCCCCGTGGCCGTTGGCATGCTTGGCGTCGGTACTGAACTGTTTACCGTGGCCGCCATGACGCTTGGGTTCTTGGTACGACCCGCGGCGTTTTTTCTGGCTCTCTTCATCGCTACCGCCATGTTCAAAAGCCACTGGGGCAACGGTTTTTTCCTGCAGCAAAAGCACGGGCGAGGTAGCGGCGTTGAATATACTCTCGCGCTGCTGCTCATGGCTCTGGCCGTCCTGTTCGGCGGCGCCGGGGCGCTGTCGATCGACCGCATCATCAGCCGATGACTAAGAAGGTCATTTGCGCGGACGCTTCACGGCACAACTTGCCCATCGCTTGAGTCTAGGTGGCACATTATATACACGGGCTTAAAGTGTTGATTAAATAGTAAGTATGAAATTCACTTGATTGATCTGAAAGGAGAATCGACGATGGAATTTGGCGGCAGGAAAAGCGATCTTTCACGAACGGATTCAATAACGACCACAGTAACGGCCGACGGCGCGGATGAGACCTTCGGTCCGGGCACGTTAGGCGCCGGCTATGGAAAAGTGCCTCAGAGCTGGGACCTGGAAGCGGACGTTGTCGTGATCGGCTCGGGCGCCGCCGGAATTCCCGCCGCTATCAAGGCCGTCGACGAGGGAGCATCCGTCATCGTGGTCGAAGCCAATTACGACGTTGGCGGCCATGCGATACTGAGTGGCGGCAACGTTCCGCTCGGCGGCGGCACCAGCGCGCAGAGAAAGTTCGGCATCGAAGATGCCCCCGACGTGGTGTTCAGTGATTTGACGGACTGGTCCATCGTGCAACCCAATGGTTGGCCGGACTACCGATATAACGATCGGCAAGTGATGCGCGCGTTTGCCGATCATTGCGCTCCGGCTTATGAGTTTTTGGTCGCAAACGGCGTAGAGTTCAAGGATATTGCGCCGGACAATCAGGGCGCGCATACGACCGGCAATTCGGCGCCACGGGAGAATCACACATTTTGGAAAAAAGGCGCAGGGCCGGAGAGCCCCAATGCCAGGCCCGGAACCGGTCTCATCCGGCCGCTGGAGGCGAGCGCGCGCAAGAAGGGCGTCAAATTTTTGTTGAACTATAAAATGACGAGCCTGGTACGCGAAGCGCAGGATTCACGGCGCGTGATCGGTCTTACGGCATACTACAAGCCTCGGGTCATGCCGGGTGCGTCGTCGCCTCTCAAGAGTTTCCGCTCCGAGGGCAATATCGACACCACTCAGCCCAACCTGAATATCCGAGCCAAGAAGGCCGTCATCATCGCCACCGGCGGCATGACCAGTAACTTACATTTTCGCCGGATGTTCGACCCGCGGCTGACCGAAGTTTTGCAAGTTGCCGGCGAACCCTACTCCTATCAGGATGCCAGCGGCGAGTTGGCCGGCATGAGCATCGGCGCGTCGCTGTGGGGCTTTGCCAACCAGATTCTGGAAAACGGCGATAATATTCGCACGCAGCGCGCGGTCGGCACGAAATACAATTACATGACCTGGGAATTCGAGAGTCCGATTTTCCCGGTCGTCAAGGCCCAAGGCTTAAGTGTTAAGGACTGGCACGATCTTATCCTGGTGAACCAAGTCGGTAAAAGATTTTACGACGAGACCAAGGGCGATTATCCGCACGGCAATGTATGTAATGACATCTGTCCCTACACGCCCAACGATTATCGTAATAATGAGAACATCGAATATCATCCGAGCAAATATAATTTTTTCAACGCCGCGGTGGCGGTGAATGAGTACTCGCAAGCGCCGGATTACTGCGCCGGGCCGGTGTGGGCGATCTTCGACGACGCCGCGGTCAAACGCAACGGCTGGAAGGTAGCGCCGCCGTACGTCGATACCGACGGTTATTTCTTCAGCGCTAACACGCTTGCGGACCTGGCTGCCGCGATCAAGAACGAGTATCAGGCCAAACCGATGAACGGTAAGACCTTGGAAGCGACGGTGGAGCGGTATAACTCGTTCGTCGAGTCCGGAGAAGATAAGGATTTCGGTAAGGCGAAACCCAAGCACAAGATCCAGACGCCGCCATTCTACGCCGCCTGGGGAACGCCGCTGGTTCACGACACCCGTACCGGCTTACGGATTAACGCCAGGTGCCAGGTCATCGATCTTAACGGCCAGTCCATTGCGGGACTCTATTGCGCGGGTGAGTCCGCCGGCGGTTTCAACCAGCACGGCATGGGCCGATGCGCGACTCAGGGTTTCATTGCCGGCAAGAACGCCGCCGTGGAGACGATAGAGTAATACCCTATAAAATCACAAACTGACTGGCGGTCCGTCTACGCCGCTCTGGACAACGCGCCTAACTGCCGCGCGATGAAATCCTTGACCATCTCCGCGGCGCGATCGGCCTGTGGGCCGGGTGTGGCGACCCACATGTGTTCGCAGCCGGCGAAGATTTCCAGCTCGCAGTGGCCGCCCGCCGCGCGATACGACGCGGCGAATTTTTCCTGCACCGCCGGCAGGACGTTGTCATCCAATTCGCCCTGCATGATCAGGAGCGGCGGCAAGGTCACGGGTTCGCGGCGATCGAGAATCTCCTGCGGATTGGCCTCGTGGATGGTCTCCCACGGATTGAAGTAGATTCTGGTGTTTTGGATCATTTCTTTCCGGCCCATCTTCTCTTCCTGTCCAAAGCGGACGAAAGGATCGCTCACCGGCGAACGAGTCGCCAGGTAGGCGACCGTCGTATCGTCGCGCGCTTCGGATAAGGAATGGGCGGCGTAGCGCGGATCGCGCGGGCGCATGGCGGCAAGCTCCATGACGTGGCCGCCGCTCGAACTGCCGAGCGCGCCGACGGTCGCGGGATCGCCGTTCCACTCGCGCGCTTTCGCTTTCAGCCAGCGGACGCCGTAGTTGGCGTCTTGGACTGACGCCGGGTAAGGCGCTGCCGGCGCAAGCGTCAAGTCGATGGCGACGACTAGAAGGCCGCTGGCGGCCAGCCTCTCGTCCATGGGCGCATTAGCCGTACGATCCTTGTCGTTCCACGCGCCGCCGTGCAGGTCCAGCACCGCCGGAAACGGGCCGTTGCCTTGCGGCTGATAAATTCGCGCCATCAAGGTCCGCGCCGGCGCCCGGCGAAATTCCACGTCCCAAACTTTAATCTCGAATTTATTCGCAGGATTGTAGGTAGAACTCATAAGATCTCCTTAGCGCTTCCGCGCTTGTTCAACAGTTCAATGGTTCAAAAGCTTGCCCCCGGACTTGATCCGGGGGTTCAAAATGTTCAAATCGTTCAAGCCGTTCAAGCTGTTCGCTCAAAAGAGAATGGTTCCAGTTGTTCCATAAGCTTCAGTCGTTCCAAGTGGTTGAATTGTTCAACGGCTCAAACAAACAGTTTTGTTAGTCGCTTGCCGCTTCGGCGTTGCTCCGGATCCAGTCCTTGATTTCTTTTTCTTCATCGTCCTTGTGGGCATGATGGGTCTTGGCGTGGAGCCATCCCAACTCGACGGTTTCGTCGATAGAGCCCGAGATGGTGACCGTGCAGCCCTGATCGCTGGGAAATTTCCTGCAGTCGACTTTGAATCGATCGGCCATGAGATATTTTCTCCTTTCGCCGGTATTTATTTCCGTTATGGTTCTGCTATCTCACATAGCTGCTGGTAAAATCAAGTCGTGCGATCTGCTGGTTTGTTCCTTTTCGCCACCCGGCAAATATTTTCCCACACCTGTGTTCTCCTGTCTCACGCTCAGAATGGAATGAGTCCGATTTCTTGTCCATGATCGCGGTTGCAGCGCAAGGGCGACTTTGCATATATAGGAACGAACAACTTCGAACCTTTCATCTTGTATGTTTTGGCAAACCAGTCTGCCAACCGACCCTTTGCGCAGGAGGATGCAGTTTAATGGCCTTCCCCCGTAAAGCGGGGGAGGAGTTGATACAGCTAAATCTCAATCGGGAAGAAATGTGCGGAAGACGTTCTGATTATCATTATTTGGAGTTTCTGCTCATGATAAATCTCACCTCGAACATCGTTGAAGTCGAAGACAGTTGGGAAGCGGCCAACGATTGGTTCTGTCGCGAGAAGCTGAGCGATGGCTTACCAATCGTGCCGCCGACCCCCGAGCGTGTGGCGCGCATGCTCGGCGGCACCAGCCGCGACCCGCAGGAAGCCATCGGCCCGATCCCGCCCAAGTGGGCGCCGGGCCAGCATCGAGAAGATCGCCATCAACGCGGTTATGGCCGGATGCCTGCCGGAGTACCTGCCGGTGATTATCGCCGCCGTGGAAGCGATCTGCGAGCCGCGCTTTAACTTATACGGCGTTCAAGCGACGACCGGTTACGTCGGCCCCGCGCTGCTGCTCAATGGGCCGATCAGAACAGCGCTCGACGTCAATTGCGACGCCGGAGTGTTCGGTCCCGGCTTCAGGTCCAATGCGACCATCGGCCGGGCGATTCGTTTGATTCTCATTAGCGTAGGGGGAGGTTATCCGGGAGATACCGACCGTTCGACCTTCGGCTGGCCGGGCAAGTACACCATGTGCTTCGGCGAGAATCAGGAGAAGAGTCCGTGGGAGCCTTATCACGTCGAAATGGGTTTTAGAGCCGACGAGAGATCATGGCGCGGGACGGCATTACCAAGAAACAAGTCAAAGATTATCTGTGGGAGCATGCATCTCTGCAGTTTTCCGAAATTCCGGCGCGTCGCAAAGGTCACAAAGGTGACGAGGAGTTGCTGCGAGAGTCGCCCAATGTTACGCCGGATGGGGTGTTCACCTCTCGACGATACCGGAAGACATCATGATCGTCGTGCTCGGCGGCAAGCACCGGCACTCGGTGTTTCTGCCGATGTGGACAGGTCGGAATACTTTGTGTGTGATAAAGCCGATTCGGCAGGAGAGCGCACGGTTGGAGTAGTGCAGTAATGGAGCGACCTCGCATGGGGGTACTGAAGTAAGATAAGCAGGGGCTTAGCTGGGCTTTGTGAAAACGCTTTACCAACGGTAGGCAGACTTGATATGGAGCCGGGGTAGCACCTGGCACATGAACTGAACGGTCTCAAGTAAATTAACCAGAGAGCAAGAAGGAGGAAGAACCATGGCAGAAGTAAAAGATTTCAAAACAGTCAGGGTGGAAAAAGAAGACGGTATCGCGTGGGTTATTATGAACCGCCCGGAGAAGCGCAACGCGATGAACCCGCAGCTTCACTACGACATGCTGGAGGCGCTTACCGAGCTGGAAGTCGATAAAGATAGCAATGTTGTCGTGATCACGGGCGCGGGACCGAGCTGGTGCGCTGGCCAGGACCTGCGCGAATACTTCAGGGGAACCGATACCAACCCGATTGAAAGACGCAAGGCCAGTTGGGCTTCTCAGGAATGGCGCTGGCGCCGGCTGTTTACTTTTCCCAAACCGACCATCGCGATGGTAAACGGCTTTTGCTTCGGCGGCGCGTTCACGCCGCTGATTGCCTGCGATTTTGCTATCGCCGCCGAGGACGCTACTTTCGGTCTCAGCGAAGTCAACTGGGGCATTTTCCCCGGCGGGCTTGTGAGCCGGGTGTTGGCCGATGCCATGAGTTACCGCGATGCCATGTGGTACATCATGACCGGCGATCCATTTGACGGCAAAAAAGCCGCGGAGTTGAAGCTCGTCAATTTCGCCGTACCTAAAGAAAAGCTGCGCGAAGAGACTGTTAAGCTGGCGAAGAGATTGATGGAAAAGAATCCGCAGGTGCTTCGAGCCGCCAAGGAAGTCTACAAGTATTGCCGCACCATGGACTACGCCCAGGCGGAGGAATACATGAGCGCCAAAGGAACAGCGCTTCGTCTCACCGATCCGGAAAAGGGCCGGGAGACCGGTATGAAACAGTTCCTCGATGAAAAAAGTTACCGGCCCGGGTTGGGAGCTTACAACCGCGAGGCGAAGTAGAAAAAAAGAAGTCAGAAGTCAGAATTCAGAAGTCGGACGTCAGAAAGTAACTGTGCCGCAGTGAGGATTCTGATCTCTGACTTCTGATTCGCTGATATCTGGTTCAAAATATGGACTTTAATTTACCCGAAGAGCTGCAGGTTCTTAAAAGCACGGTCCGCAAATTCGTCGACCGAGAACTCATTCCTTTGGAGCGCGAGTGCCGGCCTGAAGGCGAGGACATGCCGGAACAATTTATCAAACCGCTCCAGGAAAAGGCCCAGGCCATCGGCCTCTGGCTGTTGGATGTTCCCACTGAATACGGCGGCGCCGGTCTCGACCTGATGAGCCGTTGCATCATCATGGAAGAGGTGGCCCGGACGGTGGCGATTCCATTTCGCTACGCGCCGATTTTCGGACCGGAAGTGCGGCCGGTGCTGTTTCATTGCAACGAGGAGCAGAAGGAGCGTTTCCTGTATCCGGTCATTCGCGGCGAGAAGCGTGTCTGCTTCGCGCAGACCGAACCGGACGCAGGCAGCGATCCGGCGGGGATGAAGACCCGTGCCGTTAAAGGTGGCGATCATTACGTCATCAACGGCACCAAGTGCTTTATCACCGGCGCGAAGACCGCCGACTATGCGCAAGTCATCGCCGTGACCGATCCACAGAAGGGCGCGCGCGGCGGCGTCAGCTGTTTCATTGTCGATATGAAAGCTCCGGGCGTCACGCTTGAACGGCTGTGGCCGACGATGATGGGCGACACGCCCGGGCAAATTCTGTTCGAAGACGTTCGCGTGCCGGCGGCCGATATCATCGGCGGCGAAGGCCAGGGATTTTCCATCGCCCAGGGTTGGATTCAAGAGGGGCGCATTCGCGGCCACGGCGCGCGGCCGGTCGGTATCGCCAGCCGGGCGCTGGATATGATGATCGAGTATTCCAAAGTCCGCATCACCTTCGGGCGGCCGCTGGCCGACCGCCAGGCGATCCAATTCATGATCGCCGACTCGGCCATGGAGCTGCATGCCTGCCGCTTGATGGTCTATGAGTGTGCCTGGCGCCACGACCGCGGCGAAGACGTGCGGCAACTCTCTTATATGACCAAGATTATGTGCGCCGAGATGGCGAGCCGGGTGGTGGATCGATCGATTCAAATCCACGGCGGTTTGGGGCTGATGCGCGATCTGCCGCTAGAGTGGTGGTACCGCCAGGTGCGCAGCATTCGCATCACTGAGGGAACTCCGGAAGTTTTGCGCTGGCGGCTGGCCCAGCACATTATCAAAAATCACAAATCCTAATAGGGGCTGAAAAAGATTCATATGTTTCGTTGCGCTCGATCGACCCGCTCCAAGCGAACTGGAAACAGGTTCAAGCCGTTCAAATCGTTGACCGGATTTTCGGAATATTCGAACTGCCGTAGGGGCGCGATGAATCGCGCCCAACCTACCAACGCGCAAAAGCTGACATGACCAGTGCTGCGCTGCTGCCCGGCTATCGGGTCCTGGATCTGAGCTCGTCGATGGGCGCGTTGTGCGGTAAATTGCTCGGCGACCTCGGCATGGACGTTATCAAAATCGAACCTCCGCAAGGCGACTCTACGCGTTCCGAGCCGCCCTTTGCCAAGGGTGAGGCGCAGCGCGAGAGAAGCCTTCGGTTTGCTTATCTAAATGCCGGTAAGCGAAGTATCACATTGGATATTACCAAAGCGCGCGGCCAGACGGTGTTGCTTGATTTGGTTGCGCGCGCCGACATCGTGCTCGAAACGTTCGCGCCGGGTTTTATTGCGGCGCATGGTTTGGGTTATAGCGATTTGGTCGAGAGGCGACATAAACTGATCTTGGTGTCGCTTACGGGTTTCGGCCAGGATGGACCCTATGCGCACTTCAAGACGCCGGACCTCGTCGGTAACGCCATGGGCGGACTGCTCTACATCAGCGGCGATCCCCAGATGACGCCCTGCAATCCGCCGGAAACGCAATCCTATTACTACGCCAGTCTGTTCGCGGCCTACGGCGTCATGCTTGCCCTCTGGCAGCGGGAGAGCCGCGGTATCGGCGCCTACATTGACGCTTCCATTCAAGCCAGTATGGCGCTGCACGAGCACGTGGCATTTAATTATTCCGCCGAGGGACGGGTGATGAAGCGCGCCGGCAGCCAGCATCAGCACAACGCGCCGGCAAATCTGTTCAAATGCAAGAACGGCTACATCGCGCTCTTCGTCACCCAGACGCATTGGCCGCTCCTGCTAAAAGTCTGGGAAGATCACGCGCCGGAGCTCGACGATCCAAAATGGATCAACAGCAACCTGAGGCGGGCCAACGCGGACTACATCAACGCGGAAGTGACTTCGTTTACATCGCGCTTTCTGAAAGAAGATCTGGCCGAGCTGATGCAGAAGCACGGCATCCCCGGGCTGCCGGTGAATTCGCCGTCGGATTTCATGAAGGACCCGCACATCCGGGCTCGCGGTTTCTTCGACAGCGTGAAGCATCCGGTGCTCGGATCCTTCGAGCAGTCAGGATCTCCGTTCATGGTCGACGGCCAGCGACCCGCGCCGTTGCCTGCGCCGCTTTTGGGGCAGCACAATCATGAGATTCTTTGCGGCGATCTGGGTCTGAGTGAAACCGAATTGGAGGTGTTGGCCGCGGACGGGATCATTTAAGAAAGCGGGACACGGGAGCTCGAAGTCAGAAGTCAGACGTCGGAGGTCAGAAGATTTCAGCAGTTACATAAAATTTACGGCTTCACGTAGCAGTACGAATCTTGTGCTATAAGCAATAAATCATCCGCCATTTGCGATCAGAGAAAACGTGGCTAGTACCAATCAGATTCTCGACGGCGTGCGCATCCTGACCTTCACCACCGGTTATGCCGGTCCCTATGCCGGTAGGCTACTGGCGAGCTACGGCGCAGAGGTTATCAAAATAGAGTCGCGCAATGGCGGTCTCGACACTTTCCGCCACTACGGACAACACAAAGATATCGATGCGGCGCCCCGCTTCATCGAGTGCAATCTCGGCGTTCGTTCGCTGAGTGTCAATCTCAAGCATCCCACCGGCCAGCGGTTGATCAAAGAGCTTGCCGGTAAGTCGGATGCGATACTGCAAAATTTCCGGCCTAGAGTATTGGATAAACTAGGTTTAGGCGACGACGAGCTTCGCAAATCTAATGCTAAGCTTGTGATTCTTAAGCTGCCCGGTTTTGGCTCCGAGGGACCTAAAAGCGGTTATGGAACCTGGGGGTTCAATCTAACCGCCTTTTCAGGCATGACTTATCTTTGGAATCATCCCGAACAGGATCGTCCTGTCGGCAGCCAGGGCGTTTATCCCGATCACCTGGGTTTTATCATGGGGCCGACCCTGATGGTCGCTGCATTATTGAATAGCCGCCGGACTGGGAAGGGAGTGACCATCGATCTGGCGCAGGTCGAAGGTACCGCTTATACCCTCGGCACGACCTACCTGGAAACTTCGGTGAACGGCGATGATCCCAAACCCCGGGGCAATCATTATGATGTAGCGGCGCCGCATGGCTGCTACCGGTGCCAGGGCGAGGATCGCTGGTGCGTGATTTCGGTACGAAATGAAGACGAATGGCGTAGTTTCTGCCGCGTCACGGGTCGGACCGAGTTGGCCGGCGATAATCGCTTTGCCGATCGTCAAGCGCGACTGAAGCATTCATCCGAGCTCGATGCCATCGTGCAGCAGTGGACGGAAACGAGAAGCGCGGAAGATGTGATGACCAAACTCCAATCCGCGGGCGTTCCTGCAGGCGTCGTGCAAACCGGCGCCGATTTAATCAATGACCCGCAACTGCGGCATAGAAACTACTTCGCGGCTTTTCCTGAGTCTCTCATCGGTCCCTTTGAAATACCGCGCAGCGGTATTCTGTTCAAAGGCATGGAGGAAGGACCTTTGCGTTTGCCGAATAGATTTGGCGCGGACAACGACCAGATCCTCAGCGATATTCTTGGCTACGATAAAACGATCATCGATCACTGGCGCGGCGAAGAAGTTCTCACGTAATCTTCCAAGCAAAACGCTCACCCGACGCGGAGGAGGATAGTATGATTAAAAGGCTATTTTTCTTTTCAGCTTTTCTCATGGTGGGTCTACAAACTCTCCCGTGCCGAGCTCAAGAACCGATTAAGCTACGAGTGAGTGTGGTGGCGAAAACATTGGGCTTTGGTCCGATTTGGGTGGCTTCCAAACAGGGCTTCTTCAATCGGCAAAAACTCGATGTCGACGTTGTCGTGATCCGCGGCTCGGATGTGTCGACACAAGCGCTGGCCGGCGGCTCGCTGCAAGTGTCCGGAGCCTCCGCCGATGCGCCCATCGCTGCGATTGAGCGCGGTCTGGACATGGTGATTATCGGCGGCATCATCAATGGTTTAAGCCAGCACATCATGGCGGGTAAGAATTACAAAACCTATGAAGATTTGCGCGGTGCAACGCTTGGCGCAAACAGCCTCACGGCGGGGACGGCTTTTGCGTTTCGGCGTGTGCTGAAGACCAAGGGGTTAGAGTTCCCGCGCGATTACAGCCTGATCAATGTCGGTGGCACACCCCAGGCCCTTGCCGCATTAGCCTCGGGGCAAATAGCCGCCGCGCCGCTGTCGCTGCCGGTCAATTACGTCGCGGAAGAGCAGGGCTTTAATACCATCGGCCGCTTCATCGACGTCATGCCGCATTATCAACTTTCGGTGTATTCGGTGCGGCGCGCCTGGGCCGAAGAGAATAGACCGGTGATGGTGCGCTTTATGAAAGCGATCGTGCAAGCCAGCCGTTGGCTTTATGGTAATAAAGATGCCGCGGTGGACCTTTTGGCAAAAGAGATGCGTCTCAAACCTGAGTATGCGCGAAGAGGCTGGGAGTTCTATACTGAAAAAAAACTTTGGCATCCCACCGGTGATGTTACGCTGGAAGGTCTTCAAGTCGTGTCGCAAATCTATGCCGAGCAAACTCAATCCAAAGGCCCACTACCTAATCCCGCCAAGTTTGTCGATCGAAGCTATCTGCGCGATGCATTGAAAGAGCTCGGGAGCCGATAGTATTTTCTCGTCAGCCGTCCTGTTCTTTGCAGTGGTGAAATGCGCTCCGTTTCAGCTACAGCGCTTTGTCACGCACGTTCAAGCTGACATGTGTCCAAACGTCAAGTCACTCTCCTTCAACGGTGGTTAGGGATGAACAAGCTATCCATTCATTGCCGGGAGCGTTGCCGTGTTTTGTTTCATTAAAATCCAAGGACGTATCGCTGGCAAACTCTTGAAAATTTTTCCGAGCGAATCTAAACTTAACGATCATGTTTTTTTGGATTTACGCTGAGTGATTAACCCGCCTGAAACGTTCGAAACCGAACGCCTGCGACTGCGAAAACCCGTGCTGGCCGATGCCGAGGTGATCTTTCAGCAATATGCCCAGGACGCCGAAGTGACGAAGTATCTGACCTGGTTGCCGAACGGAAAGATCGAAGACACCCGTGAATTCGTCCGTACTTGCCTGACAACTTGGCGGGAGGGTGATTCGTATCACTGGGTCATCGTGCGCAATCAAGACGGCCTGCTTCTCGGCATGATCACCGCCAGAGTCGATGGTCACAAGTGGGAATTAGGGTATGTCTTGGCCCGGGCATACTGGGGCAGGGGTTACATGACTGAAGCCGTGAAGTCTCTCATCGCATGGATGTTAAAGCAGCCTTCGGTCTATCGCGTCTGGTCGGTCTGCGATCTCGATAACCCTGCCTCTGCCCGTGTCATGGAAAAAGCCGGCATGCTCCGCGAGGCAGTGTTGCGGCGCTGGAGCGTTCATCCCAACATCAGTCCCGAACCGCGCGACTCTTACTGTTATTCGATCACCAAGTGAAACCCTAGCAGGCTGCTGAAAAATAATCCATCTCACACCAACTACTCGACGCTATGCGCTTCTACATCAACATCCTTACCACCTACTTCCCCGATCTGAATCCGCCGTACGATGTTTACTACGAGCAGATTCTTGAGCAGGTGCAGTTGGCCGAAGAGCTGGGGTGGGAATGCTTCATGTTTAACGAACATCACTTCCTCGGCTACGGCGGACTCGCCGCCAAAGGCTTGATCGAAGCGGGCATCGATCCTAAGAAAAGGTATTGTCAATTTCATGTGCGCACTCATGTGAACGAGAGCTCAGTCCGGGCGCAGGAGATCGGGCGCGCGGCGATTTCCCGTTACGACGAAATTTCCAGGATCGGCCGCAAGTCGCTGACCGTTGCGCCGGCTGACTACGATTGGAACGCCATGCTCGCCGCGGGGCGGAATCTCTACGACGATAGCCGGAGACCCAGTACCCGTGAACAAATGGATTCATGATGACTAGACGCATCAATGCCGACAAACCGCACCTCTGGAAGACCGACATCGCGGCTTCCGTTGACCAATTCAACCGGTGGTTCATGCGCTTCGCACCTGAAGCGTTCCGTTCGACTCGCATGAAGACCACCGAATACGTCAAGGCCGCGCTCATCGCGACACGCGACCTGCGCAGCATCGACGCGGCGACGGTGCGAGCAACCCCTGGGGCGTTGCCGACGCTCCGCATGTGTACTGCCCCGCCGCTTGCGGTGGATCGCCTCGTCGGACTCGCGGCCGCAAGCAAGTCGTTCATCGGCAGCATGGAAGAGGGCAAGCGGGCCGCTCGCATGAAGGCAGAACTCATTGACGAGAATTTGAGCAAAGTCTGCGCCGTGCTGACGAAGCTCCTCGACCGCGATATCTTCCCATGGCTGGACGCCGCGAAAGACCCAACGACCACGACGACCGCGTGAAACTAGGTTTGTAAACCTCATGATCGCGCACTACGACAACCCGGTTGAGGTACGCCGACAGGCGATGCAGGCGGATATCGATGCGCGTAAGTCGGCAGCGGAGCGGAATCGTCTTGGCCAGTTCGCTACGCCCTACGCCCTTGCTGTGGATATCGCGCGGTATGTCGCATCGCTTATCGACCAGCCTAAGAGTGAGATTCACTTCGCCGACCCGTCGATCGGTTCGGGTAGCTTCTTCTCGGCAGCGCTGGCCGTCTTTGGCTCGATGCGAATGAAGAGCGCAGTTGGCGTCGAACTCGATCCCGCTTTTGCTGAGGCCGCCCGGAGACTGTGGTCCGATGCCGGGCTTGAGGTTTTGCCCGGCGACTTCACCCGCGTTGTCGCCGGCGGCTCTTGCCCGCCCGCGCCCAATGTCGTCCTCGCTAATCCGCCCTATGTCCGGCACCACCACATGGACCGTGAGGACAAGGAACGCCTGCAACGCCTTGCCTTCAAGATGACCGGGATCGATGTTAATGGACTTGCGGGTCTCTACGTCTACTTTGTATTGCTCGCCACGGCATGGATGGAAAGCGACGGAGTTGCCGCGTGGCTAATCCCCTCGGAATTCATGGACGTCAACTACGGCGCCGCCCTCAGGGGCTTCCTCACGGATCGCGTAACGCTCATCCGTGTTCACCGCTTTGACCCCGATGATGTTCAGTTCGGGGATGCGCTTGTATCGTCGGTCGTGCTGGTGTTCCGCAAGACGCCGCCCGCCTCAGCTCATTCCGTCGAGTTCACCTTCGGCGGCACGCTGGCCGAGCCGCACGCCCGCGGCCTCATCCGGCGTGAACGATTGCGCGAGTCTCGTAAGTGGACCGTATACCCGAGTCACGCCAAGAATGACCGCTACACGTTTGGCGACGGCAATGGCCCGACACTCGGCAACTTCTTCCGTGTCCACCGGGGAATCGCCACCGGCTGCAACAAGTTTTTCGTTCTTGACCGCACCGACGCAAAGAGCCGCGGCCTTCCGGGCAAGTACCTACGGCCGATCCTTCCTAGCCCGCGTTACCTCAAAACCACGATCATTGACGCTGACGGTGACGGCTACCCACTCATCGACCGTCAACTCTGCGTGATCGATTGCGATCTTCCCGAACCGATGGTTGAGGCCAAGTACCCGGCTCTTTGGAAATACCTTCAAACCGCCCAAGCGCTCGGCATCATGGACGGCTATCTGATTAGCAAGCGCAGCCCATGGTACAAGCAGGAACAGCGAGAGCCCACACCGTTCCTCTGCACATACATGGGCCGTGGCTCTGATGACAAAGCAGCCGTTCCGCTTCATCTGGAACCGCTCGAACGCGATTGGAACCAACCTCTACCTCATGCTCAACCCACAGAATAGCCTCGCGACAATGCTTCGTCATCATCCTGCCCGTGCCGAAGCCGTCCACGCTTTGCTCGGTCAGATCACGGGCCATGAACTCCGTGGTGAAGGCCGGGTTTACGGTGGCGGTTTGAACAAGATTGAGCCGAGCGAACTGGCGCGTATTTCCGCAACATCGTTTGTCGAGCTTTGGCCGGAGCTCATGTCCGATGTTCAGGCACAGGGAAAACTCTTCGACTAAGGTTGAACTGTTTGCCGCTTGCCTTCAGACGAGCGCCAAGCCCACCACCTTCGTCTTCGGCCGATTCTTCGTGCACACACCGCATACAGCTCGTTCTGATTTAATCCCAACGCAAAGCAGGATGTCCCTTTTTTAAAACTCATGTTTGTGAGCTGTCCCGGCCCTGCATCATCATGCATGAGGGAAACCTGTCTTCTAGTTGCGAAAAAAAGGGTGACGTTAACTTTCAAATGCTCTTATCGTCTAAATAAAGTATTGCCCTATTGCTGCGAATAGACGAGGAGGAATAAATATGAACCGAGTAACCACCAAAAGAGTTTTTGCTATTGGTCTTTTGACAATGTTAGTGACCGGCGCGGCGGCGTGTGATTACAACAGGGATCATTACAGAGATTATGATCGAGATCGCGACCGGTATGATCGTTACCATGGCCGAGACCGTGACGGGCGTTACGAACGGGATCGAAATCGGGACTGGCGAGATCGCGATCGCCGCGATTGGGAGCGTTATAGATAGTAGCTTAGTGACCGGAAAGTCTCGGACGCTTCCGGGCAGGCTTTGAACGTTGAACTGTTTGCGGCGCGCCGTCAGGCGAGCGCCAGCCCCACCACTTTCGCCGGATTCTTCGTGCACACCGTATAAAGCTCATCTTGATTCAAGCCGAACGCCTCCATGTAGCCGCGCACTAGGCGCATCGCTTCAACTGAGTCAGGAAAGAGCGGTTCGCCGGCATCGCTCGACAGAGTAAAATGCTCGGGGCCGACTTCGCGGATGGTGTTGTACATGATCTGCGGGTCGACGCCGAGAAGCGGCGAGAGCTCGTCCCAGGTAAAGTTGAATAAAATGCCGACTTTCGAAAGTTCTTTCATCATATCCGGCGAGACATTGAGAAATGGACTGTAGGGGTGGTCGACGACGGCGCGCTTGAGCCCGGCCTTATCCACTTCTTCCGCCAGTTTGTAAATCTCTTTGTGCGTGGCATGCCCGAAAAACAGCGCCACGTTGCGATCGGCGCAGGATGCGGACGATCTCTCTGACCTCCGGCTTCAATTCCCCTTTAAATGTCGATGGCGTCTTTGACTTTTATATGCGGTGGCCGGACTTCGCCCGGCTTGTATTGCGTGCGCGCCGCGTAAGACGTTACGCAGCGTTCATGAGTTGGCGTAGAGACGGTATTTGCGCTCATATGTCCTCCTCGGAAAGTGGCCGTGGATGAGTTGAGCCTTTTGTATCAATGACACGATCGTTTGCAAAGCGAAATTCAACACGGATTTATCTGTGATATCGCTTGAAAAAAAGACCGGGTTCTTCGATCAGATCTGGGCGGGGAAGCCGTAACGGGTAAGTAGCTCTGTCGTTTTTAGCGCAAAAAAACAGCGACCAGGAATCGTAAGATTCCGTGGTCGCTGCCTGGTTTCGCCATTTCGTTCAGTATCGTTTCGAAACTGCTAGGCCTGTTGCACTGCAGTCAGCTTCCAAGCATTCGGACCGACGGGGCGGCTGAAGGTCCAGTACTCTTCGAATTGAATCGGCTCAGAATCACTGCCGGAGACAACCGCGCCGCTTTTTGTATCGACGGAGTAATCGAGAAGATTAGCTTGAAGCCGAACCGTGATGAAGTCCTGGCCGGTCTCGGTCCACGCCTCGCTGATCTCACTAGAGCTGAGTGCGATGTTTTCCATGCGGTTCTGTTGGCCGCGCGCGCCTAGCCGGCTCAACTCTTCTTGCCAGCTCTGCATAAGCTCGGTTCCGCAAAGTCTGCTGAGGGCGGCGGTGTCTTGCTTGTTCCAGGCGCCTTGGACCTTAAAGAAAGTATCCTGCGCTGTTTTGAGGAACTGATTCGGATCGAAGCTGCGGTCCATCATCGTCAGCGATCCGTAATCAACATCGTTGTGCGACGGTGGCGTTTCTCGCACGGACGCGCTCTCCGGCGCTCGAGAGCCATAACTCGGCTGATAATTCGTGTTCGGTTGAGAGTAGGGATTTTGGTATTGCATCGTCCCATAACCTGTTGCGGCTGCTGGACTGCGAAATCTCCGGTAGAGAAAGTAGCCGATGCCTGCTACCACCAGGATTTCCATCAAGCCGAAACCGCTTCCGCCCAACCCCCCAACGCCCGCGTGAGCTAACCCGGAAAAAAGCATGGAACCTAA
>JBBDNJ010000039.1:10023-13933 GCA_040877705.1 Binatia bacterium | reverse complement strand
AAGAAACCACCGAGAACCGCGGTGCCAAGACCGCGCATAAAACCACCTGACTGTGGCGCCATCTGTCCCGCTTGCTGTGGGGGCGGAGTGGCTTCCCTTCTCGGCTGAGCCGGTTGGGAAGGCCGCGAGGGAGCCTGGAAACTTCTGGAGCCGCGAAATCCACCGCTTCGCCCGCCGCCGGCGCGAGCGTCAGCGTCCATTTCCAAAACGATCTGCGACAACCCGATAATCGCGAAAAGGCCGACAGCCGTCAAGGCCATTTCTTTCGAGATCTTCATGAAAGTCTTTCTCCTCATAGGAGTGCTAGGATCACCAGGACTCTAGTCTAAAGCACCATCACAATCAATCCACAGATTCGCAAGACGGGGCGCCGGGATCGCCCTGGAAGTTCAGTTTGGCAGCCCATGGTCCGGGATCTGATCGAAGATCAAAAGAGGAGAGGCTCTTGGAACGCGAACATCTCGGTCAGGGCGCCGATCTCAAGATTCCAATGCGCGCCGTGAATTTCTTTCACGTGTCCCAGTTTTCGCGCCGCTTCGATGAATTCACGCAGGTCGTTGAATGGCATAACCGAGTTACATCCGGTGGTTGCTAAAAGCGGCCGAGCTCGTTAGCGCGAGCGTAAATGCCGTCGTGGAACAGGGCGACGTAATCGGCATTGGTCAGGCAGCAGTACTCGGCTCCCCATCCGGGACGGGACCACGTCAGGCCGTCCTGAAGCATCCTCTCGAAAATAATTCGAGCTACCTGGCCGTGCGCCATCAAGCCTTCTTCGTGCTCGCGCAGATCGGCTTCCTCGTGCACTTGGAAGTAGTGCAGGTCTTCATCCTTCACTTTATATTTTTCGAGTAACGCCTGGCGCCACCGTTTGGACCAGTGGCCGAACATCTCCTCATTCAACGACCGTGCCCACCACTCGATCATGCTGCCCTCGTAGACCAGGCCACGGGCGAATTCCGTGAGCGCGCGACATTCGGCGAATACTTCGCAATTGACCATCTCGTCCAACGTGACGCCGAATGCTTCGCCTTGTTTGATCAACACTTGAATGTGGCCGGGAATACCGGGATTGACCAACTCGTCGCTGATCTTGCCGACATAAGGCGCAATCAGGTCGCGGTGACGCGCAAAGAATCCCTGATGGCGCTGGTAAATGATCAGATGAAAGTTGTTGATCTCGACCGGATAGCTGTACCAGTGTTTCCAGAACAACCGAATGGTTTCAAAGGGCAACTTGCCGGTTTCGAGGTCGCGCATGAACGCGCCGCCGAAGATCTTCTCATTCCAGCGCGCGTACATGCGATGTTTGATCTCGTCGGTAAAAGCCGCGGCCTCGCGGGCCGAAAGCTTTCTGCCGGTTTCCAGATTCAACGATTTCCCGGTACTGGCCACGATCGGCAACTCTCGTCGATCAGAGCTTGAATCCCGCTTTTTGCAGGCTTTCTTTTAAATCCGCTCGATCTTTGTCGGTGAACGGCGGCGTTTCCCAGCGTGGAAAACGTTCGCAGGGCAAACCGCGCATGCGCATGAGTTCGCCAAAAACGCCGCGGCCGTGTGTGCGCAGATAACGTCCGACCACCTGGAGAACCGCCGCCAGCAGATCATGTTGCTTTTGCGCCTCCTGGAGGTTGCCGGCTTTAAGCGCTTCATACATCCTGACGCAGGCTTCCGGGAATGGAGTCGAGGGCGGATGGATGGCGCCGCGCACGCCGACGGAATAGCCGCTGTAGAGGGAGAAAATTCCGCCGGGGAAAATCCCGACGGATTTCGGCAGTTGAAAAACATAACCCAACAACTTGTCGTAGGCGATGAACGAGACTTTGATGCCCGCTAAGGTGTTCGGCGCGATCGCTTCGATAATTTTGTTCGCCTTCGTCGGCGTGATCTCGACATGAGTGGTCTCGGTGTTGTCGTAAATAAACAGCGGCACGCCGGGAACCGACTTGGCGATGGCCTTGTAGTGCGCGTACACTTCATAGTCATCGTGGGGATAGTAGTACGGAGGAACAGCTGCCACCGCATCGACGCCGAGCCCGGCGGCGTGTTTGGCCAGGTCGATGGAGGAATACGTATTGGCGGTGCCGATGTGCATAGCCACGGGCACTTTGCCGGCGACCCGCTTGACGATCTGCTCGGCGACCTTCTTGCGCTCGTCGATCTCCAGCACCATTCCTTGCCCATGAGTGCCTAAGGGAAAAAATCCGTGCACTCCCGATGCCAGATAAAAGTCGACGATCGCATCGGTCGCAGCGTGATCGATGGCGCCGTCGTTTTTAAAAGCCAAGGGCATCGGCACTAAGATTCCTTCGAATTTTCTTTCGCTCGGCATAAATGCTCCTTTCGAGCTGGGATAAGATGTGATTTTCCGTACCCATATCGCACCCTCGATAACATTTCCAGCCACCGGCCGGTTTCGATAAGCGGGGAAAGGTGTTAACAATTTATTATCTTAATCAGGAGGCGATGAATGGCGGAAAGGAACCCGACGGTGACGATGTCGACGAGTCTGGGCAATATCCGCATCGAGCTCGATGCCGATAAAGCGCCGGTCACGACGAAAAACTTTTTGGACTATGTGAGCAACGGATTTTACGACGGTCTGATCTTCCACCGGGTGATCCCGGGTTTTATGATTCAAGGCGGCGGGATGGACTCGCAGATGAAACAAAAGGGCGCCAAGTCGTCGATCAAGAACGAAGCGACGAATGGACTCAAGAACAAGAATGGCAGCGTAGCCATGGCAAGAACGAACGTCGTCGACAGCGCGACGGCTCAGTTTTTTATCAACGTCAAAGACAACGATTTTTTGGATCACAGAAGCACCTCTGCTGATGCCTTCGGATATGCGGTCTTCGGTCAAGTGATCGAAGGCATGGACGTGGTGCAGAAGATTGAAAAGGTAAAGACGAGCAATAGCAGCATGCACCAGGACGTCCCGGTGGATCCGGTGGTGATCAATTCGGTGAAGTTGGACGAAGGAGTCCGAGGAAGCTAAAGCGTGGATGGCCGGAACGAGTCCGGCCATGACGGCTCATGGGCTGGCAAACCCAAGAAGCGGCAGCCGCATGCCGGCAAACACTTGATCGCCGTCGCCGGTTTCGCCCGCGGCGGCGACCACCGTTCTCGTACGGGTTATCCATATCGGGTTTTAAGTTGCGGGTTCGAGTTTGGGTTCGGATCGGCCGAGGTCCAAACGTCGAGAGTTGAAACCGGCTTAAGCGTTGTTGAACGCATCGACGCCGGCCTGGCAGATTTGTTTGTCGACTGCCGCAGGAGCGCCGCTGACGCCGACACCGGCAATGCACTGACCTTCGACAGTGACGGGAATGCCTCCTTCGATACTGATGAACCAGCCGGGACCGACCGCCAGATGAGGTGGGTGAACTCGCCAATAAATCACTGTACTGTATGGTGGAAAGGCACAAAAAACGGTTTTTAACGCCAGACGAGGATATATGAGCGATTATAAAAATTGGAAGATTTTGCAAATCATTCCGGCACAGGGAGGTTGGAAAGCCGTTCATTGCCAGGAATCGGAAAATGAACAAATAAAGATTTTTAATCGGTCCATCATCTGCTGGGCGCTTGTTGAACCTGTTGGAGAGACCGCCTTTGTCGGCACACAAGTGCGAGGTATCGCACAGGAGTCACGTGACTTGGCGGTTGTGGAAGATTTAATTAATGGGAAAGAAATCGGTGCAGACGGCAGAGAGCGAAATCAGTATTTTCTCGGGTACAACGATCCGGACGCCCACAAAGAAACCGATTATTGGCTTCAGCAAGCCAGCGAACGGCTTCGGGCTGAAAAAGAAAAGACAATAACTCATTAATGCGGGTGTATCTCGTTAAGTTGGCGAAGAACGAAATTTCAATCGGCTAGAAAGGGTGGGAGAAGTGGGGGGGGGGGGGG
>JBBDNJ010000039.1:0-10013 GCA_040877705.1 Binatia bacterium | reverse complement strand
TACGATTCCGTTAAAGAATCGTAGCGGCATAGCGGTTTCTTAAAATCGATTGATCTTCTTCTCGCCGGCAAATGCGTTTTGCTCTGGGTTTCATTACCTCCGGACCCGAGTCGTCGAAGGATTGGCTTCCTTGAGATAACGGTAGTAGTCGCTATCCGTGGTCAGTACCAGGGTGGAGTTATTGTTTTTTCCTTCCTTGAGATTTTCCAGGGTTCGAGAGAAAGCGTAGAATTCTTTGTCCCGGCCGTACGCGTCACCGTAAATCTTGGTCGCCGTCGCGTCTCCTTTGCCACGAACCTCCTGCACCGTGCGATACGCCGCCGAACGGATCTCGCGCAGTTCCTTCTCCATATTACCTAAAATCTCGGCGCTGCGGCCTTCGCCCTCCGACCTAAAACGCGCCGCGAGTTGCTTTCGCTCGGAGATCATGCGCGCGTAAACCTTTTCCCGCACGCTCTCGACATAGTTGAGCCGCTTGATGCGGACATCGACCACCTCGATGCCATATTGGGGGGTGATCTTGCGCACCGTGGTCAGGACGGCCCGGGTGAGCCCTTCACGTCCGAGGTTGATTTCT
Source organism: Binatia bacterium (assembly GCA_040877705.1). Lineage (GTDB taxonomy): Bacteria > Desulfobacterota > Binatia > UBA9968 > UBA9968 > WHTF01. The sequence continues at coordinate 9,436 of JBBDNJ010000039.1, read as the reverse complement.
TTCTTCAGCTCTTCCACCACCTCCTTGGAGGCCTCTTCGAGAACCTCCTCTTTAGGTGTCTGCCAAGAGGCGCTTCGAACGAGTTCGACCAGGGGATTGGCGGAGACCAGATCCCGCACCACCGAATCGATGATATCGTCGAGCCGTGACTGCGCTCCAGTCTCGGTGGCCACACTCTCGAGAAATTTCAACGGATCCACAATGCGCCATCGCGCGGTGGAGTCCACCCAGATAAATTCTCGCCCGGCCGTGGGAATCTGATTGGGATCGCCGTCCCAGATCAGCAGGCGTTTATCAAAGCGGCGAACCTCTTGGATGAAAGGGATCTTGAAGTAAAGGCCTGCTTCGTCCAAGGTTCCACTCACGGGTCGGCCGAATTGCAGAACGACGGCTTGCTGTCCCTCCTGCACGACATAAAAGGTCCCGGCCAGCGCCAGAACAGCAGCCACCAGTAGAATAACTAACGCATATTTCACCGGTGTATTCATGATTTGGGCTCCTCCGTGCGAGCTTGTATCGGCGGCGGGCTCTTCCCTGAATCCAGGGAAAGCCAGGGAATCAATGCCTGTTGCTCGCTGTCCACGATATAAACGGTTTTGGCATCGGCAAGCACTTCGCTCATCGCCTCCAGGTAAAGGCGCCGTCGGGTGACGTCGGGGACCCGTTGGTACTCCGCCAACACCGATGTAAAACGGGCAGCTTCGCCGCGAGCTCGATTCACACGCTCGGTAGCGTAACCTTCGGCTTCCGCAACCGCCTGTTTCGCTTCTCCCGCCGCTCTCGGAATCACTTTGTTTGCCTGTTCCTGCGCCTGGTTCACCATACGTTCAAGGTCCTGGCGCGCCTCGTTAACCTCGTTATAAGCCGGCTTTACCTGATCTGGAGGAGTGACGTCCTGAAGCTCTACGGTGATAAGCCGGATGCCGGTTTCGTAATCAGACAGGATCTGCTGCATTTCCTCTTTGACCCGGCCGGCGACGCCGACGCGCCCCACCGTCAGGACATCACTTGCCACGCGGTTGCCGACCACGCGGCGCATGACCGCCTCGGCAACGGCGCGAAACGTATTCTGCTGTTCGCGGACCTTGAAAAGAAAGCGGACGGGATCTTCGACGCGGAATTGCACGATCCATTGAACGTCGATGACATTGAGATCGCCGGTCAACATCAGCGACTCGGCGGAATAGTCCCCGCCCGCATACTGCGTTTCGCGACCCGCGGTCACCGTGCGAAAGCCGAACTCTTCTTTTAGGACCCGGGCCGTCGGAACCAGTCTGACACTCTCAATCCCCAGAGGTATTTTGAAATGAAGGCCCGGACCCGTCGTGCGATGGACGCGGCCAAAGCGCTGCACCACGGCGGTCTCTTCAGGTTGGACTGTGTACCAGCTCGACCATAGAAACAAAAGAACCACGATGACCAGCAACACAGGAAGCACAAACCCGGGATTGAACCCTTCGAATTGTTGTTGTAGGCGACGCAAATCATCTCTCAATTCGCGAGGCCATTGCGCATTTGCCATCTCAATCTCCTCTCGTTCAGACGATTTGTGAAAAGAATTCGCAACCTGCTCGGCGATTTCAATTGTCTCAAACCGATTTTATCGCCCGTTCATTACAACTAATGGAGATCGAGACTGGTTGCAACCTTGCGGAAGAAAAAAGGAGAGAAGGGAAAGAGCAAAAAGAAACAGGCTCGGCTCGTTCCTTTTTGCTCGTGCTGTTCAGCCGAGCACGTGAGCACCCGGCGTTACAGGTCGTAAATCGGCGTGTATACTGCGACGTGCTCGCCCATGGCCATGGCTCGGACAATATCAGCCCGGCTGACAATTCCCGCCAGTTGCTGGCCGCGCATTACCGGCAATCGCTTGACGTTCCGAGTGGTCATCAGCGAAGCGATCTCCTCAACGGGAGTATCCTCCGCCACGCGAACCACTTTTTCACTCATGATGGACTTCACCTGCGAGCCTCTCTTCGACAGCAGGTCTCGTTCAGAGACGATCCCGATCAGCTTGCCGTTCTTGTCCAATACCGGCGCTCCGCTGATGTGATTCTTGCTAAGGAGTTTTGCCAATCTCTTGACAGGCGTGAGGGGAGTGACGGCAATGACGGGTTTAGTCATAATTTCTCTTGCTATCATGGAGACTCCTTTCTAGCCTAGAACCGCCTCTTATACGAGAAATTTTACGTTATGACTGCAACGGGCGGGTGTCAATACCAGGAGACTGGGAGACAAGCTTGTATGCCGGCAAGCCGATTACGCTGATCACGTTATCGATCGAGCCAAGGCTCGACCTTTCAGGGTCAATACAAGAACGGAAGCCATGGCCGCAGTGAATTTTTTTAAGTGGAAGGCTCACGCACTCTTCTTCGCTTTCGTTTCGCATGACGTCCGTGGTATGTGATGGTCTACTTATTCGATTGCTAATCACCGCTGCAGGATTCTTATTTTGCCCAAGAAATTAACCGGACTGTTCTACGGCTGGCGCATGATGGCCGCCGCTTGTGCTTTGCGCGTGCTCGGCGCGGGACTTCATAGTTTTGGCTTTACGGTTTTTTTTCTTCCGCTCAGCCAGGATCTAAACCTGAACCGAACCGCGACCTCGCTGGCGTTCTCACTGGCGCGCGCGGAAGGCGCCATCGAAGGACCGATTGTCGGTCATTTACTCAACCGCCACGGCCCGAAGCCGATCATGCTCGCCGCGGTTGTACTCATGGGCGTGGGTTACCTGCTGTTCTCTCAGGTCAACAGTTACACGACTTTTCTGATCGTCTATCTTGGCGTTATTTCGCTCGCCCACGCCGGCGGCTTTATGCACGCGCCCATGGTGTTGATCAACACTTGGTTTATCCGTCACCGCGCCCGCGCCATCACTATCAGTAGCGCCGCGTTCGGATTGGGCGGAGTCCTCGTCGCGCCGCTCTTGAGCCTGATCGTACAAGCGTGGGGTTGGCGTTGGGGCGCGGCCATTGCGGGATTCTTGTTCCTGGCGATCGGCATACCGCTGTCTTTGACGGTCCGCCGGTCGCCGGAAAGCATGGGGCTTCTGCCAGACGGCGACGAACCGGCGCGTCCGGTGCGCGATAAAGACGGCGTCGAGCTGCCGGTCAAATCGGAAGTCGAAGTCACGGTGGCCGAAGCGTTGCGATCGTTCGCGTTCTGGGGATCGGTCCTGGCGGCGGGCATTCGCAACGGCTCGTACCATGCGATTGGCGTTCACTTCATACCGCTCATGGTGTGGAAGGGATTGAGCGAACCGCAGGCCGCTTTGTTGCTCAGCGTCTATGCCTTTCTCGGTATGTCGTTTACGCTTGTTCTCGGCTGGTTTGCCGACAAAGCCAACAAGCCGCGCATGACCGCAATGATTTTGTTCGCCGCCGCCGGCGCGATGTTCCTGCCCATCATTGGCGATTCGTTCGCGACACTTTGCCTTTTTACGGTTTTTTTTGCCGCCGTGGAGACGACGTTCCCGCTGGGTTGGGCGGTGGTCGGAGATTTGTTCGGCCGTAAGCATTACGCCCAGATCCGCGGCTATATGACTTTGTTTTACACCTGGGGTGGAGTCATCGGTCCGGTCGCCGCTGGAGCGATCTTCGACCGCTGGCAAACCTACGAGCCGCTCTTGTGGTCTCTCGTCGTCGTATACATCGCGGCGGGACTTTTCTTTGCCAGCCTCAACCGCTCTTGGCAGAAGGCGACCGGCCAAATACGCGCGCTGAAATGATCGAAAAATCGGCGGAAAACCGGGGGCTGGAGAAAGAAATTTAACAGGAACGTTTCGTTACCTTTTGGTTTTTTCTTAGGTGTGGTAATGGGGTGCTGGAATCACGAATATCAAATTGCAGAAAGAGCTCGTTAATTAACGACCGCATTTAGAGGTTATCGTGGATTTTCGCTTATCGTCTGAAGAAGAGTCGCTGCGCAAAACCATCGAAGGGTTCGCGCGCGAACATTTGATTCCGCTCGAAGCGGAGTTCGAGAATGCTCCGGATATTTTCGAGGGCAGCCGTTGGAAGAGCCGCGCCAAGTTGAGCCGCGATCCGGAGATCATGCGCTACATCGGTATTATGGAAGAGCTCGAGAACAAGGCCCAAGCGCAGGGCCTTTGGTACCTCGACGTGCCGAGGGAATACGGCGGCCTGCAAGTGAGCAATGTGGCGATGCTCGCCGCCACCGAAGAGCTGGAAAAAAGCTCGATCCCCTTCGAATTCGGCAACCATGTCTCCAATATCCTTTACAACTGCAAAGGCGACCAGATCGATAGGTTTCTCTGGCCGTGCATTCGCGGCGAGAAAACATCGGCGTTCGGCTTGACCGAACCGGCCTCGGGCGCCGATCCATCGATGTTGCAGACCACGGCGATGCTGGACGGCGACGACTTCATCATCAATGGCAGCAAAATGTTTCCAACTTTTGCCGATGTGGCGGACTTCGTACAGCTCTTTGCGCGCCTGCCCGGCACCAAGGGCAGGGAAGGTGTGACTTGTTTCTTGATCGATACGGGAACGCCCGGCTACCGGGTGACGCGCAGTATCGAAACTCTGGCGGGGACCGAACCGTGCGAACTGCTGTTCGAAGATTGCCGGGTCCCTAAAACCCAGGTCCTCGGTGAGATTGGCAAAGGTTGGGCGCTGAATCAGGCTTGGCTCGGCGCGCGCCGTTTTCAGGTCGGCATTCGCGCCCATGGAACGTCGCAACGGGTCTTGCGGGTGGTCGCGGAGTTACTCGGACAGGACACCGTAGAGGCCGCCAAGTTCGTCGAGCGGATCGGCTATTTTTCAGGTGAGTTGGAGGCGTTGCGGACCTTGACCTATCTCGGCGCGTGGAAGGCCGATCAGAAGATGGACGTTCGTTCCGAAGCGGCCAACGTGAAATTATTTGCGACGGAGCTGTTGCATAAAATCGTCGATTTCGCTTTGGATGTCGCCGGCCCGGCAATGCTGCGCAAGAACCACGTGCTGGCGCGCGCCTTTCGCCACGCGCGCGCCAGAAGAATCGTCGAAGGTCCTTCGGAAATACAGCGGCACATCATCCAGCGGGCGCTGTTTCGGGAAGGCGCCGCTTTGCTGGAGCTGCAATAAACGACTCGACTCATTGAATTCCCCGGATCGAGTTCGAGGGCAAGCTTGAACGAATTGTAAACTGAGCGTTGAACGATGGATCTTAAATTAACCGAGGAAGAAAAGCTGGTTCAGAGCACGGCGGCGCAATTCGTTAAAAGAGAATTGCTCGCACGCGAAGGCGATTATCTCAGACAACAGAATCTTTTCTTGCCGCCGGGCGATCCGCCGCGTCGCGAACTGGATTCGCAGGTGCACCAAAAGCTTGTTTCCCTGGCGCAGCCGCTCGGTTTGTGGGCGCTTGAGTTGCCGGATTCGTCAGCGGAGCAGGCAATCGGCTTCTTGGCCCGGGTACTGGTTTATCGGGAGTTTGGCCGAACGATTTTACCTTTCGAGCCGGCCTGTATTCCGGCGTTACTGGCAAAAAGTGAATTCGCCCAAGAGTTGGCCGGCAACAAGCTTTCACTGTCGCTGGCTTTCGATCAGATTCACAAGACCGGCACTGTCGATGGCATCACGACTCATTACCGCCCGGAGTCCGACGGCTGCGTCCTCAGCAGTACCGATATCATGATCTATCAACCATCGGCCGATCTGTTCCTGTTTCCAGCCAGAGAACAGGGGACCCATCGAATCGGCTTGTTCCTGATTGACAAGAATACGCCCGGACTTTCGATACAGGATGAGACCGATCTCACGACCGACGCAATGATGGCGCGGTTGACCTTAAGCCACTGTAAGATTCCGGAACGGCGATTGCTGGGATATGAGTACGAGACCGGGGAAATTCTCGCCGCCGAACAGCTGCGCATAGCCGGCCGCTGTCTGGGCATCGGCATGCGTTGCCTGGCAGATGCCATCGAGCACGCGCGCACGCGTGAAACCTTCGGCAGAACGTTGGCGCAACGCCAGGCGATTCAATGGATGCTGGCTGATTTATCGGTGGATTTGCGCACCTGCACCTGGCTGACATTGGAGACGGCGTGGCGGGCGGACCAGAGTTTGCCTTTTTTCGATGCCGCGGCGCTGGCGAAAAAGAGGGCTGCGACCATGGCATTTCAAGCCGCCGATACGGCGATACAGATTCACGGCGGCTACGGCGTCTGCAAAGAGTTTCCTTTCGAAGGGTTTTATCGCGAGACGCGGATGCTGCGGCTACTCTACGGACGTGAAGCCGAGATGAACCGGGCCGCGGGCGAAAGTTTTTTGAAGGTGGGCGTAAGACGGTAAGCGCGAGTAGGATAGGACCGCGCATGCCTTTCCGAGAGAGGAGCGAGGGAGAGCAAAATGCGACGGAAAAAAGTTTGTCTGGTGAGCTACGGCTCGACGGAGTATTCGAGAAAATCCGAAGAGTCGGTTTTAACCCATTATGCCAATGCCATCAGGCAGGCGCTTGAGCGAGCCGGCTTGCATAAGAAAGAGGTCCGCGGCCTTTCCATAACGACCCAAGCGAGTCCCGATTTCTCACCGCACGTTGCCGAGCAACTGGGGCTGGAGGTCGATTGGGTTCTCAACGGTGATTACGGCGGCGCCGGCGGGGTCATGAGCGTGCGCCGGGCCGCGGACGCCATTGAATGCGGTCACCTCGAGGTCGCCGTGCTGGTGGGCGGCAACTCTTTCGATAAAAGCGTCGCGCATCAAAGGCCGCTGGAGTATCAGCGCGCCAACTATGTCGACGTTTACGGTTATGGCGGGCCGAACTCCTTGATGGCGCTGATCCAGCGGCTGCACATGGAAAACTACGGCACGACGCTCGAACAGATCGGTAAGATCGCCCTGGCGCAGCGGACAAACGCGCTCAACAATCCGCAGGCGTTGTTCCGCGAGCCGATGAGCATGCAGGACTATCTCAACTCGCGGATGATCTCCGATCCGATCCGTCTGTTCGATTGCGTGATGCCCTGTTCGGGCGCCGAGTGCGTGATCTTGGCCTCGGAGGAGAAAGCTAAAAAAATCACCGACAAGCTGGTTTATCTGGTTACGGATGCTGAAATTTCTCATTATCAGGTGGCCGATATGCAGCCGGACAAGACCACGTTCGGCACAAAGGTAGTCGGCGAGCGAATCTTTTCCGAGGTGCGGCGCGAGGATATCGATTTGCTGGAGATCTATGACGATTATCCGATTGCCGTGATGATCCAGATCGAAGATCTGGGCTTTTGTAAAAAAGGCGATGGCGGGAAATTCGTCGACGCCCGCGATTTAACTTACAACGGCGATTTCCCGGTGAACACCGGCGGAGGCGAGCTTTCCGTCGGCCAAGCCGGATTGGCGGGTGGATTTCTCCACATCGTCGAAGCGCTGCGCCAACTGCGCGGCGAAGCCGAAGGCCACCAGGTGAAACAAGCCGAGCGCGCTCTGGTCACCGGCATCGGCTGGCTCAACTATGGGCGCAATCTCGGCACCACGGCGGCCATCGTTATCGAAAGGAGACAGTAATGGCGGAAGCAAGCGCGCTCAAAAAGAGCTTACCTAAGATCAACAAGGTCGATGCGCCGTATTGGCAGGCCGCCGCCGCGGGCAAGCTGGTTCTGCAAAAGTGCCGGGACTGCGGCAAACTGCAGTTTTTTCCGCGGGTCGCGTGTGTTGATTGTTTCAGCGGCGCATTGGATTGGGTCGAAGCCAAAGGTACCGGCAAGATTCACAGCTTCACGTGGGTGAGAGTACCGCGCAATCCAGCGTTCAAAGAGGATGCGCCGATCTGCTACATCAACGTCATGCTGGACGAGGGCGTGATCGTGGAAAGCCGATTAGTCGGGGATTGCAAAAAAGAAGTGAAGATGGGAGGCCGGGTGACAGTCGTCTTTCAAGAAACGCACGATCCAACGATCAAGCTGCCGGTGTTTGAGTTGATGAGCTCACCCCGATGAATTTCATGCGCGGCCTGCTCGCCGGCCTCGGCCCCCGATGCCGATGAGATGTTGGATCTCTCGTTGTTGAGGAAGTGGAAAGAGGCAAGAAGGTGGCGGACTCTATGAAGGAAAGATTCATGGATTTTCAAACGGTACTGTTCGAAACTCGCAACCAGATCGCATTCATAACCTTCAATCGTCCCGATTCGTTGAACGCGATGAACCGCCAGATGACACGGGAACTCATTGAGGCTTGTAAACAGGTAGAGCAGGACGAAGGGATCAGAATCGCAATTTTTACCGGCGCCGGCGAAAAGGCTTTTTCGGCGGGTATGGATTTGAAAGAGCGGGCTGAGACTTCTTTTTCTCCCATCGAACGGCGGCATCAAAAGCTAACCAATACGATTTACACTCAGGCGCGCGCGGTGGCGGCGATTACCAAGCCCACCATCGCTGCGATTCGTGGCTATTGCGTTGGCGGCGGATTGGAATTTGCCTTGGCCTGCGACCTGCGGGTGGCGGCCGAAGATGCCAAGTTGGGCCTGACTGAAGTACGGCGTGGATTGATTCCCGGCGCCGGCGGCACGCAAAGGCTGGCTCGCGCGGTTGGCGTGACCAAGGCGCTTGAGATCTGTTTGACCGGCGACAATGTGAGCGGAAGCGAAGCGGAGCGTTTGGGCCTCGTCAATGCCGCTATGCCGGCCGGCGATGTGCTGAAAGCGGCCGAAGACTTGGCCAATAGAATCCTAAAGGGCGCGCCCATGTCAGTGGCGTTCATTAAAGAAGCGATAAAAACCGGCATTGAACTGCCTTTAGAGGAAGGACTGCGTCTCGAGGCCGATCTGTCCGCCCTGGTGGGGACCACGGAAGATAGCAAAGAAGGTCCGCGCGCCTTCGCCGAGAAGCGCGCCCCGGTGTGGAAGGGAAGATAAAGTGTTCAAGGTTCAACGGTTCAAAAGTTCAACGGTTCAAAAGGCCGAACTCATGTCTTGACGTTTTGAACGACTTGAACGACTTGAACTAGTAGTGTTGCAGGGAGCTATTTATAGATGGAAGAACCGAAAGTTTTATACGAAGTTAATAATAAGGTTGCATGGATTACTTTGAATCGTCCGGAGTCGTTGAACGCGGTTAACCGGGAGATGGTGCAGTCGATTGTTGAATACTGCCGCGCGGCCGAGGAGGACCGAAACGTTCAAGTCATCATATTCAAGGCAAACGGAGAACGCGCTTTTAGTGTCGGCGGCGATATCAAAGATCGCGCGCGGTAGAATGCCGCGGAGGTTGAGCAGGCCGAGTCACCCTTGGTGCAGCGGCAGGCGCGATACACGGCGATTCCGGGAACTCCCGCGCCGGCTATCGCCGCAATCAATAAGGTCACGATGGCGCTACTTCATGGCTATGTCGTGGGTACGGGACTACTGATGAGCTTGGCGTGTGACATCCGCATCGCGGCGCACGGGGCAAGACTCGGGCTAAGCGAAGTGCGGCTTGGGTTCTTGGCAGGATCGGGCGGAACCCAAC
>JBBDNJ010000038.1:0-39656 GCA_040877705.1 Binatia bacterium | reverse complement strand
CTGGTCGTCGAGATAGCTGTATTGAAAGCGCAGCCGGTTAAACTCGCTGAGATTCCAGGTCACGAACGGCGAGTAGCCGATGGTCTTCCGGCCGGGACTGCTCAAGCTCGGCGCATGATCGAAAAGAAAACCGGCGGCCCACTCACGATTGATTTTCGCCTCGGCATAGGCATACCCGCCCATCGCGAGCATGCGGCGAAAACCCGACTCGCGCTCAACCCGCTCGCTGTTGCCGAAAAGCTCTCCACCCAAGGTAAACCCTTGATAAAGGGTGCTCGCCAAAGGCTGGTAGCGGTAAGTCACGTCGAGACCGCTCAACGACCGGCTGCCACCGCGGGGTTCTTCGGGAATGCGGATCGAAGGGGTGTAAGCCAGACTGGTTCCAAGCTCGACGCTATGATTGTCGGCGACATCGAAATAGGTATGCAGCCGGCTGAGATACGTAAAGCGGCTCCAGGCGCGTGACTTGGTGTCGTCCAATCGCTCGTTTTCCGCGCCCATCTTGTTGTAGCCGCCGGCGGTTGCTCTCAAGAAAAAAGGGGTAGAAAACAGATAACTCAGTTCTACACCGTCAGCCTTGGATTCCCCGCCGACGATGCGCTCCAACGATAACGGAGTATTGACGAACGCATACTCGTGCGGATGGAATTTAGCCAAGCGCCCGAAGTCGGCAAAAAAGCGCCCCGCCCTGGCCTGCAGATTCCACGGCAGCGAAGTCGTAACAATAGCTGCTTCCTCCAGTTCGACCTCGTCCCTGGTAGCGTTGATAAAGGCATAAGCACGCGCATAGGGGTCGATGGACGCAGAAATTCCCAGCTCGGCGGCACGGAGGTTGAAATCGCCGCCAGCTTTCGCCCGGTGTTCTGCCGTGGCGTCGATGGCCATGCCGATCGCAGGATTGAGAACGGAAGGCGCGCTTTGCCCGGCCCTGACCGATTTTTCGACTTGCTCCAGCTTTACAGCGCCGGCGGTCTTTTCCTTTTCCAATTGTTCGATTCGGTTCAGCGCTTCTTGCAGATCCTGCTGCATGCCCTTGACCATGGCCCTCAACGCTTCCAATTCCGAGTCCTGGGCCATGCCTAAAATGGGAAAAAGAAAAAAGGCAGCAACGAAAGATACCACCGCCATCCAGCGCGATTCTCGGAGTGAAAAACTCATAACCAACCTCCCTCCAAAACAAACCGATCACCCTCCCACTTGACTCCAAAGCAAAGGCGAAGGGCAAAAGAAGAACCGAATGTCGATTTAGATGCGAAACAGAGAACTAAAGGGAGAGAGAGTTGGGCGGCCCGCGAACATTTTTGAGCTTAGTCCATTCATCCACCCAGGCCGAATGACCTCGGGCGATGAGAAGAGTCGTTTGAAAGATCGGCGCACACGTCGCAGTTTCAGCCGCCAGGGCCAGTTGTGTGCGCGTGCCCTGAATACAAGCGCATTCCTTGCTTGCTTGAGCGGCGACAGAATAGTGGAAATGCAAAGGCAGGAAGAAAACAAACAGCAAGACCGCCGCGCTCATAAGGCGTTGGAGCTTGTGCGGTTTCCTGGTTACGAAATGAAACACGTCAAGAACTTAGCCCAAAAACTTTTGTAATGTCAACGAAGCCTTGATTACTTTGTGCGGGCTTGCCTCTAGCGATAGGGGCCGGTCCTTGCGCCCTCAGTCGATCTGGTGTACCTGCCCATCTTCAGACCGCGTCAAAGATCACTGAGACAGCTTAACCACTTGAAACGCCGGGCCATTTCGAGTTTTCCGTGCGGTAAACCTTCCAGCCGGCCGCGCGTCTAACTAGTTGCGGCCGCAGCAGGTCGATCTCATCAAACGGCATGACGATTCGATGTCCGCGACATTGCAACAGCCTCTATGGGCAGGGCGGAAAAGTTAAAGCGGAAAATCATCTAATCCGCACCGAAGGTCATTATGGCATTTGCTCTTCAGGGTTGCGCATTGAGTCTCGATAGTGCAATTGAACATTGCATGGATGAAACGGCACCGGCGAAGTCCGGCGACGAACAGCTCGTGATCCTAGCTCAAAAGGGCGATTCAAGAGCGTTCGAGGATCTGGTGCAACGTTACAAGCAGAAAGCCTATCGGATCGCCTTCGATTTTTCACGAGACCGGGACGAAGCCAAAGATCTGTCGCAGGAGGCTTTTCTGCGCGCCTACACGCACCTGAAAAAATTCGACGGCCGATCGGGTTTCTATACCTGGTTCTACCGGATTCTCGTCAACATCTGCCTCGATTACCGGCGCAAAACACAGCGAACTTCGGCCGAAGAGTTTAACGAAACCGTAGAGAATCAAGTGGAAGCGAGCCATCCCGCGGCCCACTCGATCGCACCGGATCAACATGCCATGGCCGGCGAAATGTCGCGTAAGGTGGATGCGGCTCTGGATGCATTACCGCCTAAACAGCGGATGGCGTTCATTTTAAAAAATCATCATGGTTTATCGATTCGTGAGATCGCGGAAATGATGAAAACCGCCGAAGGTACGGTTAAAGTTCATCTACACCGGGCGGTGACGGCGCTCAGACAAAGATTAGCTGAGTTCGCCTAGAGGGAGGATTTATGACCACGGCTTGCAACGAGTATGAACAAGATCTGGTGCTCTACCACTACGGCGACTTACACGGCGCCGATCGTGACCAGGTCGCAACCCACTTACACGGTTGTGCAGCCTGTGCTTCTTACCTCAAAGAACTGGCGACCTTGCTTCCTCTGACAGTTAAGCTTGACGAGCCGGCCGAGGATTTTTGGCACGACTACAGCCGTGAAATGCGCCATAAGCTCGCTGGTTTCCAGGAAAAAAAGACGTGGTGGCAAACTGTGCAAGACTTCATCAGGCCCTGGACGATTCCGGCACTGGCGGCAACGGCGGTAGTCGCGTTGGCGCTGACTCTGACCTCAGGCAAGAAAAACTCGACACCCACCCGGATGCCAACCGAAGATCAAGTCCTTATGGAAGTACTGCCGATGGCGGAGAATCTGGAGTTACTTAACAACATGGAGGTTCTCGAGAGCATCGATCTTTTGGACCTCATGGGAAGTCTGGACAGCGACGCAGCCTAATGAGCCCGATGAAGTACCCCAGTTCGTACTGGCGCCCTCCTCGTATTGCTCGCCGCTGTTACCGGCCACAGCGCCACTAAGGACAACCAGCAGCCTGATCGAGAGATGCTGCGCATGATGGAGCTTCTGCGGCAGATGGAATTAATTAAGCAGATAGAAATGATGCAGGAAATGGACAATCTCGAAGGAGTCGAAAATCCGCCAAAGACCACCAGTGCGGCAAAACCGTCGCCTATGCATCAGAAGGAGGCGGTAAAATGACAACAGGTATGGGTTACGTTCGTTTTGGTTTTTTCGTAATGTTTTTAGCGGCGCCGGTGGCGGCATGGACTCAGTCCGCGCCTCAGGGCGATGCCCCGGTGCAAAACGAGCGCGAGGCCCTAGGCCGTTGGCAACGAATGACAGCCGAGGAAAAGCACCAGCTGCGCGAACGATTTGAACGCTGGAAAGCGCTGCCGCCCGATGACAAAGCGGAGATGCAGAAAAAATTCGATCGGTGGCGCAGCATGTCGCCCGATGAAAAGGCCAGGGCGCGCAAGAACTTTGAACGCTGGCAGCAACTCTCGCCGGAGCAACGCGAACGCTTACACGAACGCTGGCACCAATGGCGTGAGTTACCACCCGAGCGCCGCGAGGCTTTGAAGCGGCGCTTAAAACGATTTCGCGAGCTACCGCCGGAGACCAGACAAGAACTAAGGGAAAAAGCGCGCCAGCGGTTCGAACGCTTAACCCCGGAAGAAAAACAGAGACGCGAGCGGTTTCGCGAAAGAATCGAACGACTATCGCCGCGAGAGAAGCAGGCTCTGCGAGAAAAATTTCGCGAAAAAAGACAGCGCGGCGGGCAGGAAGAACAACGGCCTTTTCACCATCAGATGAAGGATCGATTTCAAAAACGCGGCGAAAGGGAATAGCCCATGAGTACATCCCTGACCGGGGAGCAAAAGGTTGTGCACTTTCTCAACCGCACGAGCTTCGGGCCGACACGTGAAGAAGTCGCAAAGAGTCATCAGCTCGGCGTCCCCGCTTATCTCGACCAACAGCTCAACCCCGATGAGATTCCCGACTCCTTCGTCGTCGCTAAAGTCGCCGAGCTTAAAACCATGCGTTTAAGCACGCGTGAACTTCTGGCACTCTATCCGCCAACTGCTGTGGCCCAAGCCCAAGGCATGGCCATGGGGCCAATGCAGGGGCCGCGTCAGGTGATTCTCGAACTACAGCTTGCACGACTGATGCGCGCCGTATACAGCCAGCGTCAACTCTACGAGATCATGGTCGATTTCTGGAGTAATCATTTCAATATATTCGCCGGCAAGGGCGCCGATCGCTGGCTTTCCACCGCTTATGACCGGGACACAATCCGGCCCAATGCTCTGGGGCGGTTCGGCGATCTTTTAGCCGCAACCGCGCACAGCCCGGCGATGCTTTTCTATCTGGACAATTGGATGAGCGTCACCCCGCACAACCCCGTCGCCCGGCGTCTGCCCAACAGCCGCCGGCGAGGGATCAACGAGAACTACGCGCGCGAGTTGATGGAGTTGCATACTCTGGGCGTCGACGGCGGCTATACGCAAACGGACGTTCAGGAAGTCGCCCGCTGTTTTACCGGTTGGACGATCGTGCGCCCGCGCGGCGAAGGAGAATTTCGCTTCGACCCGCGCTTCCATGACGACGGTCCGAAAACCGTGCTCGGCACCCGTATTCCGGCCGGCGGCGGCATGGCGGACGGACTGAAAGTCATCGACCTTTTAGCGCATCATCCTGCCACGGCTCAATTCATCGCGACCAAATTAGCGCGCCGTTTCGTCGCCGACGATCCGCCTGCTTCAATCGTCACCCAAGCGACCGCCACTTTCCGTCAGCGCGATGGCGACATCCGGGCGGTGCTCCGCACCATCATCGACTCGCCGGAATTCTTCTCAGCCGGCGCCTATCGCAGCAAGGTCAAAAAACCGCTCGAATATGTCGCCAGTGCATTGCGTCTGACAGGCGCTGAAACCAAGATTACGCACCCGATGCTGCGTTATCTGCATCGCATGGGCGAACCGCTCTTCCTGGCGCAATCGCCCACCGGCTATCCCGATGTCGGGACCTCGTGGATTAGCCCGGATATGTTGTTGACGCGAATGAATTTCGTCACGGACTTGGTCGGCAATCGTTTGCCCGGCGCGCGCGTGCGGAAAGACGCCGTCGAAGACACCGAGCCTTTGATTCGTCTCATTGCGCCGGATTCGCTTTCATCGGCTACCCGCCAGGCGCTGAGCGAAGCCCAAGGCATCGAATCGGTGGCGCTGCTGTTGGCGGCCCCTGAATTCCAGAGGAGATAGAGATGAATTATTCACGCCGTTCATTTCTGAAGTCTGCGGGACTGGGTTTTGTTGCCTTGGGACTGCCACCGGCCTTTCTTGTTCGGGCGGCCGGCGCTCAGGAACAAGACGCCCGAGGCAAAGTCCTGGTGGTGATTTTTCAGCGCGGCGGTATGGACGGCTTAAACGTTGTCATTCCATTCAAAGATCCGGCCTACTATCAATTGCGCCCCAATATCGCCATCGGCGAGCCGGCATCGGGAGAAGAAAAAGCTATAGATCTCGATGGCTTCTACGGGCTTCATCCGGCGCTTGCGCCGCTCAAGGAGCTTTACAATAAAGGACACCTCGCCATCATCCATGCGGCCGGGTCGCCGGACAATACGCGCTCGCACTTCGACGCCCAGGACTACATGGAAATCGGCACGTCCGGCATCAGGAACACGCCGGACGGCTGGCTGAATCGTTGTTTAAGAGAGCGGTCTAAGACTGAGTCGCCGATGCGCGGCGTCGCTATGACCACGCGCACCCCGCGCATGCTCGCCGGCAGCACACCGACTTTGACGTTATCTTCCATCGAGGAATTTCGCCTGCGCCATGAGAAGCTAGGCAGCAGTCTGAAAAAACTCTATGCGAACAGCTCCGATCCGCTGTTTCGTCAAGGCGGCGCGAGCCTTTTTGAAGCCATGGCCACGCTGCGCAAGGTCGAAACAAAGATTCCTGGAAGCATGGCGATTTACCCGAACGGCCGCTTCGGTCACAACATGAAGCAGGTGGCTCGTCTGATCAAGAGCGATGTGGGACTGGAAATTGCTTTTGTTGAAATAGAAGGTTGGGACACTCACGTGAACGAAGGCGGCGCTACGGGACAGTTGGCCAACCGTTTAAAGGAGCTCGGCGCGGCGCTCGGAGCTTTCTATCAGGATCTCGACGATCGGATGGAAGATGTCGTCCTGTTGACGATGTCGGAGTTTGGCCGTACCGCGCGCGAGAACGGCAATCGCGGCACCGACCACGGCCACGCCAATGTCATGTTCGCCCTCGGCGGCAAGATCCGTGGCGGACGAGTTTTAGGCCGCTGGCCGGGCTTGGCCCCCGAAGTCCTGTACGAGGGCCGCGATCTCGACCTGACCACCGACTACCGCACGATTTGCGGCGAGGTGCTTCAGCATCACCTTGGACTTAGAACGTTAAGTGCAGTTTTCCCGGGATTTCGGTTCCCAGGGCCGCTAGGCTTAATCGCTTGACTTCGAACTAAGCATTGGCAACGGTGCCGGCCACCGCGCCTTCTCGTTCCTGCACGCGGTATTGCAAGTCATAAAGCCGCGCATAGAGCCCGCCGCGAGCCAGAAGTTCTGAGTGATCGCCCTGTTCCCAGATCTCGCCTTTGTGAATGACCAATATGCGATCGGCATTTTTGATCGTCGACAGCCGGTGCGCGACGATGATGGCTGTCCGTTCTTTGAGCAACTCCTGCAGCGCCGCCTGAATCAGCGATTCAGTCTCCGTATCGACGGAACTGGTCGCTTCGTCCAAAATCAGAATACGAGGATCGAACGCCAGGGCTCGGGCAAAGGAAAGCAATTGCCGCTGTCCTTGGGATAACGTCGAGCCACGCTCCTGGACTTCTTCCTGATACTTCCCGGGCAGCCTTTCGATGAACGGCGCGATTTGCGCGCGCCGGGCGGCTTCGAGCATACGCGCTTCACTGATCCGCTCATCTCTAAGAGTAATGTTGCTGGCGATATCGCCGGAGAAAAGAAAAACATCCTGCAAGACCAGCCCCAGTTGGCGGCGCAAGAGCTGCTTGTCCCAATGGCGAACATCGACGCCATCGACCAAAATCGCGCCACGGTCGATATCGTAAAAACGGCAGAGCGCCGATATGATCGAAGTCTTGCCGCCGCCGGTGGCGCCCACCAGGGCGATTCGTTCGCCGGGATGGGCGGTGAACGAAATGCCTTTGAGAACCGGCTCGCCGGCGTTGTAAGACAGCCAAACGTCTTTGAACTCGACCCAACCGCGCAGTTCCTTGGGCGCTTTAGGTGTCGCGGGATTGTGGATGGTTGCCGGTGTATCCAGGGTATTGAAAATCCGTTCGGACGACGCCATGGCGGCCTGCATGATGTTGTACTTTTCGGCCAGATCGCGGATCGGTTGGTACATCCGTTGGAGGTACTGAATGAACGCGACGATGACGCCGGGTTGCAGGCTATTAAAGCCGATCAACCCACCGCCATACCAGAGCACCAGACCGATCGATAGCGCGCTAAAGATTTCGATGATCGGGAAGAAAACCGCGTTGTAACGCACACTGCGCAGGAGCACGTTACGATAGCCGCAGTTGATGTCCTGAAAGCGGTCGTACATCTTGTGTTCCTGGCCGAAGGCTTGGACGGTCGCGACGCCGGCAATCGTTTCCTGAAGCCCGGCATTGAGGCGCGCCAAGATCAACCGGCTCTCGCGGTAAACGTCGCGCGCGCGCCGGCGATAAAAGCGCGAGACATAGATAATGACGGGAAAGGCCGCCAATGCGATCAGCGCCAATTTCCAATCGAGCCAGAGCATGGCGCCGGCAATGCCGAAGATAATGAACGCATCGCCGAGCAAACCGACGACGCCGGTACTGAATAGTTCGTTGAGGGTCTCGACATCATTGACGGTGCGGGTCATCAGCCGGCCGACGGGATTGCGGTCGAAATACGCCAAGTCCTGCCGCTGCAGATGCGAGAATATCTGCATGCGCAAATCGTGCATTGCCCGCTGTCCGGCGTATTCGGTCGTGTAGGTTTGGATGAAAAGAAAAATGAAGCCGCCGAGCACCGTGCCGAGATAGAGCAGCACCATAAAATCCAGACCGGCAACATCGCCCGTCGCGATATAGCGATCGATGGCGATCTTGGTGAGGTAGGGCCGGAGCAGCTCGGTTCCAGTATGAAGAAACAAAAAACCAAGAGCAATGGCAAGGAGCTTCCAATAAGGCCTGAGGTAACGCAGTATGCGCCGCATCAAGCGGGCGTCGTAGGCTTTGCCCAGGATCTCGTCTTCGCTGTGAATGTCCTGACTCACAGCGGGCCGTCCATTCGGTCGAGATTTTCTACCTGGCGCACCAACTGCTGACGGCGGTAGAGCTCATAGTAGGCGCCGCGCCGCGCCAGCAGTTCCTGGTGGCGGCCGCGCTCGATGATCTCGCCGTGACGCAAGTAAACGATCATATCCGCGTCGCGCACGGTGGCGATCCGATGCGAAATGAGCAGCGTCGTTCGCCCCGCCATGAATTGCCTCAAGCAGGCCAGGATCTTCTCCTCGGTCTCCGCATCGACGCTCGAGAAAGCGTCGTCGAGAACCAAGATGGGCGGGTTTTTTATGATAGCCCGGGCCAGTGCGGTGCGCTGCTTTTGCCCGCCGGAAAGGCGCACGCCCCGTTCACCGATGATGGTTTCGAACTTGCCGGTAAATTCCTGGACCGCCGGCAGGAGCTGCGCCATGCTCGATGCCTTTTCGATGGCGGCCATATCGGCCGTGTTCATACCGAAAAGAATGTTGTCGCGAATCGTGCCGGAGAAAAGAAAAATATCTTGCGAAACCAAACCGACGGTGTCGGTCAGCACTTTAGGCGGCATTTTGTTGATATCGACCCCGTTGATAAAGAGGGTTCCATCGGGTGGGTCGTAGAGACGAAGAAGCAGATTGACCAGCGTGCTTTTCCCCGAACCGGTTTCACCGACGATGGCACAGACTTTACCCGCCGGAATGGCCAGTGCAATGCGCTTCAATGCCGGTCCGTTGTTATCGCCGTACGAAAAAGTGAGGTCACGGAACTCGATGGCCTGCTCAGTTCGATGTTGATGGCCGGCAGCGGCTAGAGCGTCATAGCGCCGCGATGGTTCGACATCCAAAACTTCGCCGATCCGGCTCAATGCCGCGGTGCCTCGCTGATACTGGTTGACGACGTAGCCGATGGCCATCAGCGGCCAGGTCAACATGCCCAGATAACCGTTGAACGCGACGAACTCGCCGAGACTCATTGTCCCCTGCAGCACCTGACGTCCGCCGAGCCATAAGACGATGGTTGCGGCGACGCCGGATACCACCCGCATGAGCGGCCAGAAAATCCCCCACAGTGTCGCCAACCACATGTTTTTGCGCATACAGTCCGCACTGATCCTCTGGAAGCCATTAATTTGATTGTCCTCCTGCGCGTAGACTTGCACCACGCGCATGC
Source organism: Binatia bacterium (assembly GCA_040877705.1). Taxonomy (GTDB): domain Bacteria; phylum Desulfobacterota; class Binatia; order UBA9968; family UBA9968; genus WHTF01. The sequence goes on along the minus strand of JBBDNJ010000038.1, from coordinate 30,059 downwards.
CGGCGAGATTTTCCTGGACGTAGGCGCTGATGTCGCTTAACTGTTCCTGCACCGAATGAGACCAACGGAAGATATGCCGGCCAAAGAAGCGAACCGTGATCGTAATCATCGGCATGGCCAACATCGACCACAACGTAAGCCAGGGATCGATGGCGATCATGCAAGCGAGACTGAAGACAATGGTGATCATCGCATCGACGCTGGCAAGGGAACCAAAGCCGAGCAATTCGCGCACGGCCTGGATATCGATCGTGAGCCGGGACATCAAATCGCCGGTCTTGTGATGCTGAAAATAGCTTAACGGCAGTTTCTGCAGATGTGAAAATACCCGTTCTCTTAAATCGGCTTCGGCCTTGCGTGAAAAGCCGTTGATGTTGATGCGCCAGGAGTAGCGGAAGAAACCCTGGATAACCGCGGCGATCAGAATCAGCACGGGATAATACAGTAGAGAAATCCCGGCCAGCTTTTTCTCCACCACCGCATCGATGCCTCCTTTGATCAGCCAGGGAAGCGTGATGCCGGTCAGATCGGTGCCGATGAGCGAGAGAACTCCGACGATGAGCTGGCGCCGGTAGCGGTCGATGAGAAACTTAACACGAAGATAGTAGCGGTAAATCGGCGTTACCTTTTAATTGTCGGATTAGACTAGAGGTAATCGGACTTTACTCTTTGACACCACTGGTTTTGACAACTGCGATCCACTTGCCGGCCATCAGATCGGCCATCACGCCTTCGAGACTGCTGATCGGCACGCGCACTTGACCCATGGTGTCGCGGTCGCGAATCGTCACCTTGCCGTCGGCCGGCGACTTGTCATCACCCACCGTCTGCACGTCGACGGTCACGCAAAAAGGTGTGCCGACTTCATCCTGACGGCGATACAGCCGGCCGATGGAGGCCGTGTCATCGTAGACGGCATGCCATCGTTGGCGAAGATCCAACATGAGCTTTTTCGCTGTCTCGACAATGCGATCGTTCTTCTTCAACAGCGGCAAAACCGCGATCTTGATCGGCGCAAGCTCCGGGTGAAAATTTAACACGACGCGCTTCTCGCCTTTAACCTCCTCCTCGCGATAGGCATCGACCAGAAACGCCAAGGTCGCCCGATCGGCGCCCGCCGAAGGTTCGATGACGTAGGGAACCACCTGCTGCTTGCTCTCCTCGTCGAAGTACTCGAGCGCTTTGCCGCTAAACTGCGCATGCTGTTTGAGATCGAAGTCGGTGCGGTTGGCGACCCCTTCCAACTCGCTCCAACCCATTGGAAAAAGATATTCGATATCGGCGGTACGCTTGGCGTAATGCGCCAACTCATCTTTTTCATGCTCGCGCAAACGGAGATTCTCTTGACGCATGCCGTATTTCGGGTACCAGGCAAAGCGTTCGTCCAGCCACTTTTGATGCCACTCCTCATCGGTGCCGGGCATGACGAAAAACTCGATTTCCATTTGCTCGAATTCACGGGTACGAAAAGTGAAGTTGCCCGGCGTGATCTCGTTGCGGAAGGCTTTGCCGATCTGCGCAATGCCGAAAGGCAGCTTCATGCGCATGGATTGAAGGACGTTATCGAAATTCACGAAAATACCCTGAGCGGTTTCCGGTCGCAGATAGGCCACCGCGGCATCCTCCTCCACCGGACCCATAAAGGTCTTGAACATCAAGTTGAACTGGCGCGGCTCGGTGAGCTCGCCTTTGCCGCAAGCCGGGCACAGCATGCGCTTGGCCCCACAGTGTTTACAAGGCTCGCCGGCGGGCACAATGAACTTGTTGCCCTTGGTCGCCTCGCAATAGTGAACCCACTCGGTCTCTTCGATTTTATCGGAGCGAAAGCGTTTCTTACAGGCCCGGCAATCCACCATCGGATCGGTAAAATGGTCCAAATGACCGCTCGCCTTCCACACTCTCGGATGCATCAGGATCGACGAATCCAATCCCACCATATCGGATCGGGACTGCACGCTGTCGCGCCACCAGGCGCGCTTAACGTTACTTTTGAGCTCCACGCCCAGCGGCCCATAGTCCCAACACGAACCGGTACCGCCGTAAATCTCGCTCGACTGAAAAATAAAACCGCGCCGCTTCGAAAGCGACACGATCTTGTCCATATCGACCATTGAACAACCTCTATGTCACAACAATAGAAGAACCACGAGAAAACTACCGATCGGAAAGCAAACAGATGCTTGTCGCGAGACAAAATGAGAACCCCAACTTATCAGAAATGGCTGTGGCACCGATCAAATTTCAGGGCAGCCTTCTCCAAAGTTGCTCAAGATAATGCCACCAAACCTGCGCTCCCTGCAGGACCCGATGATAGAATCCGTATCGGAATAGAACTCACTGGCAGGGCCGGCTTTTGATGGCGCGATACTGCGCAAAATCTTGGGGCGTGAGTAATTCAGGATGATTCGTTTCCATCCAAATCGTCTTACTTTTCATTTTTCACCACGGCGGCTGCACGATCGAACGTTTTTCCACAGCCCGTTTCACAAGATACTCCGGTGTCCAGCCGGAACTTTCTCCAGGCCTGCGAACCAGCTCTTCGGCAGTGTAAAGGTGACTTTTTCGACCGACATCGAAGCTCCTCGTATCGGTATTTCTATACCGATAGGCGTCTCTGGTCAATGTGGCAAGCGAATTCTATCGGCACAGCTGTGCTTCGATCAAGTCGAGCATCGGGCTAATGCGGATTCAGCCAATTTTTTTACTGCAGAAAAAATGCCGCACTAGCGATGCGACGTAACAGTGGACGTGCTGCGCGAAGATCCCGTCTAGGCTTACACCGCCGCTTTTTACATGCAGCACGGATGAAAATCGCCCGTCGCCGCTGGACAGAAGTCGCGCCAAAGGTTACGCTCTGAAAGAATTAGCTTTGTCTGGAATGCGGGCTGCTATAAAACTTCATCGGATTATGAACGCTAACTCAGTCCCGCGCGCAATTCGAGGCCCATGACACACCAATCGTTCGAAACGGAACAGAACTTGCCGGAAGTATCAATCATTATGCCGTGCCTAAACGAAGCCGATACGCTTGCAAGCTGTATTGGCAAAGCGACACAAGCACTTACTGAAAATAGAATAGCCGGCGAAATTATCGTTGCGGACAACGGCAGCACGGATGGCAGCCAGACAATCGCTATAAACACCGGCGCCCGATTAATCAACGTGCGCGAGAGAGGATATGGCAGCGCCCTCATGGGCGGGATCGTGGCGGCGCGGGGAAAGTTCATTGTCATGGGCGACGCCGATGACAGTTACGATTTCCTCGAAACTCCAAAGTTCATAGAAAAACTACGTGAAGGATTTGACGTCGTTCAAGGTTGCCGGCTCCCGGCGGGCGGGGGCAAGATACTTCCGGGCGCGATGCCGTTTCTTCATCGCGTCTTGGGCAATCCAATGTTTTCCTTTCTCGCTCGCTGGTGGTTCAAGTCGCCTACCCATGACGTGTATTGCGGGCTGCGCGGTTTTCGTAAAGACATTTACTTCGTCCTCGACCAACGTTGCACGGGCATGGAATTTGCCACGGAAATGATCATCAAGGCCAGTCTATCCGGTGCTAAGATCGCTGAAGTTCCGATCACGCTTCACCCCGACGGACGAAAGGATCGCGCGCCCCATCTCCGAACTTTCCGCGACGGGTGGCGAACCATACGACTGTTCTTTATTTGCAGCCCGCGTTGGCTGTTTTTGGTGCCAGGAATCATACTGGTTCTTGTGGGTATGGCAGGATACGCGATCGCAATGCCGGGAATAACCCTGAGTGGAGTGACTTTCGACGCTCATACGCTGTTATTTGCCAGCTTAGCAATCCTCTGCGGCTACCAATCCGTGGTCTTCGCGATATTTACCAAGATCTTTGCGATCAGCGAGGGGCTTTTGCCCGACGATCCCCGCATGAATCGCTTCTTCGAAATCGTGAACCTAGAAAAAGGATTGGTTATGGCGCTGATTGTTCTTGTGATTGGTTTAGCGCTGCTACTGGCCGCTATCAATGAATGGCGATTAGTAAACTTCGAGCGCTTAGACTACGCGGAAACAATGCGATTGGTTATTCCCGGAGCGACTCTTACCGCTCTGGGATTTCAGACCATACTCTCAAGTTTCTTCATAAGTATTTTAGGAATGCGCCGGCGATGAGTCTAGCCGACTGTGTACACGGCGCGTATATTCTCGATAGGCGAGCGCGAATTCTCAGCCGCCACTTGGCCGACACGATACCCCCAAGTTTCCGTGTCTTGGACGTTGGCTGCGGCGACGGTTTGCTTGCTCATTCCATTTCTCAGAATCGCCCCGACCTCACCTTAAGAGGAATCGATGTCTTGGTTCGAGACTGCATCCATATCCCGGTAGATCATTTCGATGGCCACGTCATACCCTATGACGACGCGAGCTTTGACGGCGTGATGTTCGTCGATGTGCTTCATCATACAACTGATCCGATGGTTTTGCTTCGGGAAGCAGTAAGAGTGGCTCGTAAGACCATAGTGATCAAAGATCATACGCTTGAGGGACTATTTGCCGGCTTTACACTGCGGTTCATGGATACAGTCGGCAATGCGCGCCACGGTGTACCGCTACCTTATAACTACTGGCCACGACGAAGATGGTTTGAAGCTTTCGATGCTCTTGGTTTGCAGGTGGGGATCTGGAACTCGAAGTTAGGAATTTATCCTTGGCCCGCACGTTGGATATTCGAAAGATCACTTCATTTTGTCGCTAGGCTAGACGTGGTGACCAATCCTTCCATGTTAAAAAGCTTCACATCGATAAAATGATTTTTTTGCCATCCCTGCCTGGCCGCAAGAGCAACAAGTGAACCCTATAAAAATAAAAGCATCGCCATCCGGCGGTAATGATCCTTGGGAAACAGCCTATACACGGTTTGAGACACCCGCACAGGAGGTCCGCAAGTTCACCCGGCGTCTTACTGAATTGGGAATCGCTGCATGGTCACGCGAAGCAGAGATCTTAGAGCTCTGCTGCGGTCGAGGCAATGGTCTACAAGCGCTCAGGGGACTCGGTTTCACCCGACTTACCGGAATCGATCTTTCCGCAGCTCTTGTTTCGCAATATGAGGGAACAGCCAACTTGTACGTTTGTGATTGCAGGAAGCTGCCCTTCGATGACCGCTCCAAAGACATCGTGATCGTTCAAGGAGGTCTACACCACCTCAAAACGCTTCCCGACGATCTTCAGCAGACACTCTCCGAAGCAGCCCGGGTTCTAAGAGACAATGGCGCGTTCGTTGTAGTTGAGCCGTGGTTAACTACTTTCTTGACCTTTGTGCACACGATTTGTCGAAACGGGATCGCCAGACGCGTGAGCCCAAAGATTGATGCGCTAGCGACCATGATCGAGTACGAACGAGAAACGTACAATCAATGGCTAAGCCAGCCTACAACCATCGTAGGTCTTTTCGAACAGTTTTTCTGCCCAGACCTGTGTTCAATCAAATGGGGCAAATACATGTATATTGGGCGAAAACGAAACTCACGTTGATAAGAACGCTGAGTGAGCATCGACTTATCAAGAATTCTGCACGGGCTATCCGACGATTATATTGAACTATGTCGCGCCTCATTCCTTTGTGGTTTTTCACTCTTTCGAACACGTACGTCCGGTTCGCTCACCGGCAGTGGCTATTTGTAACGCTAATCGGATTCCTAGCTTTTGCGGGATGCGCCGCCATTGGGCTGATCGCAGGTATTCCTGAACCCAAGACACACGACGAATTCAGTTACTTGCTTGCGGCGGATACGTTCTCTCATGGGCGTTTAACCAACCCCACCCATCCGATGTGGAAGCACTTTGAGAGCTTTCACATCATCCACCAGCCGACTTACATGTCGAAATATCCGCCTGCCCAGGGCCTGGTGCTGGCGGCCGGTCAGCTGCTGGGACATCCGATCCTCGGCGTATGGATGAGCTTCGGCCTGATGTGCGCCGGCGTCTGCTGGATGTTGTATGCCTGGATCTCCCCTCGCTGGGCAGTTTTTGGAAGCATTCTTGCGCTGATCAATCCTGTAGTGGGAATAGCCGGGTATTGGGCGCAAGCTTATTGGGGCGGCGCCATTGCGGCGACAGGCGGAGCGCTGGTGCTCGGCGGCATACGGCGGCTCATGCGCCGGCCCTGTGTCTATGATTCGCTTCTCACAGGTATCGGATTGGCGGTCCTGGCAAACAGCCGTCCCTTTGAAGGACTTCTCATTAGCATACCCGCGGTCATCTTCCTCCTTATTCATGTCATCAAGAATCGTCAACAAACTTTTTGGATCTCCATCAGACGTATTGTCCTACCCATTCTGTGCGTTTTAACTCTAACGGCCACTGCAATGGGCTTCTACAATCTAGGCGTAACCGGCAATCCCTTGCGCATGCCGTATCAGGTTCATGAAGAAACATACGGAATAGCTCCTCTCTTTATCTGGCAAGATCCTCTCCCTGAACCAAAATTCAACCATCAAATCATTCGTGATTTTCACACAACCTATGCTTTTCCATTGTACGAAAATCAGCGCTCAATGATGGGGTTTATACTGGCAAAACGGAAACTCTTGTATTTGTTGGTTGTCGGAGCCCTGAACATCTATGCGATTCCATTGATAGGAATGTTTACGTTCGTGGTTTCCTGGGTACGCGAGAATATATGGGCGCGGCGCGCAGTCGCAATTTATTTAGTTTTCGTGTTGGGCTTGATCACGGAAACATTTATGTTGCTACACTACATAGCACCGGTTGTCGCCCTCAACTACTTTTTCGTATTGAATGCGTTGCAGTTATGGCGACGGCACAACCGGAGAGTAGGGGAGTTAGTATGCTGGCTTATGCCGCTTCTCGCCACTGTGTTGCTTGCAAAGTCACTGTCCGGAGCGATCAAGCAAAATAGGCCATCCGCATGGCATATGGAGCGCTCGCAAGTAGTCAAGCAATTGAAGCAAAAAGACGGGAAGCATCTAGTTATTGTGAGCTATGGGCCTAATCATTCCGTTCATGATGAGTGGGTATATAACAACGCAGACATAGACGGCGCGAAGGTCGTCTTTGCCCGCCACATGGACCAAACCCAGGATTGTAAATTGGCGGAGTATTTTCGACTCCGCCACCTATGGTCGTTGGATGTTGATGGGGTTAAGCCCGTACCCGGGTTGAAGCCGTACCCCCTTAAACTGTGTGGTTAAATAAGACCTGCCGGTTAACTTAAGATCTTTTTATCGTCGCGCAACAGGCCATCACGCTAATCAGAGACGCCGCAGCGGTAACGGTGTTGGTGAGTTCGGCCGACTGCAGAAATGCTAAAAGGGAAAAGAAATCCTCTCAGATTAGCCGTAGGCGAAACGCAGGACCCACCACGGCTGATTTGGAAATTTAAACCTGTCTTGATACGGCTGCTGTCGCCATGCATTGAAATGGGCGCTTACAACCCCAGCACATCCTGCATGCCGTAGAGTCCGGGCTTTTCGAGGGCTAGCCACTGGGCGGCGCGGATGGCGCCGTGGGCAAAGGTATCGCGGCTGTGGGCGCGGTGGATGAATTCAAGGCGCTCGCCGATACCGCCGAAGATCACCGTGTGCTCACCGACAATGTCGCCGGCACGGACCGAGAGAAGGGCGATTTCTTTTTTTGATCGTTCGCCGGCCATGCCTTTGCGGCCATGGATGCCGATTTTGTCCAGGTCACGGTTCAGAGCTGCGGCCACCGAGCGGCCAAGCGCCAGCGCAGTGCCGCTGGGAGCGTCTTTCTTGAATCGGTGGTGCGCTTCGATGATTTCTACATCGTAATCGTCACCCAGCATTTTGGCGGCCTTGCCGAGTAGAGATACCAGAACGTTAACGCCCAGGCTGGTATTGGCAGATACAAGAGTCGGAACGCGCTGGGACAGTCGTTTGATCTCGGCCGACTGCTTGGGATTGAATCCGGTGGTCGCAAGGACGATGGGCGTGGCCTTTTTTGCCGCGGCCCTTAAATAACCTAAGGAAGCTTCCGGTTGAGTGAAGTCGATGATCACCGTGTTGGGCTGCAGGTAAGGTTCGATTTTGTCACTGATCGTAACGCCAAGGTGGCCGGCGGCGGAAATTTCTCCCGCATCCCTCCCGAGTCTCGCGCTCGCCGGTTTATCAATGCCGGCAACCAACTCCACACCCGCGGTTTGCTTGATTGCACGCACAACGGCGCTACCCATCCGGCCGCCGACGCCGCAGACCACTAGTTTAAGATTTTTCGCAGCCATTTCCTGAGTGTGAGGATTGAGACTTACCCTGAGAGTTCACAAAAATTTCGGCGTTCGGTTCGATTGGGCGCCGCTGCCCGGCGTCGTTTTTCCTGAGCGCTATTTTAGCAAACCAAATTCGCCCATCGCCTGTTTGAGCTTCTTGACATTGCCTTCGGCCATGGGCGTAAGCGGCAGGCGCAGGTCGTTCGTGCATTTGCCCATGAGCGCGACCGCGGTCTTGACGGGTATGGGATTGGTTTCGATGAAAAGACTGCGGATCAAAGGAGTCAGCCTTAGCTGCAAATCGCGCCCTTTTTCCCACTCGCCTTTAAGGCAGGCTTCCGTGAGTTGCGCCATCTCTTTCGGCGCAACATTGGCGACGGTCGAGATGACCCCTTTGCCGCCCAAAGCCATGAGAGAAAAGGTCAGAGTATCTTCACCGGAGTAGACGGCCAAGTTCTCGCCGCACAGCCGGATCACGTCGATGGCTTGATCCACCGAACCGGTGGCTTCTTTGACGCCGGCGATATTTTTGATCTCGGCCAAGCGAGCCAGTGTTTCCGGCTCGATCTTGGATCCAGTCCGCCCCGGAATATTGTAAACGATGATCGGGATGCCGACCTCGGAAGCCACCTTCTTGTAATGCTGGTAGATCCCTTCCTGGGTCGGCCTATTGTAATAAGGCGAAATCATCAGCGCGCCGTCGGCGCCTGATTTTTCGGCTGCACGCGTCAACCGCACCGCTTCGTCTGTGGAATTCGAGCCGGTTCCCGCGATCACCGGCAGCCGTTTATTGACGCCTTTGATGACCGCTTTGACGACATCATCGTGTTCCTGGTGGCTTAAGGTCGCCGACTCGCCGGTGGTACCGCAAGGGACAATGCCGTTGGTGCCGCTCTGAATATGAAAATCGACCAAGGCTTCAAGACTTTGCCAATCGATTTTGCCATCTTTAAAGGGCGTAATTAACGCGACCATTGAACCGGTAAACATAAAACTGCTCCTAGATCACTAGGACGGTGCCGTGAAAAACCTCTTCGGCCGCGCCCGTCATATACACGCGATTGTTGTCGCGCCATTCGATCAACAGATCGCCGCCCTTCAGATGAAGCGTCAGTTTCCTGTCAGTTTTGCCGGTGAGCACGCCGGCCACCGTGACGGCTGAAGCGCCGGTGCCGCAGGCCCAGGTTTCCCCGGCGCCGCGCTCCCAGACGCGCATATTCACCTCGTTGGAACTCAGTATTTTGATGAATTCCGTGTTCACCCGCTTCGGGAAAAAGGCGTGATGCTCGAAGCGCGGTCCAATCGTTTCAAGATCGACAGAATCGATATCGTCCAGAAAAATTACGCAGTGAGGATTACCCATGGAGACGCACGTGACCGTGTAGGCCTTGCCGTCGACCGTCAGCGGATAATTGATGATTCGGCCGTCGGCATCGACGGGAATCTTGCGTCCTTCGAGAATCGGTTCGCCCATGTCGACTTCGACTAACTCGCCGACAATGCGCAGGCGGATGATGCCGGCCAGCGTCTCGATTTCCAGTTCCTGCTTTTGTGTCAGGCCATGTTCGTAGACGTACTTGGCAAAGCAACGGATACCGTTGCCGCACATCTCCACTTGACTGCCGTCGGCGTTGTAAATCTCCATCTTGAAGTCGGCAACTTTTGATGGATGAACCGTCAAAAGCTGATCCGCCCCAATACCAAATCGCCGATCGCAGAGCTTGCCGGCGATAGCGCCCAGATTAGCAATGTCATTCTTCAGGCAATCGAGAAAGATGAAATCGTTGCCGCAACCATGCATCTTGGTAAACGAGATTTCCATAACATCACACAGGCCGCTGAAAAAGGCTCATCTGCTTCGTTGCGCTCGATCGCCTCGCTCCAACGTACTAACAAGTACGCCTTCGCTCGTCGATTTCTCGCACGCCTCGCATCTGAAACCTTTTTGATCGCCCTGCCAAACAATTACCACCTTCGGAAAAACGCTTATATCCACCTTTACTGTAACTCAGACGGAATGACTTCCCCATTGATGAGATCCTCGAAGGACTCACGCTTGCGAACGACATAATACTTGTCGCCATCGACGAGGACCTCGGGCGCCTTGGGGTGAGAATTGTAGTTGGACGCCATGGTAAACCCGTAGGCGCCGGCGCTCATGACCGCCAGTAGATCCCCGCGCTGCGGTCTTCCGATCTCGCGATCCTTGGCGAAAAAATCGCCGCTTTCACAAATCGGACCGACCACGTCGGCAACAACCTTTTCGGCCTGGGTTTCGACCACAGGAAGGATGGACTGATACGAACCGTACAGCGCCGGACGGATCAGATCGTTCATGCCGCCATCGACGATGACGAATTTCTTGGCGTCATTTTCTTTAAGATAAAGAACTTCAGTGACGAGAATGCCGGCATTGCCGACAATGACGCGGCCCGGCTCCAAGATTAATGTGATATCGAGACCTTCCAAACCTTCGATGATAGCCTTGGCGTATGTCTCGGGTTGCGGCGGGGTTTCATCCTTATAATTGATGCCGAGGCCGCCACCCAGATCGAGGTAACGAATCTGCGCCCCTTCTTTTTGCAGCGAACCGACCAGCACGCGATCCAAATACTCACGCACCCGCGCCAAGGCATCAACGAAAGGCGAAAGCGAAGTAATCTGAGAGCCGATGTGACAATCGACGCCGACCACGTCGACATTGGGCAAAGAAGCGGCCTTCTTGTAGGTCTCCAGCGACTTTTTGATTTCGACGCCGAACTTCGCCTTCTCCATTCCCGTGGAAATGTAGGGGTGGGTTTGCGGATCGACATCCGGATTGATGCGCAAGCTGATCGGCGCTTTTTTGCCGATTCCGCGCGCGATCTCGTTCAGGGCCACTAACTCGTCCTCGGACTCGACGTTGAACATCAAAATTCCCGAGTTGAGCGCGTACTCGATCTCATCCTTTTTCTTACCCACACCCGAAAAGACGATCTTTTTCGGGTCGCCCCCCGCCTTTAACGCGCGAAACAACTCGCCGCCGGACACGATGTCAAACCCGCTGCCTTCCTTAACAAATGTTCTGAGCAACGCGAGATTCGAATTGGCTTTCACGGAAAAACACACGATATGGCGGACCTTGGCAAAAGCCTGATCGAAGACTCGATAGTGACGCTTCAGCGTCGCCAGACTGTAAATATAAGCCGGCGTGCCGACTTCTTTGGCGATCCGTTTTACCGGCACCGCCTCGGCGAACATTTCGCCATCACGATATTCAAAATGATTCATCATGGGCCTCGCGTAATTTCGACTTCATTGGACGGCTCGCTTAATGAGCCGTCCTTAAGCTGGGACGACACGCGATAGCGGTAAATCGACTTCGGCTCGACGTTCTCATCGATGAACCGATATTGTTTTTGTTTGACAAATTTCTCCCGATCCTCGACGTTGACGGTGACAAGCGGGCGATAAGGCACCGGACACTCAGGACAAGTAGGAGATAAATCTTTGCGAAAGATGACGAAGCCGGTCAAATCCGTGAGCGGTTTGCCATCGACATACTCGGTCGGCCTGCGCCAGGTCAGCACGACTCCGGCGGGATCCGGCTTTGCCGTCAGGTTTTTGATCGTCTGTGGCGTTGCCAGTTCCGGCGCGCGCGGTTCGCCTTTTTTACCACAACCGGTAGCCAGTAGCGCGATGATACATCCCAGAACGAGCAGAGGCTTCATCTAAACCCTCAGTTCTTTGAGGCGGCGCAGCACGTTACTACGAGCCGTTCCGCCTAGAGCGCGACGCCGTCCGACCACCGCTTCGACAGAGAGATACCGGTAAACATCTTTTTCGATCTTAGTCGAAAACCCTTTCAATTCATTCAGGGCTAATTCTGCAATCCGCTGCCCCCGGCCAATGCAATACTGAACGACACGGCCGGCGATCTCATGGGCCGAGCGAAACGGCACACCGCGTTGGACCAGATAGTCGGCCAGATCGGTGGCGTTCATGAATCCGTCCTGCGCCGCCGCCAACATCCGTTCGCGCTTGACTTTCACTCCCTGGACAATCTCCCGCATCATTTGCAAACTGGCCTTGACCGTGTCCACCGTGTCGAAGAGCGGTATTTTGTCCTCCTGAAGGTCGCGGTTATAGGCAAGGGGCAACCCTTTCATGATCGTCAGCAGCGCTTGCAAATGACCGAACACCCGCCCCGTCTTGGCGCGAATCAACTCCGGCACGTCGGGATTTTTCTTCTGCGGCATCATCGAGCTTCCGGTACAGTATCCATCGGGCAATTCAATAAATGAGAATTCTTGACTAGACCACAACACCCATTCCCCCGCAAGGCGACTTAAGTGGACAAACAGGATCGACGACGCGGCGACAAACTCGAGAAGAAAATCCCGATCGCTGACGGCATCGATACTGTTCTTTGAAACACGCGGAAAGCCCAAAAGCTTGGCCACGTGCGCGCGGTCGATGGGAAAAGTCGTTCCCGCCAACGCACCCGACCCCAAAGGCAAAACGTTAATTCGTTCCAAACAATCGACCAACCGCTGCCGGTCGCGGTCGAACATGTCGAAATAGGCCAACAGATGATGGGCCAACAAAACCGGTTGCGCCCGTTGCAGGTGCGTGTATCCCGGCATGATCACGTCGATGTGCCGTTTGGCTGTGCCGGCGAGTTCTCGCTGCAGCGACTTTAGAGCTTCGATGATCAAACCGACTTCTTCACGAAGAAAGAGACGCATATCGAGAGCGACTTGATCGTTGCGGCTGCGCGCCGTGTGCAGCTTACCGCCGGCGGCGCCGATTTTTTCGGTCAAGCGCCGCTCGATGTTCATGTGGATGTCTTCGTCGGTAGGCGAGAAAGGAAAAATGCCGCGCTCGATCTCGGTCTGGATGGTCTTTAACCCGCGAACGATTTTCTGCGCCTCGCGCGCGGAAATAATGCGCTGCTTTGCCAGCATCTTGGCATGCGCGATGCTGCCCATGATGTCGTGCCGATAAAGGCGCGAGTCGATATCGATGGAAGCGGTGAAGGCTTCCACGGACGCCGCCGTGCCGGCAGCGAAACGCCCGCCCCAAAGTTTCTTCTCTTTTGCTTTTAGGCTGCTCAATTCGATCTCTTGGCCTTGCTTAGCCTTTGCAGTCGGAGCCGCAGCGCGTTCAAGCGGATAAACCCTTCCGCGTCAGCCTGATGGTAAACGGTATCTTCCTCGAAAGTCGCCACGTTGGGATCGTACAGCGACGAATCGGATTTGCGCCCGGCGATGACGACGTTGCCCTTATAAAGCTTCAGCCGTGCTGTTCCCGTCACATTGATTTGCGCCGCATCGATGGCTTTCTGTAAGACGCTCCGTTCCGGTGCGAACCAGTATCCGTAGTAAACCATCTCGGCATAGCGCGGAATCAGCGAATCTCTCAGGCGCAGTACCTCGCGGTCCATGGTAATCGACTCCAGGGCGCGGTGCGCGGCGTGCAGTAGGGTACCGCCCGGGGTCTCGTAGACACCGCGCGATTTCATGCCGACATAACGATTTTCAACCAGGTCGACGCGGCCGATGCCATGCTTGGCGCCCAGCTCGTTCAGTTGCGCCAGAAGCGTGGCGGGAGACGACGTCTTGCCATTGACCGCCACCGGATCGCCGCGCAGATAATCGATCTCGACGTACTCCGCACGATTCGGCGTTTTTTCCAGCGGCTGGCACCAGACAAACATATCGGCCGGCGGCTCTTTCCACGGATCCTCGAGAATACCGCCCTCATAGCTGATGTGAAAGAGATTTCGATCGGTACTGTACGGGCGCGCTTTGGTCACCGGCACGGCAATGCCGTGCTTGCGCGCATAGGCAATCAGCGATGTGCGCGAATTCAAGTCCCATAGCCGCCACGGCGCGATCACCTTGATCCCCGGCTTCAGCGAATAGTAGGTCAGTTCGAAGCGCACCTGATCGTTGCCCTTACCGGTAGCGCCGTGCGACACGGCATCGGCGCGCTCTTGGACGGCGACGTCGATTTGCGCCTTGGCAATGAGCGGCCGCGCGATCGACGTGCCAAGCAGATATGAACCTTCGTAGATCGCATTGGCGCGGAGCATTGGGTACACGTATTCCTTCACGAACTCCTGTCGCAAGTCGCCGACTACGACTTTGCTCGCGCCGGTCTTGATCGCCTTTTGTTTGACCGCCTGCAGGTCCTCGCCTTGCCCAAGATCGGCACAGAAAGCAACCACTGGGCAGCCGTACTCTTCTTTGAGCCAACGCAAAATCACCGATGTGTCCAATCCACCGGAGTATGCCAGAACGACCTTCTTAACGTTCATCTTCTCTTATTGGAACCTCTGCTTCCCTTGGATTGACTCGCTGTTTTCCTTGAACGTTTGAACTTTTGAACCTTTGAACTTGGCCGCGCGTTGAGCAACCAGACCATAACGGCCTTTTGCGCGTGCAACCGGTTTTCAGCTTGATCGAAGGCGACGCACCGCGGACTTTCTATAACGGCGTCGGTAATCTCTTGTCCGCGGTGGGCCGGTAAACAGTGCATGACCACTGCATCCTTTTTTGCCATCGACACCGCACGATCATTGACCTGATAGTCTTGGAAGGCTTTGAGGCGAGTTGCCACATCCCATTCCTGTCCCATGCTGGTCCAAACATCCGTGTAAATGACATCGGCGCCGCGCAAAGCATCCGCGAGCGAATGTGTCACGGTGACTCGAGCGCCATTTTTCCTTACTCGCGCTTCGATGTCTCTGTTCGGTTCATATCCTTTAGGGCACGCCAGCGAAAAAGAAAATGGAATCTTCTCGGCGGCCTCCATCCAGGAATGCACCATGTTGTTGCCGTCGCCGACGAAAGCAACTTTAAGTCCTGCCAACTTTCCTTTGTGTTCCAACAAGGTGAGACAGTCGGCAAGAACCTGGCATGGATGGTACAGATCCGTCAATGCGTTAATGACCGGCACAGAGGCCGAACGGGCCATTTCTTCCAACGTCGCCTGCGCGAATGTGCGCACGACAATCATGTCTACCCAACGGCTAAGACTCCGGGCGCAATCTTCGGGGGTTTCGCGCACGCCCATTTGTACTTCGGTTGGAGAGAGAAAAACCGCGTGACCGCCGAGCTGAACCATCCCGGCTTCGAACGTCACGCGCGTTCTTAAACTAGGCTTTTCGAACAACATACCCAGTCCCTTGCCGTCCAGAAGGCGGTGCGGGACGCCGCGTTTCTGCTTGCTTTTCAAATCTTGCGCCAGTCCAAGGATCGCTTCGATCTCTCCTCGGCTCCAATCATCGAAATTCAGTAAATCTCGTTTACTCATAATTGGAATGCAGCCACCGGCAGGTTATTGACGGGCGAGAACCTTTTCGAGAATGTCCAGGCCACGGTCGATTTCGTTTTTCTTGATGATCAGGGGTGGAACAAAACGCAGCACTTTGTAGGCGGTGCAGTTGAGGAGCAAACCCTCCTGCAGACAGGCCTCGGCGATTTTATTGCCGTCGATCTCAAGCTCCACGCCGAGAATAAGGCCTTCGCCGCGGATCTCCCGTATAAACGAAAAACGCTTTTTAAGCGCTTCGAGGCCCTTCACGAAATACTTTCCCATTTTCACGCAGTTCTTCAGAGCGCCGCCATGGAGCAATGTGTGCATCACAATCAAACCGGCGCTGCAAGCAACCGGGTTGCCGCCGAAAGTTGACGCGTGACTGCCGGGGCCAAAGCTGTTGGCGACGTCTTCCCGTGCCAACATCGCTCCCAACGGCAAGCCTCCTCCCAAAGCTTTCGCCAAAGTCATGATGTCCGGTTTGATACCGGAATGCTCATAGGCGAAAAGCTTGCCGGTGCGTCCCATGCCGGTTTGAACTTCATCGAAGATGAGCAAAATACCGCGTTGATCGCACAACTCGCGCAGTCCGCGCAGATAACCTTCATCTGGAACGTTGATGCCGCCCTCGGCCTGGATCGGTTCAACCAAAATACCGACGGTTTTCTTCTCGTCGATCGCTTCCTCAACGGCGCAAAGATCGTTATAGGGCACCTGGCGGAAACCGGTGGGGAGAGGATCATAACCGGCGCGAATTTTCTCCTGCCCGGTGGCGGTGAGCGTCGCCAAGGTGCGGCCGTGAAAGGAATTGTGGGTGGAAATAATCTCGTACTTGCCGCCCAATTTCTCTAAGCCGTAGCGCCGTGCCAGTTTGAACGCCGCCTCGTTCGCCTCGGCGCCGCTGTTGCAGAAAAATGCCCGATCCGCAAACGAATGGCGGCACAGCTCGCTCGCCAGGTCGGACTGCGGCAGGATATGGTACAGGTTGGACACATGCAGCAGCTTCTGTGACTGCTGCCGAATCGCTCGGACAATCGCGGGGTGACAGTGGCCTAAATTGTTGACCGCGATTCCAGCCAGGAAATCGAGGTATTCTTTGCCATCGGCGTCCCAGACCTTGGCGCCCTTACCTCTAACCAGGGCAATCGGAATGCGAGCGTAAGTTCGAGCAACATATTTGTCGGTCAACGCGGCGATGTCTCGGTTGTTCATCTATTTCCTTACCACCTCAGTCCCTATGCCCTCTTTCGTGAAGATTTCGAGCAGCACCGCGTGTTTCATCCGGCCGTCGATGATATGGGTTTTCTCGACGCCACCCTTGAGCGCATTGATGCAACATTCGACTTTCGGGATCATTCCGGCGCCAACCACGCCGTCCTGAATCATTTTGCGCACTTGATTTTCTTTTAGCGTACTCAGCAAAGCGCCTCTTTTGTCTTTCACCCCTTCGACGTCGGTCATCAGGATAAGTTTCTCGGCGTGGAGCGCCTCGGCCACCTCGCCGGCGACCAAATCGGCATTGATATTGTAGGTCTCGCCGTTCTGTCCTACGCCCACGGGCGCGATGACGGGAATAAACTTATTCTGGTCCAGCGACTCTATCACCAGAGGATTGATGCCGATGATCTCGCCCACCATGCCGATGTCGATGATTTCCGGCGGTGCGCCGTTGGCGGAAGATACCGTGACGTTCATCTTGCGCGCCAGAATTAAGGTGCCGTCTTTGCCGCTCAAACCGACGGCCATGCCGCCGTGTTGATTGACGAGATTGACGATTTCTTGGTTCACCTTACCGACCAGGACCATCTCGACGATGTCCAAAGTCTCTTTGTCCGTCACCCGCATCCCACGCACGTAGCGGCTGGTAATTCCCATTCTCTCGAGAACCGTATCGATTTGCGGTCCGCCGCCGTGCACCACGACGGGGTTAATGCCGACATATTTCAGCAGCACGATGTCTTGAGCGAAGCCGTGTTTCAGCTCCTCGTTTTCCATCGCGTGGCCGCCGTATTTTATGACAAAAGTCTTGCCGTAGAAGCGCTGAAAATAGGGCAGCGCCTCCATCAACACCTCTGCCTTGCCGATGAAATTGTCCATGAACCGGTCCTTAGATCAAAGGATATAGCGCGATAAGTCTTCGTTCTTCAAGATCGGCGAGAGCCGATCGCGGACATAGTCTGCGTCAATGGCCACT
Source organism: Binatia bacterium (assembly GCA_040877705.1). Taxonomy (GTDB): domain Bacteria; phylum Desulfobacterota; class Binatia; order UBA9968; family UBA9968; genus WHTF01. The sequence continues at coordinate 12,354 of JBBDNJ010000038.1, read as the reverse complement.
TCTTTACCACGCATTTCCGGGGCCGCGAACGAAACGTCGTCGAGCAGCCGTTCCAGAATGGTGTGGAGGCGCCGGGCGCCGATGTTTTCCGTCCGCTCGTTCACGTCGGAAGCAATGCGGGCGATTTCTTCAATGGCATCGGCGCCGAACTTCAAATGCACCCCTTCGGTATCCAGCAGCGCTTCGTATTGTTTGAGCAGAGCATTTCTAGGTTCCGTCAAAATACGGACGAAGTCTTCTTTGCCGAGGGAGCTTAATTCGACGCGAATAGGGAAGCGGCCCTGAAACTCCGGGATCAGATCCGAAGGCTTGGCCGTGTGAAAGGCCCCCGAGGCGACAAAAAGGATATGGTCGGTCTTCACCATCCCGTATTTAGTATTGACCGTCGAGCCCTCGACGATGGGCAAGAGATCGCGTTGCACGCCCTCGCGCGATACGTCGGGACCATGTGCCGATTCGCGGCCGGCGATTTTGTCGATCTCGTCGAGAAAAACAATCCCCGACTGTTCCACCCGGCGCACCGCTTCGCCGGTCACTTTGTCCATATCGACCAGCCTGCTGGCTTCCTCTTGGGTGAGAATCTCCAAGGCTTCGGGAATTTTAACCGTCTTCTTTTTGGTCTTTTTAGGCATCAGATTGGAAAACATTTCTTTCAGGTTGAATTCCATGCCCTCCATACCCTGAGGCGTCAGCACTTCGATCATCGGCATCGACGATTGAGTTATCTCAACGTCGACGAAGCGCTCGTCCATCTTTCCTTCACGAAGCATTTTTTTCAATTTCTCGCGAGTACCCTGAACACGGGCGCTGTCAACCGCCTCGCCGTCGATGGCTGCGCCCGGCCCAGCGGGCAACAACAGATCCAAAACCCGCTCCTCCGCGATCTCGTAAGCTTTGATTTCAACCTTCTGCTTTTCTTCCTCCTTCACCATATTGACCGCCAGATCGGTGAGATCGCGAATGATCGACTCGACATCCCGCCCCACGTAGCCCACTTCGGTGAATTTGGAAGCTTCGACTTTGATGAACGGCGCCTGCGCCAGCTTCGCGAGCCGGCGCGATATCTCGGTTTTGCCGACGCCGGTGGGGCCGATCATGATGATGTTCTTCGGCGCGATCTCTTCGCGCAAATCTTCGGGCACCAATTGCCTGCGCCATCGGTTGCGCAGGGCGATGGCCACCGCGCGCTTAGCGTCCTTTTGACCGACGATGTAACGATCGAGTTCGGAGACAATTTCCCGCGGCGTCATCACCGGCGTCGGAGACGAGTTAGACGTGTCCGGAAGGGTTATGATCGATTCTTGGCTCATTGGAATAGGTAACTCCTAGCAACTTCGCCGGGAAATGCAAATACCTCCGCCGGTTGAGACTCTGTTATGGTTTGGCCGCATCGGCGGAATTGCGGACGCGCCTTTAGGAAAGCTCTTCAAAGGTGAACTGGTCGTTGGTGTAGACGCAGAGAGCGGCGGCTACGCGCATCGCTTCCTCGGCGATCGTGCGCGCATCGAGTTCGGTATGCTTGATCAAAACCCGCGCCGCCGCCAACGCAAAATTTCCGCCTGAGCCGATGGCGATAACCCCGTCATCCGGTTCCACGACGTCGCCGGCGCCGGAAATCACCAGCAAATCGTCGACGTCTGCAATAATGAGAAGCGCTTCGAGCCGCCGTAAAATCCTGTCGGTGCGCCAGTCCTTGGCGAGCTCGACGGCAGCGCGTTTGAGATTTCCGTTAAACTGTTCCAGTTTGCCTTCGAACTTTTCGAATAAAGTAACCGCAGCGGCCGTGCCGCCGGCAAAGCCGGCGATCACCCTGTCATGATGGAGCTTGCGAACCTTACGGGCGCTGTGCTTCATCACCGTTTGGCCGAGACTCACCTGGCCATCGCCGACGACAACCACTTTGCCCTGGTGGCGAATCGCTAATATTGTCGTGCCTTTGAACATATCTCAACTCGATAACGGAAAAGTAGCCGGCAAAACTTAAACGTTTTGAACGGATTGAACGATTTGAACCAGCACAATAGTCTAGCCGTTTACACGTCCAATACTTTACGCATTGGCCAATGCCTAATGCCTTCTGCCTCGTTTCACGCCCTCGGATGGGCTTTATCATATACTGCTGTTAATTGGTCCAGATTCAAATGGGTGTAGCGTTGGGTTGTGGAAAGACTCGCGTGTCCCAACATTTCTTGAATCACCCGCAGATCGGCGCCGCTGTTCAAAAGGTGCGTGGCAAACGTGTGCCGCAAGCCGTGGGGAGCTATATGCACGGCGATTCCGGAAGCCTTCAAGTGCTTTTCCACTCTGCGGGCGACGCTTCGGGTGGTCATCCTCTTGCCGTGGCGATTGAGAAACACCGGATTTTCGCCCTTGCAGGCCAGGTTCCAGTTCTTCCGATGTTGCAAACTGTAGTCTTGCAATGCTTGCATCGCCACCTCTCCAATCGGCACGATGCGCTCTTTCGAGCCTTTTCCGATGACTCGGATGATTCCCAGCTGAAAGTCAATGTCGCCCCAGTTGAGTCCCACCAACTCGCTGGCGCGTATTCCCGACGAATAGAACACTTCGAGCATGGCGCGGTCACGGCTGTCCAACGGACCCTTGATCTTAATGCCGCCAAGCAACTGAAAGACATCGTCGATGGAAAGAAACGATGGCAACGGTTTCTCCTGCTTGGGCGTCTGAATCAACAGCAGTGGATCTTTCACAACCCGCCCGGTGGCCGACAGATATCTAAAAAATCCTTTTATCGCCGCGAGCTTCCGCCCCATCGAACTTTTCTTCCGGTCTTTGTTTAACCAAGCCAGATAGGCGCGCGCCGCATGAATGTCGATTTTACGCGCATCCACCTCCCCCGTCTCATCCAGACAGAACTCGCTGGCACGAAGAAATTGCTGAAACTGGCGCAGATCGCTCAGATAATTTCGCAGCGTATGCGGCGAAACATTACGTTCGTCGCGGAGATATTCGATGTATTTTTGAATTAGATCGTGCACCGGTTACGGCTCGCGAGAGTTGTTGTGAGGATAACATGACGGCCGGCGAAACGAAATCATTTGCGCCATCCTTGTAGGGTTAAAGCTAAGGCGCGATCATTCTAGCCACTCCCTTCAATCTCGCATCGATCTCAGATAAAGTTCTTCCAGCCACGGATCCCGTCAAATTCATGTTTGAAGAAAAAATCTCGTTCATAAGCACCACCGGTGAAACCATCGTTGGCGTGCTGCACCATCCCTCGGACAAATTGAGTTGCGGCGCCGTAATCCTGTGCCACGGCATGGAGTCCGACAAGAATAGCGATAAACTGGTATATCTGAGCCGCATGTTAGCGCAGCGTGGAATTGTCACACTGAGATTCGATTTCGCTTACGTCGGCGAGTCCAGTGGTAAATTTGCAGACATTACCTATAGCGGCGAGGTTGCCGATCTGCGAGCGGCGTATGATTTCATGCAAAGTCGCCAGCCGGTTAGAACGGCGATTTTGGGATCGAGCATGGGCGGCACGGTCGCGCTGCTGTTCGCCGCCGAAGAGCCTTGCGTCGCCGCGCTTGTGACCATTGCGGCACCGGTTCACCCTGAAGCTTTTCCACGACGGATCCTTACCCCGGAACAGTTGCAACAGTGGCGCGATCAGGGCTTTACTTTCTACAACGGCCAGCGGCTTAATGTAGCGTTGCTTGAGGACATAGAACGGATCAACGTCTGTGCATCGGCGCGCAAAATTGTTTGCCCGGTGCTCGTCATTCACGGGGATGCCGACGAAGTGGTGCCGGTCGAGGAAGCGCACGAGCTGCACGCTTGTCTGTCCAGTGTCAAAAAATTATCTATCTTGAAAGGAATCGACCATCGCCTTTCCAATCCTGTGATCATGCAGCGAGCTCTCAACGAGGTCGTCGATTGGCTCACCCAACAGGTCGGGCATCAAACTCTATGAAAACGTACTCGATTCTCCTCGGCGGAATTTTCGGTCTTATTGTCCTGTTGACCAGCGGCTGCGGTCGCGATCTCAGCACCGCACAGGGCGTAGCCGAAGAATTTGTCGATCACCACTATGTCACTTTCGATCTGCAAAAGGCCAAAGCCTACGCCGTCAGTCTGGCTTTAGACAAGGTCAACGATGAGATCAGACTGACGACCGGCCAAAAGATCGACGCATCGACCCAAAAACCGAGAGTCAACTACCGGCTGTTGGAAAAAAAAGAAGGGGAGCAACGGGCTTCGTTTCTCTACGAGGGAACGATCCAGTCCGACGATGGATCTTCGTTTACGCGCAAATGGCTGATTGCCGCGCGCAAAGAGGGAAATCAGTGGCGGGTTTCTAACTTTAGCGAGTCGGACTAAACAAACGGTGAGGTATCAGTAGTTAATGCGGACAAGCAGCTTTCGCGCACCGATCGCGGCCTGATTAGTCTTGCCTCAGCTTGCCAATTTCAGCTTTCATTTTTGTCGTACTACGCGCCCGCCGGTTGAGCATGCACCGGAGTCGGCGATGCTTCTCCCGGTTTGGTCTTGATCTGTAACGCCAATCCCGCTGCGATCAGCGCAATCACGCCGCCGGAAAGAAACGCAAAATGGTAGTCACCCAACCAGGTGCGAAGCGCCCCCGCCGCCGAAGCCATGATCGCGGCGCCGACTTGGTGAGACATGAAAATCCAACCATAAACCTTGCCGACATTATTCCTGCCGAACGTATCCGCGGTGATCGCCATCGACGGCGGGACGGTCGCAAACCAATCCAAACCATAGATCACGGCGAAAAGGAAAAATCCTGAAATGTCATGAACGAACGGCAGGATCAGAAGAGAAAGTCCGCGCAGCGCATAGACCAGAGCCAACCAGCGCTGCGGCTGAACCCGGTCGATCATCCAGCCGGAAAAAATCGTTCCAACCATGTTCAGTGCGCCCATGACGCCGAGCAAGGATGCGGCGGCCATCTGCGGAATCCCTCGATCGATTTCATGCGGAATGAGATGAGTGCCAATCAACCCATTGGCGGTTCCGCCGCAAACAAAAAAACTACTGGCCAGTAGCCAAAAGGTCGGATGGCGCACCACTTCACGCGCCGTGATGCTCGCGTTGCCGGATCGCATCCCGCGCAGGGAAGCCGCGCCACCGGAACTCGCGGCAGCCGGATCTCCAGCACCGTAAGGCTCCAAACCGACGTCGGAGGGATCGTCGCGCATGAAAAGGTAAATCAACGGCACTAAAATCACCGCCACGACGATCAGCGCCATCGATCCCATGCGCCAACCGGCGTAAGTGATCGCGGCCATAAACAGCGGTAAGAAAATGATCTGCCCCGTTGAACTGGCGCTGCCAAGAATTCCCAGCGCGAGCCCGCGTTTCGCCACGAACCAGCGGTTGCCGACGGTGGCGGTTAGAACGGAGCCAACGCCACCGGCGCCAAGCCCGACGATAATTCCCCAGACCAGAAAAAATTGCCAGAACTGGTCCATAGCCATCGTGCCGCTGACGCCGACGATCAATAGCGCCAGGCTCCCCATCATGACTTTTCGCGGCCCGTATTTATCGATCAACCAGCCGCTTATCGGCGCAGCAACCCCAAAGAGTAAAAGATTCATGCTGACCGCCGAAGCGATCAAAGCCCGGCTCCAGCCGAACTCGGCTTCCAAAGGATGAATCAATACCGACGGCGAAGAACGAACTCCGGCGCTGGTCAACGTCGTCAAAAAAACAATCGATAAAACGAACCAGCCGTAATAGAAAGGCAGCGATAACGGCGGACATGGTTTTCGTTCGGGCGTGGTGTTTGGCATAGCTTCATATAATCATCTTCAGGCAAAATGACAAACCACATGCGCCGGTCTGTGTGATGTCGCTCACGACTACCCCATCGAAGGTTGGAATCCGGTCAAGTGGGAAGAGATGCCGCTGATCGATACACGGCCGGAAGTCATGCCGCACAACCACGTCCTTTATCTCTACCAGTGGAACCCTCAACTAAAATAGCTATCCAGCCAATTCTCGGTTTGCAGCCAGCCAATCCGCGAGCGTAAGTCCTGTGATCTCGACCTGCCGGAGCTCGGATAGCGCTCGATCGCTGCAAACGACGATTGTTAGGTTTAAATGGGTCGATGCGTAGCGGTGCCAATCGCAATCTTGCCGCGCGAGCGGGCCGTTCATGCCGTTTAACGGTGACAAGGTTGTCTCGCGACCTAAGCTGGACATCAGCTTATACAATGCTTCGCGTGTGCTCCAGAGTTGATAAAACGCCGGCAAACGCGCGGCGTCAGGCTGCCGTGACAGCCAAAGCTGTTCGTCCTGTTGAAACGCCAATTGGCTGAGACCGACGATGTCCCGGCCTGGATCGTTGACTTCGATATCGATCCCCAGCGTCGCCTCAAGGCTGACCGCGCAGGCCACCCAGTCGCGGCTGTGAGAAATGCTGGAATTGGGCGCTAATTGTTGTGCATGGGGCAGCACAATGCGCGGCGCATTGCCGGGCCGTTCGACGACCTCGATCTCGTCAGCCGGCACAGCCGTGAGATTGGCAACTGCGAGTCTGACGAGCATGCGCCCAAGCAGGAACTGCCGTTGGCGCTCCCTACGGGTAAAACAGGCGTATCGCTGCGTTTCGCTGGCACCGAGCCGTTGCGCGAAAAATGCAATAGCATCTTCGCGCACGGTATTCGAATTCAGCAACCAGATGGTTGCCAACGGCCCAGCGAATTTATTGGTCGGCGAGCTTAACAAAGTCGCCCTTAAGCGCGACGCCCGCGATGACGGCGCCTGCATGGCATTCGAACTCGGTGGCGCTCGACATGACATTTTTCTTATAGTAGCTGACGACGTTCACCACCGCATCGGCTCCCAGCTCCTGAGCACGCTTCTCCAGCGCCACCATTGCCGATAGGAATGCCCAATTGCAGGCCTTTTCATCGGACTTGCCAAAGGCATTTGTCTTGCGGTTAGCTACATCGCTCCCAAGCTTGGTCAGTATTTCAGGGGTCTGCTGGGCACCGAAGAAGAACTTCACGGAACCGTCAAGCTTGTCTTGCGCGTCTTTGGTTTCCATGGCGGCGGCAATCGGTAGAATGTGTTTTGTGTCGCGCGCGTGGGCCGGCGAGATCGCCGCCAGAAATGCGCCCAGAATGACTATCGAGAAGACATTGTTTTCCATAAGTAGCTACTCCCTCCAAGGATGTTGACGGAATATAGACCTGCAAGACCGATTACAGCAACCTGGTTTTTGTCGTGGAGCCAGTCATGTTCGGTCGCCTGGTTAAGCAAACCTTCTAAAAACTAAGGACGTGTTGATCCCGCCAAAGGCGAAGTTGTTGGACATAACATAATCACATTGCAACTCACGGCCTGTGCCGACAATGTAATCCAGATCGGCGCATTGCGGATCGACGCGTGCGAGGTTGATGGTGGGAGCAAACCATCCGGCGCGCATCATTTCGATGCTGATCCATGCTTCCAAAGCGCCGCAGGCGCCCAGCGTGTGTCCCATGTAACTCTTGAGTGAACTGACCGGCGCCTTCCCGCCAAACACGTTCCAAGTCGCTCTTGACTCCGCGACATCGCCGTGCGCGGTGCCGGTGCCGTGAGCGTTAACGTAGCCGATAGTCGACGGTGGGATTCCGGCATCGGCCAACGCCAGCTCCATGGCGATCTGCATAGTCACGGCGTTCGGCTGGGTGACGTGACAGCCATCGCTGTTGGTACCGAAGCCGGCGATCTCGGCATAGATTTTTGCGCCGCGCGCGCGCGCGTGTTCCAGGTCTTCCAGAATCAAACTGCCGGCGCCCTCGCCGAGCACCAAGCCGTCGCGCTCGGCATCGAAGGGGCGCGGCGTCATGCCGGCGGCGTCGTTACGCACGCTGGTGGCGAACAGAGTATCGAAAACAGCCACTTCAGTCACGCATAACTCTTCGGCGCCGCCGGCGATCATCGCTCGCTGGTGGCCGCCGCGGATTGTTTCGTAGGCGTAGCCGATACCTTGGCTCCCCGAGGTGCAAGCGCTGGAAGTGGTAATGATACGCCCGGTGATACCCAAAAATACGCCGAGATTCACCGGCGCGGTATGTCCCATCATTTTAATATACGTCGTGGCATTGATACCCTTGGTGCTTTTCTCGTCGATCATCTTGCCGAAGTCGCAGATCGCTTTGGGCGTGCCGGCCGACGAGCCATAGGCGATTCCCAGCTGGCCGCTTTTCAGCAGTGGATCGTCTACCAGGCCGGCATCCATAAGAGCCAGCTCGCTGGCGCGCGTGGCCATCAAGGCCACCCTGCCCATGCTCCGGGTGGCCTTGGTGGTGTAACGCTCGGACAAGGCAAAATCAGCCGCCGGTGCGCCGAGCTGCGTATTCAGCCCGTCATAGACGTCCCAATCCGCCATTCTTGTGACGGCATTGCGGTAGCTGCCCAAGCGCGCCCGAATGCCGGCCCAGTCGTTGCCGATGGGACTGATGCCCGCCATACCGGTGACAACGACGCGCCGCCTCATATGAGCCCTCCATTGACGGAAATCACCTGACGGGTGATGTAAGCCGCGTCGTCTCCAAGCAGAAAACTCACGGCAGCGGCCACCTCCTCCGGCTTACCAATGCGCCGCGCCGGTATCAGCTTGAGTACCTCGTCGATAGGCGCATCGCCGATCATCTCGGTTTCGATCAACCCGGGCGCGATACAATTGACCGTAATCTCGCGCTTCGCCAGTTCCAGCGCCAGAGCCTTGGTAGCGCCGATAACCCCCGCCTTGGCGGCGCTGTAATTGACTTGGCCGCGATTGCCGATCAAGCCCGATACCGATGCCAGTGTCACGATACGGCCCGGCGCCCGCCGGCGTACCATCGGCATGATCAATGGATTAAGCACGTTATAAAAACCGTCGAGATTGGTTTTGAGCACGATGTCCCAGTCTTCGCCGGATAATGCGGGAAAGGCATTGTCGCGGGCCACACCGGCGTTGCAAACCACACCGTAATAGCAGCCATGCTGGTCGATATCGGCCTCGAGTGTCGCCGCGGTTGCCGCGCGGGCGCCGATATCAAACTGCAGCACACGCGCCTGCCGCCCCAGGGCAACAACGGCTTGCGCCACGCCATCGGCGTCTTCGCGGCGGCTGCGGCAATGCACCACGAGGTCGTAACCGTCGCGCGCCAGGCGCAGAGCGATGGCCTTTCCAATGCCCCGACTCGAGCCGGTGACCAGCACACTTTTACTCATTTTGAGATCCCTTGGAGAAAATCATCAACATCGGCCGGCTGAAACACCGTAATCGTGGCAGTCGCCAGCAGCGCTTTAAGACCGTCGATACGGCATTCAAACGAGCCCAAGCCATTTTCATTCTGCCACACGCGCCGGACATGAACCTGCAGCACGCTGCCCAGCGGGAATAGGGTTTGGTTGCATTCATAACGCCGCGCTCCGAGTAAAAATCCGAGTTTTACCGGTTCGCCGCGCAGCCGGCCGGCATATCCGGCATAGGCTGCTATCGCTTGCGCCATGTACTCGAGACCAACCCAGGCGCCGACGCCGCGGGCGCCGCAGAACAAACTATCCGATCGAATGCATACTTCGGCGCACAGGCTCTCCGCATCGGCGGCGATGATGCGGTCAAGCAACACCATCGACCCAGCGTGAGGAATCAGCGCCCGGATGTCCGGAAGGGTCATGTCACTCTCTCCCGAGCACAAGCGCTGCGTTGGCGCCGCCAAAAGCGAACGAATTGCTCAAGACCCGACGCAACGGATGCCCCAGACGGCTTCCTGCTTCAGCCACGTTGAGCACCGGCAAGGTTGGATCGGCTAGCCCATCCCATAGATGGGGCGGCAGTTTGCCGACAGGATTATCGTCCTGCATCGCCAGCCAACACAATCCTGCCTCGATGGCGCCGGCCGCGCCCAGCGCATGCCCGGTAAACGGCTTGGTCGAGCTAACGGCAACGCCGCGACTAAACAGCGCATCAATCACGCGCGCTTCCATGGCATCGTTTTGTACCGTGCCCGTGCCGTGCAGGTTTACATAATCGATCTGCGCGGCGGCAATACCGGCGCGCGACAGCGCGCGCTCCATTGCCAAGCGCGCGCCGGCACCCGTGGGATCGGGCGCAGACATATGATGACCGTCGGACGATTCGCCCCAGCCGCGCAGGGCCACCGTTGCCGGCTCACGGCTCATCACAAACAACGCCGCACCCTCGCCGATATTGATGCCGTTGCGGTTCCGGCTAAGCGGATTGCAGCGCGTCGCGCTGACCGATTCAAGCGCTGCAAAACCGGCGACCGTGAAAGCGCACAACGTATCCACTCCGCCGGTGAGAACGGCATCGCAGGCGCGCATGCGAATCAAACGAGCCGCGCCGGCAAGCGCCTTGGCGCTCGATGCGCAGGCGCTCGAATGGACGTAGGCCGGGCCGCTGACACCGAGTTCCGTTGCCAGCGCGGTCGCAAGCGAACCTAATTCCTGCTGGCCGTAATGAAATCGTTCCGGCAGCTTGCCGGTGATCGTGTAGTGACGCAGCGCAACTTCACCCTCTGCGATTCCGGAAGTGCTGGTGCCAATCACGATACCGATGCGCTCGCTGCCATAGAGTTCGATGGCGCTGTCAACCGCCGGCCGTATCTCGGCCAATGCCGCCAAGGCAAGCTGATTATTGCGGCTCCGCCCTGGAAGCGACAAGTGGTCGACAGGCGGCAACGACAAGTCCGGGTCAATGCGGCCGAGCGGCAGCAAGCGTCCGGACGAATAGTCGCCGGTAAGCGCCACGCCACTTTGCGCTTGGTCCAGCAAGCGCCGCTTTATCTGGTCGGGTGCCTTGCCCAACGAGCAGATGATTCCGAGTTGGTTAAGATAGATCATGCTCAAGACCCGCTCGATACCGACTGGATCGTCAAGCGATAATGGTAACGCCAATTAGCTAGTTCTATTTTGCCAATCCAACGAGGCCAGCCGCTGTAGTCGATCACCGTTACAGGCATATCGTTGTGTAACAGAGTACGGCGCAGGCCGGTTTCTTCGATGCGCCAGCCGTCCGGCAAGACTTGCCGTATAGCCTCAATCGGCCAGAACGTGAGTTGAAGGTCTTCCAAGACATCTTCGCCGCGTAACTGCACAGCCAGCAACGGATGGCGCCACGATTGCAGCGTTTGGCCATCGTAATGCAGAGCCAGCACGCGCTGGCCAAGCGCGAGGCCGACCAAGTCCAGACGCTCCGCATCGACTTCCAAACCGGCATCCAGCTCGCCTATCTGCCCATCCCATTGCAGCCTGAGATGCTGCTGCAAACTGATCGATGCGCCCAGCGCCGCGGGGGACAATTTTAATCCGAGCCGCGCCGGCTTCGATGCTGGCGCCGCACAACCAACAAGCAGCAGAGCCGATATCCCCAACGCGGTAAAACCTCGGATCAGCCCCTGGAACACACTTCCTCCAGCGCGGCCAAGCGCCGTTTCGTGTCATGGACGTAGGGGTTTGTCAGGTCCCAGGCGTAGCCGGCCAGAATCGCTGAGATCATGCGCCTGATCTCCGGCAGCCGATTGTCATGGAAGATAATTCGCTGCAGGCCTCCGGCATACCAGGACTCGACGAACGCGCGGAAGGTATCGATGCCTTTTTTCAGCGGTACCGCGTATTCACTGTGCCAGTCCACCGCTTGACCCGCTAATTGACGCTGCAGGACGGCCGCGGCAAGGCTCGCCGATTTGAAAGCGATGGTGACACCGGAAGAAAAGATCGGATCGAGAAACTCGCCGGCATTGCCGAGCAGCGCATAGCCGCGGCCCCACAGCGATTTAACATTGGCAGCATAGCCGACGATCTGACGCGCCGGAATGTGCCAGCGGGCATTTGCCAGTAAGCAACGCAGCGAAAAATCTTCACCGAACAGCGCGCGAAGTCGTTCCGTCTCAGTGCCCTGATAATTAGCCAGAAAACTGCTTTCAGCCACGACGCCGACCGAACAGTGGCCGTCGGCGAAGGGTATTAACCAATACCAGACATTGCCATGTTCGGGATGCACCGTGATGCGAATCTTATTACGGTCAAATCCTGAAGTCGGTATGCCGTCCTCGACGTGCGTAAAAAGCGCTCCGCGCAGCGGGAAATTCGACGGCGTCTCCAACCGCAGTAAGCGCGGTAGAACACGCCCGAAGCCGCTGGCATCGAGAATGAAACCGGCCTTGATGACGTACTGTTCTCCCTGGGGGCCTTTCACGCTAACCAGCGGTCGCTCGCCCCCGACATCAACACTGATGACTTCGTGCCGGTAGCGCACCTCGGCGCCTTGACGCTCGGCCTCGAGCGCCAGCAAATGGTCGAAACGCGCCCGCGGGACCTCGTAAGCCGTGCCCCAACCTGCTGAATATTTTTCGCGAAAATCGAAAT
>JBBDNJ010000037.1:0-7677 GCA_040877705.1 Binatia bacterium | reverse complement strand
GTTAAAAATTCCGGCACGGGGCCTGCCCTTTCTCAAGCCGGCCGCAGAATCACCCGTTCTCGGTCAGGCCACTCTAATAGTTGCCAGCAGCGGAAATACCGAGCGTAAAGTGAGCGGCGGATACGTAACTTCACTGGAACCTTACGACGGCCACTGGGAATACATGCTCGACCAAACCGTGCGTGTGACTGCCGTCAATCCGGGCTACGGCGGCGGAACACTGGCGAATTTCAGAGCAGAGCTGATCGGTGTTGTTTCCCTCAACCTCGGCGATGTCGGTAAATTTTCACTGGCAATTCCGATCGAATATTACTTGCGCCACGAGCAAGAATTTAAGCAACGGCGCCTGACAACCCATCGGCCTTGGCTGGGCTTTTATCCTCAACTATTTGCCGGGCATATTGTCGTTGGCGGAGTGGTACCGGGCGGTCCAGCGGACCGATGCGGTTTGAAAGAAGGAGACATCATTCTCAATGTTGAAAAATCCGAAATCCGTTCACGCAGGCAACTCTACCAGGAACTCTGGAAGAAGCAGCCGGGAGAACGGATTTCTTTGCGCATCCTTCGGAACGACGCTAGCATTGAATTAGATGTAATTGGCGGTGACCGCCGCGATCGTTATGGCCGTTAATCGTAGTCGCCAATTTTGGCGAAAGCCTTAAAAAGACATACGAATGGACCTCAATGACTTCCAGCAGTTCGAGCACCAATCTTACTTCCTATCGCGTGATCTATGGGGACACTGATAAAATGGGGGTGGTTTACTACGCCAACTACTTGCGCTGGTTCGAGCGAGGCCGGAGCGAGCTGCTGCGCGAAATGGGTACTCCTTATGCGGCAATTGAAGAGCGCGGGATGCACTTTCCCGTCGCCGAAGTATCGTGTCGCTATTTTAAATCGGCGCGTTACGATGATCTGATCCTGATCGAAACACGGTTAACTTCCGTGAGTCGCGCATCGCTTACCTTTGCTTACCAGATTAGGCGCGAAGCTGACGCTACTCTGCTGGCCTCCGGGTCAACGAAACATGCTTGTATTGACAATCAGGGGCGAATATTGAGGATTGCAATCGATCTCGTAAAGGCATTGGACAACACCCTAGAGCGTTGATGACACGGCGTCCTGTGAGTCAACTCGATCTTCTAGCTTTTACAAACGGCCCCATCAAGGACAGTTGACCTCCGCTTCCGCAAGAGCCTCGTCAATTTCGCGGGCGACCTCGGCATCATCTTCCGAGCCCAGTCTGTGGCGCAGTGCGGCGATCCCATCGGACGAGCCGATTCGGCCGAGAGCCCAAGCGACATGCCCGCGCACGAGCGGCTCTTCGTCATCCAACGCCATGATCAACGCCGGCACGGCTTCAGGTCCGCCGTTATTCCCGAGCGCCACCGCCACGTTACGCAAAAATCCGCCACGCTTGGCGCGCAAAATCGGACTGCCACGGAACCGGCGGCGAAACTCCTCTTGATTGATCGACAGCAACGGAGTCAATTCGGGCGCGTAAAGCCCCTTTCGCGGAGCATAGGAGGAATCATGAGTGGAGCCCGCTTTGACATTGTAAGGACAGACTTCCTGGCAGATATCGCAACCGAAAACATGATTGCCGATCAGCGGTCTTAAATGACGCGGAATGAAACCCTTGAGCTCAATGGTCAGATAGGAGATACACCGGCGAGCATCTAACACGTAAGGGCCGACAAAGGCGCCGGTCGGGCAGGCTTTGAGACAAAGATCACATTGGCCGCAGCGATCACGAATCGCTCGATCGTAATTCAACGTCAGGTTGGTAAACAATTCGCCAAGAAAAAACCAGGAACCCTTTTTCGGAGAAATCAGCTGAGTGTTCTTGCCGATCCATCCGATTCCCGCAACCCCTGCGAAGTCCCGCTCCAGAATCGGACCGGAATCCACGAATGCCTTGCCCTCAACCGGCTCACCGGAAATTTGGCCAATAATCGAAAGCAATTTCTCCAGCCTGCCCCTGATCACTTCGTGATAATCGTCACCCCAAGCATAGCGCGAAATCCAGCCGCTTCCACGTGCCGGCGGCTTCGAGCGTGGCAGTGCCGTGTAATAATTCATTCCTACCGAGATAACCGAGACAGCCCAGGGAACAAGCCGCCGCGGGTCCCGCCGAAGAATTTCGGTTCGTTCCATGTAACCTAATTCACCGTGAAATTCCTTGCGCAACCATTGGGCGAACGATTCCTCGTGCGGTGGAACCCGAACCGGGGAAATGCCGACAAGTTCAAAACCAAGACTCTGGGCTTCTTGCTTGATCCGCTGGGATCTTTGCGCCAGACCTAAATCAGCTTGGGGGTTCATAGTGCTAGATAGGAAAAACTGGGTGCATCTGGCCTGACGGCTAGAGTCCGCAACAACACCAAGGAGATATCTCAATGAAGCGAACCACCTCCGCTTGGCCCTGTCTCGTCGGGATCCAATAACGGACGCCTGCCCGCGAAACCGTCCTCGATTCGATGCCAATAGACAACCTCAGCTTCACCATATTGCCAGCAAAGAAAAACGATTTCCTTCCCCAATAAACAAGGAAAATCGAGCAAGCCTTGCTCCACGCCCTTGCATACGCAGCCATGTTGCTGAATCTCATTAACCGAGTCGTTGATCTGCTTGATTAAACCCGCGATCTCTTCATTCTGCTGCAAACGGCCCATGAGGTTGGGTGTTTCCGGATCGATCTGCTCAGCGCGGATAACCATTTCGCTCTTGACTCTTAGGCGCCGTATGGTGTCAAGGATCTTTTCGATAAGCGGCCGTACTATCGGCAAGAGCGCATTGGCTTCATTAATGGTGAATAATTTAGAGTACGGCGACGAGGATTCCATAAGATTTAGATCGTACGAAATCAATCAACTAAGCGGCACTTCTTTTGATATACTTTGCGCTCATAATCCCATTCCAGCCCGAATAGCCCGCAATAACGCGATGTTATCGGAATGGCCGGTCCTGTGCGCCGTGATCTTTCCCCGAATCGGTTTTCCCAGGAGATAAAAATCGCCGATGATATCGAGAATCTTGTGACGTGCCAATTCATCCGGGAAGCGCAAATCCGTATTAACGATTCTCTCGTCATCGATCAAAATACAGTTGCTGAGCTTTCCCCCATTGATCAGGCCGAGCTTTTGCATCTTTTCCATGTCGCGCAAAAAACCAAAAGTTCTCGCCGGCGCAATTTCTTCTTTAAAGGAATTGGCACCTCGATAGGTAAAGGTGTACTCTTGCAGACCCACCGGCTTTGGATATTTCAATACATAGTGCACTGAGAACGTCTCGGCCGGTTCGATGCCGATCCACTCCCCTCCCTCATCGCCAACGCGATAGGAACGATCGATAACAATTTCCGACCCCTCTTCGTCTTCATCTTGCAACCCGGCCTCCTCGATGAGCGCGCAAAACTCCAACGCTGATCCGTCCAAAATAGGAACCTCACCTTGGACTTTTACCAGCAGGTTCGTAATGCCATAACTGTGCAGCACGGCCAAGAAATGTTCCACCGTCGCAACGGTGAAGCCGCGACGACTCAGCGAGGTCGCAAACCCGGTCGAACCGACGTAATCCAAATCCGCCGGCACGCTGACATCACCTGAAATTCCCGCGAACGAGATCCCGCTATTTGGCGGTAGCGGATGAAGAATCAAGCCCGTCTTTATCCCTGAGTGCAGTCCCTGCCCGGAGCTGACGACACTCTTTTTGAGTGTTTTTTGCCTTATCGGCTCTCCCGATCTCGAGATGCGCACTGCGAGGCTCGCTGCACCCCCATTTTTCTCATTGCCACTGCCGTGGTCTTTCTTATCGTTACTTCGTGCAGCAGGTAGTTCACCCAGGGCACGCTGCACCGTGTGGAGCAGGCCGTCCAACGAGACGGGCTTTTCAATGAAATCAAACGCGCCGAACTTTGTCGCCGTCACCGCCGTATGAATATTGCCATGCCCGGAAATCATGACTACGTTCGTTGCGGGCTTCTTGCTTTTGATCTCTTTGAGTAAGCCGATCCCATCGATCTTGGGCATCCAAATATCGAGCAGCACGAGTCCAGGTTGTTCCGCTTCAATCATGTCGAGCACGCGAGTGCCATCGCCGGTATCGACGACGCGATAACCCTCGTCGGTCAGCACTTCTTTAACAGACTCCCGGACCTTATCCTCATCATCGACAACAAGAATGGTCTTTTGCACTGATGCTTCGTTCACCGCCCCTCCCTATCTCTTTATAAATGCACAGCCTTCCGTTTAAACTCCTGCAGCGAGTCCTGGTCTCGCACGGGAAATTCAATGACGAACCTTGTGCCGCGGGGATCATTCGGTCGCACACGGATGTAGCCGCGATGATCCTCGACAATTTGATTCACGATCGTTAATCCCAAGCCTGTTCCCTGCTTTTTAGTGGAAAACTCGGGCTCGAATATTCGAGCCCGGACCTCCGGGGCCAAGCCGCAGCCATCGTCGGCAACTTCAAGGTAGGCGATGCCCCGCGCGCGATCAAAGGCGGTCGAGATCTGAATTTCTCCATTCTCCTCAACCGCCGCAACGGCGTTATCCAAGAGGTTGATGACGACACGTTTAATTTGCTCACGATCAAGCTCCAGCGCAGGCAAAACTTCCTGGCGAAATTCGAAGCGAATGTGGTTGTGTCCTTCTTTGAAAAGGAAAAGCGCTTCCTGCACGATTTCGTTCAAGTCGTTGGGTGCCGGTTGAGCCGCCGGCAGTCTGGCAAATTGCGAGAACTCGTTGACTAAATTTTTCAGTTCAACGACCTGCTGAATAATTGTGGTCGTGCATTTGTCCAATATCGCACCGTCGCCTTGTAGTAGTTTAGCATAGCGCTTGCGCAATCTCTCAGCGGAAAGCTGTATCGGCGTAAGCGGATTCTTTATTTCATGGGCGATACGCCGCGCGACTTCCCGCCAGGCCTCCATTCTCTGAACTTTTTGGATCTGCGTGATGTCTTCAAGAAAGATCATCACTCCTAAGCTTTCCCCTTCATCGTCCCGAAGCGTGGCGGCGGTGGCGAACAACGTAAGAAGCTGGTCCGGGAGCTGGATTTGCGTCTCCGTTTCGACGCTTTCTCGCTTTTTGACGTTATCGATGATTTCCCGCACGACCCGTAGAGGCTCGCTTTCGAACACCTCCGCATAATTCTTGCCGAGAGCAGCGGGGCCTTTAACCCCCAACATTTGTTCAGCGGCCTTATTCCAAGAAGTGATTCTGCCAACAGGATCCACGGCAATGACCCCGGCGGTGATATTTGCGAGAACGGTTTCAACAAACCTGCCGCGGCGCAACAACTCCAAATTGATCTTCTTCAAATCACGCGTCATTTGATTAAAGGACTCGACCAGCGTTCCCATTTCATCGTCGCCGGCCGCTTCAATTTGATAATCCCAGTTCCCATGGGCGACCTCGTGGGTTCCCGCCGCAACCTGCTGAATCGGAACTGTGATCCCTTTGGCAAGATAGAGGCCAAACCAAGTCGCCGCAAAAATGATCACCAGCGTGATCAAAAGCAGGGTCAAGATGTAACTATTTTTAACCGGGTTTTTGAGGAACGCCAGGTGCTTGTACTGCTCGTAGGATCGGGAAATCTCAAGCGCCCGCTTCGTTATGCTTTTCGGCACATAATAGTCGACGACGACAACGCCCCAGATCCGCTTCCCGTTTCCATAGACGGGTACGCCGCCGCGAATCACGTCACCTTCGCCAAAAGCCTGTGTCCGGGTAACTTCCAAGCCGCGCAACGCGCGATTAAGAAAGTCGGTTTCGGCTTTGATGCTCACTCCCGTCGGCACCTGATCGTTGAAGGCCACCACCAGCGGCTGGCGATCGGGCGAGAACACTTCGACCGTGCCAAGATTGTATTCACGTTGTTTTTCCTGAATAAAATCTTTTAGTTCATCACGCCGCGCGCTATCGAATAATCCTTGTTCAGTCACCCGCCGGCTTAGCTGTCGAGCATAAAAGAGAGCATTATTAGCCGAGTTTTGGTAATAGGTTTGACCGATCTCCAACGATCCCTGGAGCGCGGTTTCGACCTGAACGTCAAACCATCTGTCGAAAGAGCGAGTGACAAACCCACCGGCGATGACAAAGAGCAATAAAGTAGGGACTAATGAGAGTCCCACAAATGCGATCACCAGACGAACCCGTAGCCGCGAGCCGAGAATACGTCGTTTGCGTTCAAAGACGAGCTTCACCAGATTTCGCACGACGAGAAAAACCAGGAGAATGAGCAGGATGATGTTGATATTGATGAGAAGAAAAAAGACTATGTTATTGCTCAGCGAATACTCCGAGGAAACATCGGGAAGTTGCACTTCGAAGAAGGCGAACGCCACCACCATGAGCGTGGTGATGAGAATTGCCAGCCCTTCACGCTTTCGCCGCTTCGTTTCTTCCAGCTTGAGCGTTTCTCCGAGGGAGTTATCAGTATTCCAAACTTTCGCCATGTGCGTTTGCTAAGGGTTTAAAAAGCCAAAAGAATTTTACCTTCTAAAGAGGTAGAGGACAAGGCTGATAAGAGCGCTGATCAGCAGGCACGTGGTGAGGGGAAAATAAAAACTAAACCGCTCCCGCTGAATATAGATGTCACCGGGCAAGTGGCCAAGCCAAGAAATTCTCCCGCCGATTGTAAAAAACACTCCGACGATGAGGAGTACGATTCCTATAATGATTAAGGCTTTACCGAACTCGGGCATACGTTTCGACCTGCCCTATCACGTAACGGAATCACCGTCCCTTACCGACATCAAAACAAACTAGGTTGGTTTTTGGGTGCATTTGCTTTTTGACCTTTGGGCGTACGTCCGAAGTGATCGTAAGCCAAGGGAGTTGCCAGGCGTCCCCTCGGCGTCCTCTGGATGAAGCCAGCCTGAATCAAAAATGGCTCATAGACGTCTTCAATAGTATCTTTTTCTTCTCCGATGGCCGCCGCCAGAGTCTCCACTCCAACAGGTCCTCCGGCGAACTTGTCGATCAAGGTCAACAAAAGCATCGTGTCCATCTTGTCAAGACCGATGGAGTCGACTTCCAACATCCGCAACGCCTGCGCGGTAACCGCCGCAGTAATTCGCCCGTCTCCCTTGACCTGCGCATAGTCGCGTACACGGCGCAGCAGGCGATTGGCGATACGCGGCGTGCCGCGGGAGCGACGCGCGATCTCGGCAATGCCGGCCTCTTCGCCGGCCACCCCTAAAATCGAGGCTGAGCGCCGCAGAATACAGGTCAGCGTTTCAGGTGAATAAAAATCCAAACGAAAGATCAAGCCGAAACGATCGCGCAACGGCGAAGTCAGCAGTCCCGACCGGGTGGTCGCGCCGATTAACGTAAAGGGTCTCAGATCCAGTTTAATCGAGCGCGCTGCCGGTCCTTGCCCAATCATAATATCAATCTGAAAGTCTTCCATCGCCGGATAGAGCACTTCTTCGACCACATGGTTAAGACGATGGATTTCATCGATGAATAAAACATCGCCTTCTTCCAAATTGGTGAGAATCGCGGCGAGGTCTCCGGCCCGCTCAATGACCGGCCCCGACGTGGCCTTGATATTCACTCCCATTTCGCGAGCGATAATGTAGGCCAATGAAGTTTTTCCCAACCCCGGCGGGCCATGAAACAACAAATGGTCCAAAACATCGCCACGGCCGCGGGCGGCGTCAATAGC
>JBBDNJ010000036.1:0-7678 GCA_040877705.1 Binatia bacterium | reverse complement strand
AGAGATGATTTACAAAGACGGCCAGCTACTCAATCCTAACCTCGTCGATTATCGTGTTCCCAGCTTTACCCACTTGCCAAAGGATTTTGAGACTATTCTCGTCGAAAATCAGAATGGCCCGGGTCCTTTCGGCGCGAAAGGAACCGGCGAAGGCGGACTCCTGCCCGTCGCCTCGGCTATCGGCAATTCGGTTTACAACGCTGTGGGCGTTAGACTTTACGATCTACCGCTAACCCCGGAAAAGGTCTGGCGCGCGCTGCAAGCGAAAAAAACGGCTTGAGCGATTCGATTATTATCTCCTATCGGTCACGCCAGCCACTCAAAGAGTTGCCCTGGGGGAAACGGGATGTGCAGTGAATACTCGAATAGCAAGTAAAAGCATACCCAGCCCACCGCGGTCAGAGTTAATGAAATGGGCCATTTTTCCGAGGCGCCGAATTTGAGATAGGCGAATAACATCAACGGCACCGCATAGGAAAAGCCCAGGAGCCAGATGGCGACCAAATAGCCGATGATCCAAAACGAGATTTGCACCGTGCGTCGGGTGACGACACTTTGCGGCAACTCGGGCTCGGCCGCGGCTTCGAAGTCGCCCATCGTCGCAACGTGGGAACCTTTATCTTTTTTCATCAACGAAAGAATGAGTTGCAGCATGCACAATAACAACATCGGATAGCCGATGACCCAGGGAAAAAGGCCAGCGCGGTAGCCAAAATTCCTACTCTCCCATAAAGCCCAAGCGAGACATCCCATTAAGAGCGTGACAAAAACCACCGTTCCCCAGTGAATTTTGTTATTTTCTTCACTACGCGCGGCGGAATGGTGAACGATTGGACCTGTGTCTCGGCTCTTTTTCCACTTGTCCTTGATCACCGGGTAGAAAATGCCAAGTAGCGTGATCGCCCCCAGGATCATCACCCCGGGCCGCCATAGCCAGGCCGCGCCATAATTATCCGTGGAAAGGAACAGGCGATTCTCCATCAGGGGACCCAGGACCAGTCCAAGTATTAGGGGAGGACGCTGCCAATCCAGTTGCACCATGATCCAACCCAAGGCACCGGCGAACAGCACGATGACGACATCTTGAAAGGCGTTTTGCTCGGCAAACGCGCCGAGGTAAATCAGCAATAATATAAAAGGCATCAACAGGCTGCTGCGGATGCGGGTTATCTTTGCCAATTGATTGAGAAAAAGAAAGCAAATCGCCACGGTGATCACGTTCGACAAGACGATAATCCAGACAAAGGAAAAGGTCAGGTCCAGTTTCCCTTTGGGCGGGGGTAACAGCATGTCGGGACCGGGAACGATTCCCTGAATAATAAAGGCGCCAAGCAGAATCGCCGTGGTTACGCTGCCCGGGACGCCGAACGCGATGGTCGGGATCAGGGAGCCGCCAACTCCGGAGTTGTTGGCCGCTCCGGGTCCCAGAACGCCTTCCACTGCGCCCTTGCCGAATTGATCCTTATTGGATGAACTTTGCACCGCATGAGCGTAGGCGATCCATTGCGCAACGGCGCCGCCCATGCC
This sequence comes from Binatia bacterium, assembly GCA_040877705.1. GTDB lineage: Bacteria > Desulfobacterota > Binatia > UBA9968 > UBA9968 > WHTF01. Next base: position 6,151 of record JBBDNJ010000036.1, on the reverse strand, counting down.
CGGAATAACGCCAATATAAGCGCCGATAGCGCTGCAGCGAATCACCAGCCAGAAGTGGCGAAAGCTGTCTTTGACGCCTTGCATCACGCCGCCGATCTTGCCGAGGGTGGCTTTGGATATCGCTCCGCCATGAACAGCGAGGTCGATGATCTCAGGAATGGCAAAGAGGCCGACTGTCACCGGCACCAACCCAACACCGTCCCATAGATAGAGTTGGTCGAAGGTATAACGCTGGATTCCAGAAATAGGATCAAGCCGTATCGTGGCGAGCATGAAACCCATGCCGCCGGCGATCATTCCTTTCACGATCGCCTCGCCGCTGAGACTCGCCACGAACGTGATTCCCAAGAGTGCAAGCATGAAGAACTCCGGAGAACCGAAGGAAAGAACCAGTGGCCGAACCACCGGGATCGCGAGTGCCAGAGCAAAGGCCCCGACGATGGCGCCGATCAAAGAACTCATCAACACCGCGCCGAGAGCCCTTCCGGCCTCGCCTTTTTTTGCCATCGGGTGACCGTCGACTATGGTCGATGCGGAGATCGGTTCCCCCGGCACGCCGAACAGGATGGAGGTGATATCGCCGGTGGTCGCCGTGACCGCGCTCATGCCCAGTAAAAAGGCAAATGCCTCCACCGCATTCATCTTGAAAATGAATGGCAGCATGAGCGCCAGCGTGGTTGGACCGCCCAACCCGGGAAGAATGCCCACGAAAAAGCCGACGGCGATGCCGATCAGCATCAAGCTGAACGTCGACCAGGTCAGGACTTGGTAAAAACCAGCAGCGAGGGATTGGAAAATGTCCAACATCGGTGACCTAGCTCCTTGAGATAACTCTGAATGCCCAATAGGTCTCAGCACACATACCCAGCGCTGTTGAGAATGGCTGAGCGCCGGTGTCTCTCAACGGCTGCGATTAACATGCATCGTGGGATTACTCAAGATCATCTAAGGAAAAAATCATGCAGCGAGATCCAAGGCGACGATTAAAACCAGGCGCCTGCGGATTGCAGTTGGATATCATCGCCGACAAGTTGGGGCTCGATCCATTGGAGTTCCGGCTGAAGAATTTATTAAAGAAGGGCGAGCTTTATGCGCTCGGCAACAGCCATGCGAATAGCAGCCCTTCGGGAAATGGAATTCTAAGCGAGTATTCGAAGACGCCATAGAAAAACGCCCAAGTCGCCAGGGTGAAAACGATCGTCGTTGACCATTTCTCACCGCCGGATAATTTTAAATAGAGAAAAGTTGTAATAGGCACCGCGTAGGAGAAACCGATAAGCCAGATCAGCAAGAAGAAGCCGATGATCCAGCCAAGTATCCCCGCCGTGCGCCGGCGGACAACCGCTTTGGGCAGATCTATCTCAACCTCGCTTTCCAAGCCTCCTCCTCCTCCCCTGCCCAGCAGTTCCCGGATGAACTGCACAATGGCTAACGCCAGCACTGGATAGCCGATCGTCCAGGGAAACAATCCGGCACGATAACCGAAGCTCTTGCTTTCCCATAGCGCCCACGCAAAGATAATAATGATCCCGGCGGTAAAAAGCAGATTCAAAGAAAATTTTTCTGGCCGCTCGCCCTCGCTAGTTTTGCTAGGTTGAGAAGGTCCGACCTGAATTGTAGCCCGGCTTTGCCATCGGCTCTTTAAAACCGGATAGAAGATTCCAACAAGGATCAGGGCAAAAATAATCAGCACCCCGGTACGCGACAACCAGGCAAGGCCGTAGTTATCGGTGGAAAGAAAAAGCCGGTTTTCCATTAAGGGTCCCAGAACCAAGCCTAATAGCAGCGGAGGGCGCTGCCAGCCGAATTTGACCATGACCCAGCCTAGTATGCCGAAGATCAGGACTATGCCGAGGTCCGGGAAAGCGTTTTTCTCGGCAAACGCGCCCAGGTAGACGAGCAACAATATAATAGGCATCAGCAGGCTCACGCGGATCTGCGTGACCTTGGCCAGGGTGTTGAGAAACATCAAACAGATGCCGACGGTGATAATGTTCGAGATAACGATGATCCAGACGAAAGAAAAAGTGAGACTGAGCTTGCCTCTGGGCTCGGGCAAAAGCATGTCCGGGCCGGGAACGATTCCCTGGATGATGAAGGCGCCGAGCAGAATCGCCATGACCACGCTGCCGGGGACGCCGAACGCGATCGTCGGAATCAAGGCGCCGCCCAAGGTGGAGTTGTTCGCCGCGCCGGGACCCAACACCCCGCGAACATCCCCTTTGCCGAAACGTTCTTTATCCGGCGAGCTTTGTACGGCATGGGCGTAGGCGAGCCACTGGCTTACGGCTCCGCCCATACCGGGAATGACGCCGATGTACGCGCCCATGGCGCTACAGCGAAACACGAGCCACCAATGGCGAAAGGTGTCCTTGATGCCCTCCATCACGCCGCCGAGCTTGCCGACTTTTTCCCGTGAAATACTGGTTGCCACGATGGCCAAATCGATAATCTCGGGCATGGCGAACAGGCCCAGCGTGACCGGCACCAAGCCGATGCCGTCCCAGAGAAACAATTGGCCGAACGTGAAGCGCTGAATCCCCGATATGGGATCGAGTCCGATGGTCGCGAGAAAAAATCCGAGTCCCCCGGAGAGCAGCCCCTTGAGCAAATTACCGCCGCTGAGCGAAGCGACGAACGTCACCCCCAAGAGTGAGATCATGAAAAACTCCGGCGAGCCAAAGGTCAGCACGAGAGGGCGCACGACCGGGATGGCGATCGCGAGAGAAAAGGCGCCGATAATAGCGCCCACCAAGGAGCTCATCAAAGCTGCGCCGAGGGCGCGGCCCGCTTCGCCATTTTTGGCCATGGGATGGCCATCGACGATAGTCGACGCGGTCGTGGGTTCTCCGGGCACTCCAAAGAGGATCGACGTGATGTCGCCCGTTGTCGCCGTTACCGCCGCCATTCCTAATAGAAAAGCAAACGCCTCAACGGCGTCCATCTTGAAGATGAAGGGGAGCATCAGGGCCATCGTGGTTGGGCCGCCAAGTCCCGGCAAGATACCGACAACGAAACCGACGGCTATGCCGATCAGCATCAAACTAAAGGTAGACCAGGTGAAAACTTGGAACAGTCCCGAAATGAGGGCATTGAAAATGTCAAACATGTTGGATTTTATTTCTCCCCTCCCGATTCATCTGGACAACGAGCGTACTTCATTATCAGCGGGATGCTAATTGTAAAGAACATCCTTGAGCTTATTGATTAACGCAGGGTCAAGCTTGAACAGTCCCGCGATGTCCTTCTCGATGTCCTCAGGCGGAATGGGTCCAATATTGAGCTTGGATTTCTTCGCGTCGGCGACGAATTCGGGATCTTTAAGCGTCGCGTTAAAGGCCTTACGCAGCAATTGGACTCGATCTTCGGGTGTTCCCGGTGGCAGTGTATAGGTGCGAACGATGTCGCTATCGCCGTGGATCCCGACTTCAATCATCTTGCGGGCTTCGTCTGTCTTCGCCAGCTTGACGGCTTGGGGGACTTTCGGAAGGTCGGGATGAGTTCTGCGACTGGCCTGCAGGACCACCACGGCGTCGCCGCTATCGAGCGTTTTTCGCCAGGTGACGCTAACCGAATCCCAGCCCCAGCAGCCGCCGGCGATCTCGCCGCCTTCGGCCGCCAATCTGACATCGGCAGTGCCTTTGTAGCCGGAGACGAGCTGAATCGGCAGCCCTAACGCCGCCTTAAAAATACGCGTAGCATTGTCGGGTGTCGAAGTGCCGGGGGCGATTCCACCCATTTTTACGGGTGTTTTCGACGCCATCCATTGCTCCACGCTGGTGATGCCGCTGGCTTTGGTCAACGCGCAAACGACATGATCGGTGATTGGGGCACCAATGTATTCGAATTTGCGCGCATCGAATTCAATGCCCTTCTGGCCTAACACCTGCCCCAGGAACAAGCCACCGATGAAATGCCCGATGGTGAGGCCGTCCGGCTTGGCGACTTTGTATACATGATTGGCCGCGATGAGGCTGCCCGCGCCGGTCATATTTTCAACGACGATCGACGGCTGCCCAGGGATATGCTTGCCCATATGGCGCGCAATGGCGCGGGCGTAGGTATCGAATCCCCCGCCGGCGGAAAAACCGACGACGATTCTGATGGTCTTACCTTTATAAAAATCGTCCGCGGCGGCTGCGGCGGACCGAACCGAGATCAGACCGATGAATACTGCCGTTGACAAAGCAAACAACTGCAACATGATTTTCTCCTTCTGTTCATGACTTTGACAAACTCAATCTTGGTCGCTGGGATTGTCAAGTTGCCAGAACCTAACTGATTGATCGTTGAAAATCAACGAATTACACGAGCTTAGACGATACATGCCCGCCCTCATGTCATTTTGGCTGGACATTGTGTTCCTGCCCGGCTGGTTTTAGAATGACCCTACGTCAGCACGGTTAAAATCGAGTTCAACGCACAGGACATTCGAACGGGCGGAGAATGGCTTATGTCTGATCTATTCAAGAACTACATCGATGGCAAATGGGTCGCGGCGAAATCCAAGAACACTTTTGAAAACCGTAGTCCGGCGAACCGTAACGACCTAATCGGTCTTTTTCCGGTCTCCGGCCCTGGCGATGTTGATGCTGCTGTGACGGCTGCCAAGACTGCTTTTGCCAAGTGGCGTCTTGTGCCCGCGCCCAAGCGCGGCGAGTTGCTCTATCGCGTCGGCGATTTGCTTCGCTCGCGTAAAGAAGAGATCGCCCGCATCATGACCCGCGAGATGGGCAAGGTCTTGAAAGAAACACGCGGCGATGTGCAAGAGGGCATTGACACGGCTTTTTACGTGGCTGGCGAAGGCCGACGGCTTTTCGGTGCAACAACTCCGTCGGAGCTGCCTGATAAGTTTGCCATGTCGGTGCGCGCGCCTGTGGGTGTTTGCGCCTTGATCACACCGTGGAATTTTCCCATGGCGATCCCGACGTGGAAAATGTTTCCGGCTCTTATTTGCGGCAACACCGTCGTGCTAAAGCCGGCCGAAGACACGCCGCACACGGCGGTCAAACTGTTTGAGATTTTGGAACAAGCCGGCGTGCCGCCGGGAGTCGTCAACTTGGTTCAGGGCCCGGGAGAGGAAGTCGGCGCGGCGCTGGTGCGCCATCAGGACGTGCAGCTCGTTTCGTTTACCGGCTCCGCCGCGGTCGGACGCGAGGTCGCTGCGGTTGGCGGCCAGCATCTCAAGCGGGTATCGTTGGAACTGGGCGGTAAAAACGCGCAAATCGTCATGGAAGATGCCGATTTGGGGCTAGCCGTAGAGGGCGCGCTTTGGGGCGCGTTCGGCACTACCGGACAGCGCTGTACGGCGACGAGCCGGCTCATTCTGCATCGCGATATCCAGAAGGAGTTTATCGAAAGGCTGGTTGCGCGAGCGGAGAAAATCAAGATCGGCGATGGCTTGGATGAAAGCGTCGAGATGGGACCGCTGATCAACCAATCCGCGCGCGAGAAAGTTCAGCGCTATATGGATATCGGCGGGCAGGAAGGGGCGCGATTGCTGATCGGCGGCTCGGTGTACGACGCCGGTCCGTGCGCTAACGGCTATTTTTTCCAGCCGACGGTATTCGATCGAGTGAGTCCGGCCATGCGCGTTGCCCGAGAGGAAATATTCGGCCCAGTGCTATCCGTCATTGAAGTGCAGAGCTTTGCCGAGGCCATCACGGTTTTGAACGGCACTCCCTATGGTCTTTCCAGTTCGATTTACACGGCGGATGTCGGCCGAGCGTTCCGCGCAATGCGCGACATCGAGGCGGGAATCATTTATGTCAATGGTCCGACCATCGGCGCGGAGGTCCATCTGCCTTTCGGCGGCGTGAAAGACACGGGCAACGGTCACCGCGAAGCGGGCACTACCGTGTATGACATTTTCAGCGAATGGAAGTCGATTTACGTGGATTATTCGGGCAAGTTGCAAAAGGCGCAGATCGATAACGCGTAGTTTCGAGTGTCGAGTTTGTTGAGATGACACGAACCTGACACGCGCAACGCCAACGGAGAATTTCCAATGAAAGCACCGTGGATCACGACCAGACTCCCGGGACCAAAAGCCCAGGCCGTTATCGAAAAAGATCACCAGTATACTGCGCCTGCCTATGGACGAGTCTACCCGCTGGTCGTGAAGCAGGGACAGGGCATGGTGATCGAAGAC
>JBBDNJ010000035.1:0-7696 GCA_040877705.1 Binatia bacterium | reverse complement strand
ATGACCGCTTCCAGGCCAAGAACCTGGTCGCCCATCGAGCCGTAAGCCCCCGCCCTGTACCCGACGCTGTTGGTCGAAATCGCGCCGCCGATCGTCGCCACCGGCAACGTCCAGGGATCGTGACCGAGAATGAAACCGTTCTCGTTCAACCGCTGGTCTAAAACTTCCAATACGATTCCCGCCTGAACCCGGGCCGAGCGCGCAGCCGCGTCGATTTCCAAAAGCTGGTTCATTCTTCTGAGATCTAAAACGATACCCGGCTGAACCGAAAGAGCAGCGCCCATGAGTCCCGATCCACCGCCGTATGGAATGATCGGTATCTTCTCTTCGTTGGCCAAAAGAACGATTTGTCGAATTTCATTCACCGAACCGGGAAAGATCGCGCACGCCGGTAGTTTTGTCTCCGGCCTTTTTAGGGGATGGATGCGCCCTTCGCTCAGTGCGTCCCAAGACAATCCATCTAAGCTCAATGGATCGGTTGTAATCCATTGCGGAGGAGTGATCGAAGCGAGCCTCTGTATCAGGTTCTTCATACTTCAAGCGTGACCCAGCTAGAATATAGCTCAATTTTTAATGGCGACAAAAGGGCGACGAATACGGCGACCAGAGAGCCACGCCCAACAAGTTGGCATAGCCTGATAACGAACGTCATCTAAGAGTGGGTTCGGTTGCAGCCGGCTTTGTTGCTAAAAGCCATCGAATACGCACATTTCTACATCTTCTGGACAGATCGCCGCGGCGCGCCTTAGAGCCAACTTGTGAGTTCCACCGAGATGATCGATAAGGCCGATCCGGCTGATGAAGCCGGAGCGATGCTCAACACAGAAGAAAGGCGCATTAACCACCACCGGCTGAGGGATGAAAGGATAGGGGGTATAGTAGTGATAAAGTGGAGCTATGATTACTTGCACAGGCCGGTCACGCCGGTGACCATTATGTCGGCTGGAACCTGACACCGCCGGGGCCGAGCGCATGACTTGAGCATCAGTACGGCGCGCCGCGCGCGGCCCTGACGCAACCGCCAGTGTCGACGAAACCACGATGGCGGCAAGAATAATCGCAGTGTTTTTCAACATGCCGGTTCTTAAGCGACTTCAGAAACTAGCAAACCCTGCCTAAGCTCCATCTCGACAGAGACATACAGGTTAGCAGCGCCAACCTGATTAGACGAACTACTATTCATTTTATTACACTGCCATCTTAACTCGACAGATTAAAGGTCGTGTCGCACCTTGAACCGCATGCCTACTGCAGGATAAGTTCCCCCATTAACTTTCATGTTACCGGTTCTTCTCGGCCTTTTCGGCTCATTCTGGTTCGCTGTCTCGATGATCTTTATCAATCGGGGCATCTTAGCCGTCGACTACTTCAGAGGCCTCCTCGCCAATCTGGGAGTAAACGCGCTATGCCTCTGTATCTACCTGTCGCTGTCCTCCGATCGTATCGATCTCCGGGCTCCGGCCAATCTCATCTTCGTCGCCATCGGCATTTTTGTTCCAGGTGTGTCGCGTTTTTTTATCTTCAAAGGCATGGAACGCCTGGGCGCATCTATTTCCGCCTGCTTGACTAACAGCACCCCCTTGTTCGCGATCGTGTTTGCCGTCTTCTTTCTTGGCGAACGTCCGACGTTAACGAACCTTCTTGGCGCGCTCTCAATCGTCGCCGGCATTGTTTCGCTCTCATGGCGCGGAGCCGCCAAAACTTGGCGTACCCGCGACCTGGTCTTTCCGCTCGCGGCGGCCTTTCTTTTTGCCGGCCGAGACAATCTGGTCCGTGTCGGCGTGCTCCAGATTCACTCGCCGGTTGTAGGCGCCGCCATTGCGTCGATCGTATCACTGGCGACAATGACCTTGATTTATTGTGCGTTGGCCGAGAAAAGACCGCTGGGCGACGCCGGTTGGCGCGGTCTGGCTCTCTTCGCCGCATCGGGATTCATGAATTTTCTTTCCTACGTGTTCATCTACACGGCTCTCAGCATGGAACGAGTTTCTCTCATCTCACCCTTGGTCAACTGCTCGTCACTTTTCGTCCTGCCTCTTTCCATCATCTTTCTCAAAGACGTGGAGAAGCTGACAGCGCGCAAGATCGGCGCCACGGCGCTGGTGATATTCGGAGTTCTGCTGATTTCTTGGGAGAAGCTGTGAAGCCGACCGGCCTGAATTCAGAGGGGGCGTTAAACCGCGAATACTTCGGACGACAACGGGCCGGCGGTTTCGAACTAAAAATCGAGCCATCGTTATCGTTCGAGAGACGCAATCGGCTTAGCTTAAGGCCCCGGTCAAGAATATCGATCTTAAGAATGCCCTGCGGACCGGGTAAGTAAGTCGCGAGTTTTAGCTGCGCCAGGCGTTGCATTACCTTGCAGCAAAGGCAATTTCTTATCGCGCAACGCCAGGAATTCCTGCAACTCCGCGCCTCTTAGCCGTTCGCTAGCGGTATTTTTCAGGGCGAGAAAATTGATTTTTTGACCTTTGTTCAGCATCTCAAAATGGAGGTGTGGGCCGGTAGCATGGCCGGTCTGACCGACATAGCCCACTACTTGACCTTGAGTGATCGGTTTGCCGACGCGGACACCTTTAGCGAATTTCGAAAAGTGTGCATAGCGGGACACATAACCGTTGTCATGGCGAATCTCCACCATCTTGCCGTACCCGCCGCGCGTGCCGACAAAGGTGACTCGACCACTTCCAACGGTCACCACCGGCGTGCCGGTCGGCGCGGCGTAGTCGATGGCTTTATGGGGACGAACGGTGCGAAAAATCGGATGTTTTCTATTGATACTGAATGGCGAAGAAATCCGTCTGTAACTCAGAGGCGCGCGCAAAAAGGCTTTCATCAATGCTTTGCCATGCGTGTCATAGTACGAACCTTTGGCATTCTTGCCCTTATAATAAAAGACCTGATAAGGCGAACCGCCTGCTTGGATTTCGGCGGCTAAAACTTTGCCCTGCTCGCGCTCGCCGTTGGCGTAATATTTTTTTTCGAAAAGCACGGAAAAATCATCACCGCGGCGGATGTCCGAGAAGAAATCGATCTCGTATTCGAACAAATTGGCCAAGTTATGAATCTGCGCGGGAGAGAGACCCGCATCGATTCCGTCCTCGAACAGACTGGCGCGGATGTGGCCTCGAACGACCTTCATGTCGCGCACAAACGGAATGTCGACTCGTTCCGCGACCCAGCCTTGCTCCGTCGATAGGACGCGAACCACCGCGCCGCTTACCGAATATTCAAGCCCTTGAATCGCATTGCCTTCGGCATCGAAAAGCAGACGGAAGCTGTCGCCAGGGCGCACTCTTTTGGGATCATAAAAGGTCTGCAGTTTGTTCACCAGATCATTGGCCGGAGTTGAATCGAGCCCGTGCTGCATCAACATGCCGAGCAAGGTATCTCCGCGACGCATTGTCAGGTCGACGGTTCTGGGCGATGGCTCGGTCTTCTCTTCTTCCTCAAGCGTTTCAGCGGACGGAAGTCGTTCGTTATTTGCCTGCTCTTGCTCAAGAACAGCGACATCGATGCCCGTTTTGGAAGCTTCAAATTCCGGTGTGACGAGCAAGAAATAAGCCGGGGCAAGTATGCCCAACAACAACCCGATCGCGGCTGAGCGGCGCCGCGCCTCAACGGGATAGAGCCTATCCAGTAAATTCCAGCAAGAAGATGAGTTTCTTTTCATGGTCACCAGCTCTGTTCGAAATTTTTATCTTTTTTACATCATCATGATCAACTGATCAAAGGCCCGACATCACAAAAATCCCGCGCCGGGCAAAACACCGGCAAATAAACCTAATGCAGCGTCGGTTCGGAGTCGTCATCCTTGCGGCCTTGGACGATATGAAAGCGTCGCTTGATGCGCGCCAACCGGCGCTGGTCGAGATAGAGCTTGAACCGATCGAAGGGATTTCCCCATCGAAGATAGATGTAACCGAAGAGCATCCCGCCAAGGTGAGCAACATGGGCGATACCGCTTTGTCCGGACGCCATCGAAGAATAAAGTGAAATCGCCCCGATGATCAAGACAAAATGCTTCATCTTGATGGGAAAGAAAAAATAGAAATAAATGATCCGATTCGGGTAGATCAGACCATAGGCGAGCAAGATACCATACACTCCTGCAGAAGCGCCGATGCTGGGGACCATCTGGCCCGGAGTCAACAACGTGTTAAGAATACCGCCGCCGACTACCGAGATAAAAAAATATTTAAGAAAAAAATTGCTGCCCCAGCGTCGTTCCAAGTCGCAGCCGAACATCCACAACGCCAGCATATTAAACAAGATATGGAACAAGCCGCCGTGCAAGAACTGGTAGGTGAAAAGTTGCCATAAATAAAGGTCTTGCCAGACCCGTTGCGGCACCAGACCGAAAAAATAAACCAGTCGATAATCGACAAACGTCTGCAGGACAAAAACGGAAATATTGGCAATCAGCAGGAATTTGACTGCCGGAGTGACCGCACCGCCGCCGAACATCGCGTTTCTGGTTTGATACTGCACGTCCCTATAGCTTAACGTTTGATCAATAGAATTGGAAGAACATGGGTTCAAAAAAGACCAGCACCATCGGTTCGCCAACGCACAGTGAACAAAACGTGCCAATCACAATGTTGTGCGCTGGATCGCTTGACAGCCAAACATCGCTGAACTATCTCTCGAAAGATCAAAGAGAGGAATTGAAATGAGCATAAGAGGGCAAACAGCAGTGGTAGGTATCGGTGAGACGCCGACAGATCGGCTCGGCGGCAAACCCGGCGAGCCACGCAAATCGACGGCGGAATACCTCGCCTGGGCGGCGCGTCTGGCGATGGAAGACGCCGGGCTTACAAAAAAAGATTTTGACGGCCAAGGTCTCGCGGCGATCTATACGACCAATCATTCGCAACCGTTTTGGCCTGAGGAAGTGGCGGCGATACTCGGCATCACGCCCGGAGTTTCACTCGCCGGCGGCAACGGCGGCGCAAGCTCGGTGTCTCTACTCGGTCACGCAGCAGCGGCGATCGTCGCAGGGCTTTGCGATCTCGTTTTAGTCATCGCGGCTGCCGCGCCATTCAGCGAGCATGGTGGCCACCGCGGCACACCCGCCGATACTCGCGACTTCGAAATGCCTTTCGGCGTCATGGGACCGAACTGTAAAATTTCCTTCGTGATGAGCCGCTACATGCATGAATCGGGCATGACCGAAGCGCACTTCGGCAAGATCGCCGTCACCGGGCGCTTTCACGCTTCGCTTAATCCGAATGCTTACTTAAGGAAACCGATCACCATCGAAGACTACAAAAAATCGCGGCTGATCTCCGATCCCATCCGACTGTTGGATTGTGTCCTGCCGGCCAATGGCGGTAAGGCATACATTATGACTTCTGCGCAGCGCGCCAAGAGCATGCGCAAGCCGCCGGTCTACCTCCTGGGCTGGGGCGAGTGCAACAACGCTAGCCATGGACCGCGTTATCGCGCCAACCCGCTCATCACCGGTATCACGCAAGCCGGCAAACGGGCCTTCGAGATGTCCGGCGTCTCGCACAAGGACATTCGCTGTCTGAATCTGTACGACGACTACATCCCCATCGTCATGATCCAGATCGAGGACCTTGGCTTCTGCGGAAGGAACGACAAAGCGTTTTTTGAAAAGACCGACTTCACTTTCAAAGGCGACCTGCCGATCCAGACCAGCGGCGGCATGATCAACTGCGGCCAACCCTCCACCACCGGTGGCATGCTGCACGTCATCGAGACGGTCCGGCAGATTCGCGGCGAGGCCGGCGATCGCCAGGTGCCTAACATTAAATTCGGCATCTCCTCCGGCGTCGGCGCCGTCAACTACGGCAAAAACTTCGGCTGCACCGCCGCGGCCATCCTGGGAAACGAGGCCTAACATGGCGGAAACAGCCAAGGAAATCAGCAAGCCCTTACCGGAAATCACTCCCGTCAACCAACCCTTCTGGGATGGCGCCAGAGCCGGCAGGCTCATGATGCAGAAATGCGCAGACTGCGGCACGTGGGTCTTCTGCCCCCGGCCGGTGTGCGGCGACTGCAGTAGCGATAAGTTGAATTGGCTGCAACTCAGCGGCAGGGGAAAAATTTTTTCCTTCACCGTTATCCGCGAGGTTGTCGGTCACGCGCTCAGAGGTTTCGCTCCCGATATTCCTTACGTCACGGCTTGGATCGACTTGGATGAAGGACCGCGATTCTGCAGCAACATCATCGGCTGTCCCGTCGACAAAGTGAAAATTGACATGGATGTTCAGGTGGTCTTTGAAGACGGCGGCAACGGCGTCACGTTACCGAAATTCAAACCGCGCTAATCAGTCAAGCGTCCACTGGGTAAACGAGCGGCGGTTTCCTTTGTCACCACATCCTGCGGACTGAACTAGCATTATAAAGGAACCGAATGCCGCTCCACCCTCAAGTTCTTTTCAGGCCCATAATCCAATGAGACAACAAAAACCTTTTCGTATTGCTCTTTCAGATACAAACGGAAGCTTGGCTCTGCAATTGGAGCTTTTCGCGCTATTAAATTTGGGCCTCGTGCAATCTTTAGCCAGCGGGATCTTAAGCCCAACGGATGCGATTTACCGTTTCTACCATGCCGACAATTGCCTCTACGTTCAAAAACAGTTCCGGAACAAAGAAGCGAATGCGGTCATGAGTCATGGCGTGCAGTTACCCGATCTATTTGAGAGCTTGCCCGCGGAAGAGGCGCAGCGAGAGTTTTACCATGAATTGGAAAAGATCAGGTCCTTATGTTTGAAACTCCTGGAAAAAAAGCGATCCGCGGACCCCGCTCAGCGGGCCACAGCGTAGTCGCCATTACATGCGCTGCGGTTCCCTTCGGTCAGCGCATCCTGGGAGTTGTCGACTGTTTCAGTATCTAATACGTCGGCCAATGATTGCCGTAGTCGAAAGGACCCGCTATCGGGCCGTGATCACCGCGATTCTGCTGCTCAAAAGATTTCAGATGCGAAGCGCGCGCGAGCACAGGGATAGCTATGATTCAAATCCGGGTCGGAGTTTTAATTCATCCTGCCGCTTTCATCCTTCATTGTTTTTCCAACCGTGAGGCTTTTTCAGCGGCTCGCTGGTTGTATTCAGCTCTACCCAGTTATATCTTGCTCGAAACAATAAATTGTGAATGAGGATTCGATGAAAAGACTTTTCGGTTTGTTAGCAATCAGCGGCGCGGTGCTGGGGGCGATGTTTTTTCTTACCCGCCTTTCAGGTCCCGGCGCTGGCAACTCGCCGGCTCAAGCCCTTAGCTTAAACCCGGCTGACAACGTTCAAGACGGTTCCATCGTTTCGATTGAATACACCCTGACCGATGAAGCCGGCAAAGTCATCGACAGCAATGTCGGCAAAGAGCCGTTGACCTACATTCACGGCGCGGGGCAAATCGTTCGGGGGCTGGAAAAAGAGCTTAACGGTTTAAAAGTAGGCGAGCAAAGAAAGGTTCACGTGAAACCTGAAGACGGCTACGGCCCGTCGGATCCAAAAGCTCTGCAAGAAGTTGCCAAAGAAAAGATCCCTCCTGAGGCGCAGCAGGTCGGCGCCATGTTGATGACCGAAGCTGCGGATGGTCGAACAATTCCGATGCGCGTCCATGAAATCAAGGAGAAGACCGTGGTGGTAGATTTCAATCATCCGTTGGCCGGAAAGAGCCTGACGTTTGACGTCAAGGTGAAAGACATTAAAGAGGCAGCGAGGAATT
>JBBDNJ010000034.1:0-7702 GCA_040877705.1 Binatia bacterium | reverse complement strand
TTTGGTGCTAACCATGTTCATGTCCACACATCAAAATGAATATACAAGGGGCAGGCCTATGTGCCTGCCCTAGCGGCGCACGACAGGGGAGGGCAACCACATAGGGTTGCCCCTACGAAAAACCGTACTATTGCACATAACGCGTTCGGTGTTGTTGAATGTTTTACCCTGGACATTTTTGCCGGCTTTCACTATCAAGGGCTTTATCGACTTAGCGAATAAGGAGATCGTTCAATGGCTCAATCTAACGCACCCTTCAATATTGTTGAAGCGACCATCGACGATATTCACGGAGCTTATAAATCCGGCAGGCTCACTTGCCGCCAATTAGTGCAGGTGTATCTCGATCGCATAGAGGCGTTCGACAAGAATGGGCCAAACATCAACGCCATCATCACGGTCAACTCTGGTGCGCTCGGCGAAGCCGATCGTCTCGATGCCGCTTATACGGCGTCAGGCCCTGTCGGTCCCCTGCACGGGATTCCCGTGATCGTCAAGGATCAGGTCGACGTCAAAGGCATGCCAACGACGTTGGGGTCCTTGCTATTCAAGGATTACCACCCGGACCGAGATTCCTTTGTTGCGGAAAAGTTGAAAAAGGCCGGCGCGTTGATCCTGGCGAAAGCCACTCTGGGGGAACTGGGCGGCGGCGATACGCACGGCTCGCTTTTCGGTTCGACGCGCAATCCTTACGATACCGAACGCACGGTGGGCGGCTCTTCCGGAGGTTCCGCGGCGGCGGTATCGGCGAATTATTCGACGATCGGAATCGGCCAGGAAGGGTTGGCGTCCATCCGCAGGCCGTCGACATGGAATTGCATCGCCGGCATGCGTCCCACTGCCGGCCTGGTTAGCCGCGGCGGCGTCTATGGCTGCTGGCCGGAGATTAACGGCTCCCTCGGACCTATGGCGCGCACAGTCAGTGATCTGGCGGCACTCTTGGACGTTATGGTGGGTTACGATCCGGAGGACCCCGTGACCGCGAGGGGTGTCGGCCATATTCCGCACAGCTTTAAAAACTTTTGCGACAAGCAGGGTCTGAAAGGCGCGCGCATCGGTATCTTGCGTGAAACGATGGGACTCAACAGTGAGCCCGGTTCTGAAGACTTTCAAAAGATCAGCGAGGTATTCGACACAGCTGTGCGGGATCTAAAGGCCAGCGGCGCCGAGATCGTCGATCCGATCACGATTCCAAAGCTCAATGATTTGCTGGCTAAACGATCGGGCGGGCCCGGAGATGCGGACAAATCTTTTCAGGCTTACTACGGCCGGAGCGCCAATCCGCCATTCAAATCACGCGAACAAGTCATCGCCGCGCCCGAATTCGCAAAAGTTGTGCGACGCTCGCAAGACCGCTTCAAGAAAAACCCGGATCCAATGAAACACTACGAGAGTCTCAAGGCGCAAGACGAATTGATGACCCACTTTCTCAAAGTGATGGCCGATCACCGCTTAGACGCGATAGTGCATAAGGCGGTCGAGCACCAGCCAACGCTCATTAAAGACGGTGTGAACCCGCCGTTCGTCGACCAAAAAGGCGCGCCGCATTTGAATACGTTCCTGGTCTTCGTTCCGACCCTTGTCGTGCCTGCGGGATTCACGCGCGATAATCTTCCCGCCGGGATTTGCTTTGTCGGCCGGCCCTACGATGACGGTTCATTGATCAAATTCGCCTACTCGTACGAACAGGCGACGCAGCACCGAAGACCACCGGCAACGACAACGCCGCTGTGACCGGCCGACGCGGATTTTGAGTAATAAAGAAGGCAGTCGTCGTGTGCGATTTCCGGCCGCAGATAGACGGGCGGATCGACGAAAATTCTGAACGACTCTAGTTTTCGGAGCCATCTGATATTTGACGTCGCTGCTTTCCGAGCCGACGGATTACGGCGATCGCCAAGGCCACTGTGGTAAACGTCAGTTTGCTCGTCGAGTAAAAAATGGTCGCGGCCGAGTTCAGCCACCGTTAGGCCGGACGGCACGATCAGATCGGTCAATAGGGAAGCCCGTCGTTGGGGCCGTGTTTTCGCAGATCTACAAAACCTGTACGCGCCAAAGAGGAGATGCTGCCGGTAAGAGGAATGCCGATATAGTTAAGCACCAGTATGTGTTGGGGAATGCGCAAGGTTTCGAATCGCCGGCGACTGCGTTCGGTGGTTAAACTCTCGATGCCGGCGATATCCACGCGGCCGATCAGCTCTTCCAGTTGTTGCGCAAGGCTTTCATCCGCCAGTGGAGTTCCCCGAAGCGTACCCACGATGTTAATCCAGGCGGCGACATGACGGGTCACGGTCGGCGCCAATTGCGTCAGCGCTAGCGCGACTTCAGGTCCGGATTTGCTGACGCTGACCACGATCAAGCGGCGCTTCATGTATGCGCGGGCTTGAATAGTTTGCGTGATGAGAGTCGCATTGGCCTCGATGGCGCCTTCCTCATCGGTCTCTATGAAATGATGAGCAAGTCCGACGCGCCGTAGTGCCGCTATTGGAGCAGCCAGATCGGCGCCGGTTAAGGGGTAGCGCTTATAAAGATAACCCGGCACCAACACTACCTCATAATCCGTGGCTTGGGCGGGCAGTTTCACGCGCCCGTCGCGAATTGCTATGCGTGTGTAGTCTTGTGCCCGCAAGAAAGCATCGCGAAAATTGCGATCGGCAGGCGTTCGGGCGATCCAGTCGGCTAGGTACAAAGCGGCGAAATCGATGGAAAACTCATCGCTCAAACGTTTAAGTTCGCTGCGATCGGGCATATTGCCGTCGGCGCTCTGGTAAATGCGGTCGATTCTTTCATCGAGCGCGGCATTGCTGCGTATACCGGCGAGATAGTTTGCCAGATAGTAACGCGCCGCTTCGGAATCCACCCGAGTTGTGATCGTTTGTCCGCCGACGTTGCCGCTAACCGGTAGCCCGACGCATGCTGGCAGGCCGGTAAAAAAACACAAAACTGAGATGAGCCTGAGCCCAACAAAGATCATTTTGGCAAAATCTTTCGCAAAGGTACGCTGTTCGCGTTGGCAGGGTTACTGCCGGCAAGAATTTCGTCCCCGTCAAAGTATCCGTCCAGGTCACGATCCAGAGCGCTGCGCTCGCCGTCGCCCGGAGGAACGCAAGTAAAAGTCAGCGGTTCAGCGTTGCGCCGGTAACGGCTTAGCAATGTTTCCAGTTGCAAGGGTGTTTCGTCACCCCTGTCACCATGGAAGGCGGCATTGCGGTACAACCAACCCCGCAGCGTGGATCGCTCCCTGCCCCTTGCCGTGAGGTCGCAGTCTCCCACCGCGGCGCGGCTCAAAAGGACTTCAATCAACCGGTGTTCATCTTGATCGAGTTCGTCGGTCACGGTGAGTTGCCGGCCCACGACAGGGGCGATGCCGGTGTCAAAGGCCATGAGATAACTTTGCAGCAAGCGCCGCGTCAGGTCTTTTTCTACTTCGGTCTTTCCGGGAAAAAGGAAAGTGTCCAAGCGGAGAAAATTCACGATGGTATCGGTGGCACCGTCATGCAACAAACCAAACCCTGATATTTGAGGACCGGGCAGATTAAAACGGCCGACCTTTTGGTAAAGGTTGCGCAACTGTGCAGTCTTCATATCTCGGCCAACTTGAATATTCTCGAAATTTACCAGCCGGTTAGTGCCCGAAGGAAGGTTGTGGCAGCCTTCACAATTGACTAAGCCGGCGCCGGAAAGAAACGGGCCGGTGAAAAATTCAAATCCCGCCTGTTGCTCCCTGTCCAATTGTCTATCCAGAGGTTGATTGGGATTGGGCGGATAGCGGATCGTGAGCACGAAGCGCGCCAAGGACTCCATGGCGGAATTGTCGATCTGTTGCGCCCGTCCAAGTAGATCGACAAATGCCGGGTTAAAATCCTTGAAACTCGGCACGTCATGGCCGGGATCATAAGGAACGCCGAAACGATCACCGCGCCAGTGAAAAGGAGCGGTGCCCGCCAATCCCCTCAAGCTCTGGGTCACCATGGGCCCTTTAAGCGGATGCAATGCCTGGCGCGGTTCGGCAAAAGTTTGAATGTTCCTGAGGCGAACGGGATAATCAAAAGTTGGCCCGGCCGGATCCCCAAGATCCCATGCTAAGCCATCCAAATCACCAAACACATGGCAGGTGGCGCAGGAAAGATCACCGTGGCGCGATGTCAGCGCGGCATCATAAAGGAAGGGACGCCCCTGTTTCACAACAGCGGGTGTCGGATCATGCCGCAGCGGAACCGTGGCGATTGCTTGTCGCTCGCGCAGGTCGAGCACTGATATCGTCGAATCCAGACAATTGAGAACGTATAGACGTTGGCGTTGAGAATCCAACGCCAAGCCTCCGGGTCCGAAACCCACTGCGATTCGATCCAGGACTCTTCCGTCACGATCCAGCACGCCGATTTTTCTCGAACCAAAAGCGGCAATGTAGGCTTCGTTTCCATCCGGTTGAAACACCAGGTCCAAAGGTTGAGCCAGGCTCCGTTCCCGTTCCGAGATCATACCCATGCCGGCGGAAGGGTCGATATGCGGGTTTAGATTCATCACCTGGGTTCGCCGGCCGCCGCCGCTCGCGGGATCAATTCGGGTGACGCGGTTCTCGGCGAATTTCCCCTGCAGCCGAGGTTCGTAAGGCGTAAAGTTGAACGCTTCCACATTGGACACCCAGATCTCCGTGCTGCCCGGCTGGACAGCCAAGTTGAAGAGCACGGTGCCGACGTTAGCGATACGTTCCACCACTTGCGGGTTCTCTAGCGCAGTATCGATCACGAACACGTCATAGTCTGGTAATTCGAACGGCACAGCGGCCGTCCAATCCCGATCCTGATAATCGCGCCAGGCGCCGTCGACCTGCCGGACGATGGCTCCCTGTTTGGGGACTGCTGAATAGGGAACGTCATCTTGGAAAAACTGCGGCGCGCGCCCAAGACGAACCGCGTCGTCACCCGAGACAGTGGTTGTCCCGTTGCCGGAAAAATAAATTGCCGCGTATAAATATCGGCCGTCCGCTGAAGCAGCCAGCGCCCTGGGTTTGGTTCCGAACAAGGTCAAAGTTTTGGGCGATGCTTTAGGCCGGGTCACATCAAACATCCAGACCTGAGCCCGCCCAATCCCGGGAGTAAGGCTTTCGCCCTGCCGCGCCGTAACAACAAAAACACGATCATGCCTTGGACCGGCGACGACAATTCCCCTCGGTTCATCGCCCACCTGCAGCGTGTGAGTAACCCGAGGCCGCTCGGGATCGCTGATATCCACGACACTGACGGAGTCAGAGAGGTGGTTGACCACCCAGGCGTTGTTGCCGTGGAGCGCAAGCGCCACCGGGCGCAGGCCAACAGTGGTTTCCCCTAGGGACTTCGAGCGGCGAAAATTTCCAAACGGTCATCCGCTGTGTTCAACGCATACAGAAACCGCCCCTCTGCCGATAGCGCCAATGGACGCACGGGTTCGGTTTCGAAATTTGTGAAACCTTCGGATTTCGTGGCATGACCTGAAACGAAGGGTTGGGGAGTGTTCTTGACGGATCCAAAACTGCACGCGCTGAGTGACGCAAGTATTACAGCCGCCAGGAGGAACGATTTGCTGCCGCACCGTGCCGAACGTGTTGCTCTTTTGGTTTGTGCTCTTTCGGCAATCACCAAAACCGTCGCGACCATGTTATGAAATTAGCGGCTTGAATTTCGGCAGCCAGACCTCAGGCGATTGCTGTTCGAAGACGACGGCAACGGTCATGCCGAGCTTCACATCTTCGACCGGACAGCCGACCACGTTGCTGATCATGCGCGGGCCTTCAGCGAGGTCGATCCAGGCGACCACGTAGGGAATATCAGGCTCGAAGGCCCTTCGATGCAGCGCGGCCGACCACCTGGCGAATCACCGTGAAAGAATAAACCGCACCTTTGCCGCTCATCGGCGTCCACTCAACACGCTCGCTGCCGCATTCATTGCACAGCGGGCGCGGCGTCCAGACCCAGGCGTGGCAATCCTGGCAGCGCTGCATCACGAGTTTGTTCTGCGCGGCCGCGTCCCAAAACGGTTTGGCTTCACTGGTGATTGCCGGTAACGGTTTTCCGACGTCTACTTCAGCCATAAGTTCTTATACTTCGTTTCCGAGGACGGCCACTGCGCAGCAGCCGAGGTTTTTGCCGTAAGGGAGCACGCCCAACCCGCTGACTAAGCCGGTCTTCGCGTTAATCACTTGTCTTTCGCCACCTTCGCCGCGCAGCTGGCGCGCGGCTTCGATGATATGCAGCATGCCTCCGGCCGTCGACGGCTGGCCGACGTTGATCATGCCGCCGCCGGTTTGGATCGGCAGTTGTCCTTGGTATGTAAAATCGGTTCGTTTGAAGAAATCGAGATCTCCTTTCGCGCAAAACCCCAGATCTTCGATCTGCAAGTAAACGACGATAATGTAGTCGTCGTAGAGCTGCAAAAAGTCGATGTTATTGTGTTTGACGCCGGCCATTTCCATGGCGACTTTGCCGGCATCTTTGACGCCCGTGATGAGAGCATCGGAGCCGGCACGCGGACCGTAGGACGGGTTGCTCCGTTCGCCGAATCCTTTCAGATAGATCGGTTTCTTACGCAGCGCCTTGGCGCGCTCGGGTGAAGCCAAAATATACGCTCTGCCGCCGTTGGCCGGCATGACGCAGTCGAGCAACCGCACCGGATCAGCGACCAAGTGCGAGTTTTTATAGTCATCGATCGTGATCGGTTTCTTGAGATAGGCGAGCGGGTTCAGGCTCGCATGATAGCGGCCGGTAACTGCAATCTTGCCGAAGTGATCGAGAGTCGCGCCGTACTCGTGCATGTAGCGGCGCATGACCATGGCGATCTTGCTGTTCGGTCCCATCGTGCCGTAGGGAATTTCCCAGTCGCGCATGTCGCCGGGCTGGATACCGCCACCGAAATGTTCGGAGAACGGTGCCGCCGCGCCGATGCACAGCGCAAGATCGATCAGACCCGAATTAATCGCCGCCGACATCCCGCCTAAAAGCGACACTGCGCCGGCGCCGCCGGTGGCGCCGCCCTGGAGCAATCCCGGCGTGATGCCGAGGATCTCGGCGACTTCTTCCGGCCAAAAGGGCTGCGGATAGGCAGTTGGAATCGTGACGCCAAGACCTTGACCCTGGAAATCTTTAAGAGAGAGGCCGGCGTCTTCCAGCGCCAAGTGCATCGCCCATGCGAGATACTGCGCGCTCGATTTGCGCGGCTCGCCGGGTTTCGACCCCAGACGATCCGTTGGTGTTTCGCCGATGCCGACGATTGCTGCTTTATTGCGAAGACTCATAGTTGCTTGCCTGTTTTCATCGGACCATAGAATACCGGGTGGTCGAATGCAAGAAATTCTCGCCGCCCCGCGCTTAACGCGCTACTCGGCGGAGCCTCGCGATTCAAGCGATCGTTCGGATCGGCGTTGCACCTCTGGAAGCGAACATTTTGCTTGACGAACCGACCGATCAGCCGATTGATGGTGACCGAGACTTGGTTGTTGCCGATCTCCGGCTGCTTTCAGTCGTCGCTGGAGGTATATTGAAATGAACTCTAGCGAAACCCGATTGACAACTCTTTGATCAACAAGGTAAATCTCGCGGAGCTGTGATTTTTCGGGCCGGTAATATACTTATCAGTATACTCAATAGTTGAACTAAACCGCTTCGCGGTGGCACTGAGCCGTTGTCAAATAGTGGGTAAAGGGATTAGGCGGCGACCCTGACTTCCT
>JBBDNJ010000033.1:0-7817 GCA_040877705.1 Binatia bacterium | reverse complement strand
CACTCTTCAACGGAACGGCACACTATGTACGAAAACTACTTTGGCTTGGTAGATCTCCCCTTCCGCGCCACAACGGAATTGCATTATCTTTATAGCAGTCCCTCTCATAGAAGCGCTTTTGCGAAACTGCGAGACGGGATCAAAGCGCGCAAGGGTTTGCTCGTCGTGACCGGCGAGATCGGCACCGGAAAAACCACCCTGCTCACCGCCTTCATGCGGAGTTGCGCCAATTCCGGCCTCCAGAGCGCTTTGGTCGTCAATCCCAGCTTCACTTTCACCGAGCTGCTCCGGTTCATGTTGGAAGATCTCGGAATACCGCCCTTATCCGACGACAAGACCGCGTTGTTGGAGCAGATCGCGGATTATGCGAGCCAAAAAGCCAGGAACAGCCACAACGTGGCGATATTCATCGATGAAGCTCAGACTCTTAAAAACGATGTGCTGGACGAGCTCCGGCTGTTATCCAAATCAGAGAACGGCGATGACAAGCTCATTCAAATCGTCTTATTGGGGCAACCCGAGCTCGATCAAAAACTCGATCAGCCGGAATTACGCCAATTGAAGCAGCAAGTGAAAGTCCACACTCGGCTTGCGCCGCTTAGCCATGATGAAGTGCGTTATTACATTGCTTTCAGGCTTGCCCGGGCCGGCTATCACGGCAAACCTTTGTTCGATCCTATGGCCATGGAGAAAATCACTGTCTATTCGACTGGGATTCCCCGGCTCGTCAATATCATTTGTGACAACGCGTTGCTCAACGCGTATGCGCTCTCTAAACACAAGGTGTCAGCGGAAATCGTCGACGAGGTCGCGGATGATCTACAACTCGGCACATTACCCGAGTTGCAACAAACCGCGCCTGTCGCGCAATCTTACACGCTCCAAGGTCGAAGTGATGCGACCATGACAGAGATGCAACCTGGCGCCTTTCTCGTGGCGGAGTGGCTTGCCGGACGTCCTGCGAGCACAATCGTCGCCGGGTTGGGCCTGGGAATTTTGTTGGCGCTTGGTTTGTTACTGAGCAGTAGCTCGGCGTTCTATCATCAAAGCAGCACTTTCCTGACGCGAATGCCACCCGAGGCGAAAGATGTTTTTACAGCACATCGAAATGAACCTGCGCACAACCAACCGCTACCGCGAGCCGACAACGATAATCCCGACGATCCTTGGCCGGATTACCGCCAACTTAAGCTGGAAATAAACCGTATTCTGATGAAGAAAGAAGAACGCGATTCGATTCCAAAGGTTGAAAACTCTTTTGATAACGTTCACGCAATAGCACCCCGGGCGAGGCCGCTCCGAGAGTACGAGTTAACCCCGAGTCCTACTAGAGCCCAACCCGCAGAACCGTCAAGCGGTAAATCTCACACGACAAGCGTGCAAAAGCCTACAAGCGCACAACCGATCGTCAACAAGCCGGATGCAACGCAGCCGCAAACAACCAAACCACCCGCCTACTGGCCAAATGACAAACCGGCAAGAAGAGAACCCCGGAAAACTGACCAACAGCAATATTTTTATCAAGGGACATTTGAAGTCACCGCGGATTCTTTGCTCTTCGATCAACCGCAAAGGGAATCGGCGCTGCTGAAAACGCTTCGGCCGGGCATTCAGGTGCAAGTAGAAAAAAAAATCGGAAATTTTCTGATTGTGCGTTCCGTGCAAGACCCGGCGGTGCAGGGGTATGTGCATCTGGAAGACGCTTTCTTCAAACGTATCGGCCGGTAGGAAAAGATCAGGGGTTCGATCGGATAGAGATTCGCGGAATACCCGGCGAACTCTTACGAGCAGAATTAACACCCAGTCACACTACAGCCGGTATAACTTTTTGGGATTGTCGTAACTGATCTTGCGTTTGGATGACTCGGGAATATCCTCGCGTTCGAGAAATTCCTTGACCGCCTTGGCCATATTGACGATTCCCTCGTGAGGAAAGTCCGACGCCCAGAAAAGACATTGATCGCCGAGCAAATCCAGGTCTCGGCGGGTGGTCATCTCCTCGCCGCACTGGAAGTAGATCTGGCCGCGTTCGATGAGCTTCGATGGATGCACTAGCTCACCCATCCGCGCCTCCATCTTGCTCATGAGATAAGGCACCCAACCGCATCCGGCTTCTAAGAACGCGATGCGCAGGTCGGAATACTTTCCCAGCACTCCGGAGAACATGAGGTTGGTGAACTGGCGCATCTGCGGCCAGACATGAGCAAGCGTTGCCGCTTCATTGCGCCACAAGAATAAGTCGTTGTTGCGCAGCGAATTCTGCGAATGAACCGCGAGCATGCAGCCCAGCCGATTTGCCGCTTCATACAAGGGATGAAACTCCTGATGCCCCAGCGGCCGCGGCAATCCATCGGCCGGAAGCAGTCCGCCGACCATGCCATACTCTTTAACCGACCGCCGCAGCTCCGCGACCGCGGCGTCGATGTCCTGCAGCGGCAGCACTGCAATCCCCTTCAAGCGCGGTTCGTGCCGCAAAAATCGATCGTACAGGTAGTCGTTGTAAGCTCGGCTCAGCTCCACGGCAAATTCAACCATGCCCACTTGGCCGATGTGCATGAAGCGCGTCGGGTAAACAACCGCCGCCTCGATATTTCCCTGGTTCAAAGCGTTTTGCCAATCTTGCAGTGAAGGGATCAAGAATGACGATCCCCTGCCTCCGCTACCCGCTTGACGATGCCAGCCATGGTGCGGCAACAGAGGGAAATAGAGCACGGCCTCGCGCCGATGCTTATAATGCTCGGGCAAGTATTCAAAGACGTCGCTTTCAATTTCACGGATATGCCCGTCGGCATCGATCATCTTCCACTCGGCCATCATGTCTCCCAGTCTCCTTGTCTCTCCCTGTTTTGCGTCTGCCTGCCCGTCATCCATCGGCAATCAGCGCATTAAAGCGCTGACAGAACTCTCCGATGGCGCCTTGATGAACGAAGCTCGCATAGTCATCGATCGGTGTCGGCTCGCGGTTAATGATCGCCAGCAATGCTCCGTTGCGGCGCGCCACGACGGGGAAAGAAGCGGCCGGCTGTACTTGCAATGAAGATCCCATGACGATAAACACGCGCGCCTGCTCGGTCCACTCCTGAGCTTGGCGCATCGCGCGCTCCGGCATCGCCTGGCCGAACGAAATCGTCGCTGATTTGAGAATACCGCCGCAGTCATCGCATTTCGGCGAAGAAAAGCGGCCCACCAGGCGTTCAACGACTTTGTCAGGATCGTAGGATTTGGCGCACTTCAGACAAAGAACCCTTCGATTGCTGCCGTGCAGCTCGACAATCTTCTCGTCGGGTAATCCGGATTCACCGTGCAATCCGTCGACATTCTGGGTGATCAGTCCGATGAGTTTGCCTTTCTCGTTAAGCGACTGAATGAAGTAATGGCCGACATTAGGCTTGGTGTTCTTGTCCGCCTCGCGAGTTTCCAACCGCCGTTTCCACGCTTCGAGGCGCGACTCCTCGCTGCCGACGTACTCCTGGAAAGTCACCGGCCGATAGCGGCTCCAGATTCCCCCCGGACTGCGGAAATCCGGAATACCGGACTCCGTGCTGATTCCGGCGCCGGTGAACACGACGATCTCGCGGCTCTCTCTAATGGCTCCGGCGAATTCTTCCAGCGTCATCATAGTAAAAGTTATAGAACAGCCGGCGTGACGAAAACAACCGCGATCACGCCGTCTTCCCACCCGAACCGGGAAGTTTGAGCATGAGCGCTAGAATACCGCCGCAGGTTATTAAGGCGCCGGCAATAATGAATCCACGGGCGAACAAACCCGCATCGCCCATCATGCCGATGAACGTCGGAATGCCGCCGCCGCCGATCATAAAACCGAACGGCACCGCAAACGCCACGGCGAGATTACGCGCATTCGGTCCTGTAATCAGCGCGAGAGCGGCGAATGCCGCCGGAAAAAACCAAACGGCCAGGAGCGGCTGAATCAGAACCACAGCGCTGGTCCGCCAGCCTGAAGCGACTCCCAAAAGCAAGGTTGCGATTCCAGTGAATATCAAACTGACGACCATGGTCCGCTTGGGTCCCAGGCGATCCGATACCCAACCGCCGGCAAGTCCGGAAATCGGTCCATGAATTCGCGAAAGTGCAACCACGGTGTTGGCCCAGCTTGGATCCATTTGCCGCGCGCTCACCAGATACAACGGCAGCATGGCATACACTCCGATGGTCGAGCTTACCCCCAGGCCGAACAGAATCACCATGAGCCAGAACGCCGGCGCGCGGATGAGCATCCCAAACGCATTCGAAGCAGGAGACTCACCTGCGAATTCACCGCCGCGGCCGTAACGGTGATAGGCCAGGCTCGCCAGGATCGACGCGGCGCCGAGCGCACCCAGAGCGGCGCGCCACGTCGCCCATTTGAGGAATAACTCGGCGATAAACGGGCTGGTAAAGAAAGCCAGGTTCGGCGCCAACTCGTGCACGGCGATCGCTTTACCCCAATGTGGTTGTCGGACGACGGATGTAATAGTCGCAATCGCCGAAGGGATGTAAAGACCAGCGGCCAATCCCAAAGTGATCAGGCCCACGCGGATCGCTCCTAAACCGGTTGCCGATGAAATGCCGATCAGAGCGATGCCAACCCCCGCGCTCGAGACAACGATGGTGCGCTTGTGGGTCGCGCGGCAAGCGAAAAATCCCGACCCCAGCAGTCCAATCAAATAACCGGCCGAAATCAGAAAGAAGAAAAAGCCTGCCTGACCATGGGTGATCGCCAACTCCCGTTCAATGGTGGGGAGCAGCGGCGAGAGAATGATTCTGGCGATGAAGTTGAGAAGAAAAATCACTACCAGAAAAACAACCGGCCGTAGATCCGGCGCATGATTGACCGAAGTCGTGCTCAAGAGGATCTTCTCGCAAAGGGTTTGATAATACGCGCGCTCTTGGAAACTTTTATGGTTAACACCACATCGTCCAAGAATCCATCCTAGAATTCATAAAGAGTTTGCATTGATTCCCGCCGCCCTGATAAATCGTGGGTACACACCGGAAGATGTCGTGAGTACCGTGACTTCATGCGACTTTGGCGAAGCTTCAGAAATTTTAACTGCGGACATCGTTACGTATTCAGGAGGCAAGATTGTATGTTAAGAAGATCTATTTTATTGGCGGCATTGGTTGTTTCCCTCGCCGCACCCGCGAGTCAGGTTTTTGCCGCTGGCACTTCCATACGGGTTTTGTATCCTAGCTTCGGCGGGACCTGGGCGACCGCGTGGATCGCCAAAGAGGCCGGCTATTTCTCCGCCGAAGGACTCGATGTGGAACTGGTCCGCGTCGGCGGCAGCACCAGAATGGTGGCGGCCATGTTGGGAGGAAGCGCGCCGATCATTCAAGCCGGGGCCGCCGCCGCCGTTGCCGCAACTGCCGCCGGCAGCGACGTCGTGATTATCGCCGCTACCGGTAACATTTCGCCCTTTCATTTGATGGCGCGCCCGGAAATTAAGCAGCCCTCCGACCTGAAAGGCAAAAAAGCCGGCATTACCACTTTCGGCTCTACCTCCGATCAAATGATTCGAATCGCATTGAAAAAGTTCAACCTGGAGCCCAACAAGGACGTGGCGATCCTTTCTTTGGGCGCCCAACCTGAAGTTTTTGCCGCTTTGCATACCGGCTCAATCCAGGTCGCAGGCTTGACTTACCCGCTTTACCCGAGAGCCGCCAAGCTGGGGATGCGCGAGCTGGTGAACTTCGGCGAGCTTGGCGTTGAAGATATCAACGGCGCGGTCATCACTACCAGATCTTTTATTTCGCAGCAGCGCGACACCGCCATCCGGTTCGTTAGAGCCTACATACGAGGCGCGCACCGCTATCACACCGACAAGGATTTTAGCAAACGGGTGTTGGCGAAGTACGGCAAGATCACCGACGACGAACTTCTGGAAGGTACTTGGCAGGATTACGCGCCGACCATTTTAAGAGTTCCGCGCCCGACCGCCAAAGGTATACAATTTTTGCTTGAAAGCCACTTCAAGGGTAAGACACCGCTACCGAAGTCGGACGTTTTCGTAGACACTTCCATCGTCGATCAACTGGAAAAAAGCGGCTTCATCGACTCGGTGTACAAATAGGCCGGCGCCAGATAATTCCGACGGGTAAGAAGCGGCGCGAGGCTAAAGGGTCTGAAGGCAAAACCCTCTACTCCCACACATCTTTGGCCACGTCGACGATTAACTTTAATTTTGCGATCTGATCTTGAACCGTCAGCTTGTTCCCCAATACAGTGCTCGAAAAGCCGCACTGCGGGCTGATGCCAAGCTGGTCCAGCGGCACGATTTTGCTTGCCTCGTCGATGCGGTGTTTGAGATCGTCGGATTTTTCCAAGACGCCCGTTTTCGTCGTCACCAGCCCCAAGTTCAAGCGCTTGCCGCGCGGCAGATAGCGCAGCGGCGTGAAGTTGCCCGCTCTTGGGGAATCGAATTCGAGGAAATAACCATCGACTTTCAGTTCGTTGAACAGCACCTCGGCAACCGGATCGTAGCCGCCTTCGGCGACCCAGGCGCTGGCGAAATTGCCGCGGCATAGGTGAGTGCAAACCGTCATCGTCGGTGGACGGTCTTTGATGCAATCGTTAATCAGCGTCGCGTAAAGCGCGTGCAGTTTATCCGGGTCTTCACCGATCTTCTTGGCGTTCTCGCGCATTTTGGGGTCGCACAGATAAGCCAGATTGGTATCGTCGATCTGCAGATACGTGCAGCCGGCCTCGGCCAAACCCGCGATCTCTTCTCGGTAGACCCGCGCGAGATCGGCGAAAAATTCCCCCATGTCCGGATAAGCCTGCTTGTCGACAGCGCCGCGGCCGCCGCGAAAGTGCAGCAGCGAAGGCGACGGGATCGAAAGCTTCGCGGTTTGACCAACGACCGATTTGAGAAACTTGAAGTTCTCGGTTTCCAGGCCGCGGGCGCGCCTTAGTTTACTCGTAGTTTCAAACCGTGTCGGCGAACGCTGCACGTCGTCACCGCCTTGAAAGTCGCGGCCCGCATCCGGCAATACCCCTTCCTTGACGACGACGCCTTCGATCCTGCTGAGGAAATCGGCATGCCACAAAGTCCGGCGGTATTCGCCGTCCGTGATGCCCTGAAGGCCGATGTCTTCCTGCATCTTGACCACGTCGCGGATGCAGCGGTCCTCGACTTGCCGGAGCTCCGCATCTGATATCTCGGTCTTTTGCTTTTTCTCACGCGCCTGCAAAAGCTCGGGCGGCCGCAACAAGCTGCCGACATGATCGGCGCGAAATGGTGGTTTGTCTTTTTCACTCATCGTGTTCTCCTTGTTTCCAGTCAGTAAACGCCGGATGAAGCAGTTGTTCAAGATTATCAATACAAGATATCTTTTACGTTTCTACCACAAAACCGCAGAAGGCGGCCCAATAAAACTCTTGCTCATTACCGGGGGTTCAATTAGATTCCGGCTTGTATCTCAAAATCAAAAAGGGAGTAATGCTTATGACGCCTTTAAGCCGATTGTTCACGTCGAGTTTACTCGCACTCCTTTGCATCCTGCCTAAGGCTCACGCGCAACCGGTTGATGTGGATGCGGCCAAGAGGGAAGGCAAGGTCGTCGCGTACGGCACGATCATACCTAAAATCATGGGCGCGCTTCATCAAGGCTTTGAAAA
The DNA here is from genome assembly GCA_040877705.1 of Binatia bacterium. GTDB lineage: Bacteria > Desulfobacterota > Binatia > UBA9968 > UBA9968 > WHTF01. The sequence continues at coordinate 196 of JBBDNJ010000033.1, read as the reverse complement.
GAAATACGGCATCAAAGTTGAGTATTGGCGAGCTTCGGCGACCAAGGTTATGGATCGAGCGTTGACAGAGTGGCGCGCCGGAAAACCAGCTTTTGACGTGCTCTTCGCGATTCACGGGGCGATGCTCCTGATGAAAAAAGAAGGCATGTTCATGCAATACGCCCCTCCTTCTGCAGAAAATTTTCCGGCACAATAC
>JBBDNJ010000032.1:0-7853 GCA_040877705.1 Binatia bacterium | reverse complement strand
GCTCGCTTCGCCACGCAACCTATATCGATTTGCCAATTTTTTCACAGACTCTCAGCTCCAAATAGCATCTCGCCGGTGTAGTAATCCGTTCGGCACGCCGAACCGACGGAATCGCCGTTCAATTTCAGCGGTGAGCGCAATGAAGTTCTTTTGAGTCTCCTTTAGCTGCCTGCAGAAAACAAAAAGGCAGCACAGACTTGCGGATAGATTCGCAAGCGCACGCTGCCGCCTTTAAACCGCTCCTTCCTTGAGACCGTATTCAGGTCGCCGTTCGGATCTCGGTAACGAAAAACTCAGTGCAAAACTGAGAGCAACTGTTAAACTTATATCACCTGATCGCCCTTCTACTCCCGCGGAGCAAAACTTGTCAACATGAATTATGGAGCCAGCCATATTGTAACCCGTAACGTATTTGGTTACACTTGTTTATGTGATTCGCGGCTTCAAGCACAAAGGGCTGGAAAAGTTCTTTTTGAAAGGAAGCAAGGCCGGGATTCAAGCCCAACACGCTGAACGGTTGCGAGTGATTCTGGGTCGACTAAGCGTGTCCACAGCTCCCGAAGACATGAACCTGCCGGGATTAGCCGTTCATCAGCTTAAGGGTAATCGCAAGGGCACCTGGGCCGTGAAGATTAGTGGCAACTGGAGAGTTACATTTTTATTTGTCGGCAAAGACGCCGACCTCGTCGATTACGAAGATTATCACTGAGGTGCACTATGCGCATGTATAATCCTCCCCACCCCGGGGAAGTTTTAAAGACCTTATGCTTGGAACCCATTAACCTAAGCGTCACCGACGCGGCGAAGGCACTGGATGTGAGTCGCAAAACCTTATCGGCGATTCTCAATGGTCGAGCCGGAATCAGCCCGGAGATGGCGGTGCGGTTGTCGATTGCCTTCGGCACCTCGGCAGAAAGCTGGCTCAGTCAGCAGATGCAATACGACCTTTGGCACGCCGAACAGCGCCGCAAAAAGCTTCGTGTCCGAAAGCTTGCGGCTTAGCGCTTTCCACAGCGGCGTTGGCTCAGACGATTCCTTGCACCGCCCACGCTCTGGCGGTCAGCGCAATTTTTCCATCCAGCAACGGCACAAGACGCGATTTCAAAAGCGCACGAATCCGTTCGCGGGTCGCATCATCGACGGATGCCAAGTAAGTTGGCGCGGCCCCTTGTTTTCCCAGAAATGGGCTCCAGAAATCTTCGAAGTCGCGGAAGACCGTGGGGATATCAATCGCGCGACACGATACCGACCTCAGTCCGATGTCCCGAAATAGCGCCCGCAGCGGCTCCGGCTGGCAGATCGGGAAGCGCTCGGCTTGATCAAGCTTGGAGTCATGCGGACTCACTTCAATCGCCGCGTCCCAGAAATATCGCATCATTTCCATGCCACGCCCATAATCCCACACATACAAAGCGACTTTCCCGCCGGGTTTGGTTACCCGCGCCATTTCTCTCGACATGGCTTTGTGATCTAAGACGAAGTTCAACACTAGGCCGGACACGGCTGCGTCGAATGCGGTCTTTCCCCAGGGTAGGACTGTCGCATCAGCGGTCTCGAAGGAAGCCCGAGGGTCGGTGACATTGCGCCGCGCCGCGGCGACAAATCCTTCCGCTCGATCGACACCGGCAACCGACTTGGGCGCGCACATGGCAAAGATACATTCTGCCAACGCCCCCGTTCCGCAGCCGACGTCAACCCACGCGGCCTCCGGCCGGCATAAAATCCAGTCGAGGAACTTCTCGGCGACTTTCCGGCTCCACCGATCGACGTCTTTGCGCGAAAATCCTTCTTTCGTGTTCTTCCATGCCTTCGCGGTGAAGTGTCTTTCTCACAGATGCGGCATGATCTCCTTAGCGCAGATGTCTAAATGCCCCATTTCGTCGAACATTGGGTTGAAAACGATATGCTGCGCGCCGGCTCGGACGATCTCTCCAATTTTTTCCGTGCACTCTGCGGCGCTGCCCCAGATGGAAACCTTTGGGCCCAGGTCGGCGTTCTTGTAGCGCCGACCGAACCACTCGCGAATGCGCTTTTCCGCGCGTGCTTTGTCTCTGTCGACGGCGAGATAAACCCGCTTGCCGTATCCAAAGGTAGCCGGGTCGCGGTCGGCTTCATTGAGAAAGCGCCGAATCAGCGCCGATTCGCGAATGAACGCGTTGGAGGATGACGAGCCCGCGCCCATCCAGCCGTTGCCATACTTTACAGCCCGCTTCAGAGCATTTTCGTGATGCCCGCCGAACCACAGAGGCAAATGCGGTTTTTGCATCGGTTTGGGTTCCATGGAGACATCCTTGAAATTCCAGAAGTGACCCTGGAAGCTTGCCCTGGGCTCGGTCCAGAGCAGCTTCATAATCTGGACCGCTTCGGTGAAACGCGTCACCCGTTTATCATGTGAATAACCAAAAATCTCCTCATGAGATCCCAGATGCCCGCCGCCCAGGCCGACACCCATGACCGCCCGGCCGCCGCTCATGCAGTCCAAGGACGAATAGGCTTTTGCCAGCTGCACCGGATTGCGCAACGTAAGCAGGATAACGGAAGTGCCGAGCCTTAGTTTAGTCGTGATCGCTGCCACATAAGCCAGTAAGGTGACCGGCTCGAGCATAGTGAAGTCGCCGATGATCCGTTCCTGCAACCACAGGCTATCGTAGCCAAGTGTCTCTGCCTGAGTGGCGAACTTCCGGATATGCTCCATATCGACGGGGCCGTCAAAAAAGACTTGCGGAAGTTCGATACCGCAGGGTAAATGATTCGCCATGTACCAAGCACTCCTCAAGTCACATTTTGATTCTGCACGAAAGTCCGAGCTGAGAAACGCCGCAATTCCTCGGAATATCTCCCGCCAAGAGGCCAAGCACGCAAAGTGACAGCCCCGAAGCCTGTCATCCCGAGCGAAGGCGAGGGATCTCAGAAAGATTTCTCCCATTCGGTCGAAATGACACCTTGGCGGCCTTAGCGCCTTTGCGGAGAATTCTTCCGCCGTGGGTCTTCGCGCCCTTTGTGGTTAGACTGTCAGAATACACCATACAGCCGCGCGCAGTTGTCCCACAAGATCTTGCGGCGTACGCTATCGTTTACTCCTTTGACGGCCATGAAGTGATCGACGGCATGAGGCCAGTGCGAATCCGCATGCGGATAGTCGGTGGAAATCACCACGTTGTCGTCGCCGATTCGTTTGATGACGTCTGCGACTAAATCCTCCTCGACATCGACCGAGATAAAACACTGACGCAGAAAATAGTCGCTCGGCCTTCGGCTCAGCGGCTCGTTCGCGTACGCCTTTTTAAGCTCCCAACGCTCGTCCAGTCGATAGAGCGCCCACGGCAGCCAACTGCAGTTGCCTTCGAGAAATGCCACGCGAAGATCGGCAAAGCGTTCCAACACGCCGCCGGCGCAGAAACTTCCAACCGCCAGCATCAACTCAATGGGATTGCGAAAAGCATTGATCAGCACCGCTTCGTTGCTGTGGCCCTTGAATCGATGGACGACCTGATCCTGATTCGGACTCGCCGCCGCACAGGGCGACACCGAGTCGCTCCGCTTCGCGCCAGAGCGGATCGTAGTAGCGGTCGTGAATGTGGCGGCCGTTGCAAGGCTCGGGCACAAGCGACAGACCGACGGCACCGAGTTCTTGCACGGCGCGGCGCGCTTCATCGACGGCGAGATCGACGTCGTGTAACGTAATCAGCGCCGATGGCTTGAGTCGATTTGGATTTTCTTGGCAGAAGTCCGCCATCCAATCGTTCCATGCGCGGCAGAGATCGTTGGCGTATCCTGCTTCCAAACTATCGTCGCAATGTAATGGAAAAGTCCGGAACAGCACCGCGGCGTCCAAACCTTCTTCATCCATTGCGTCCAGCTGTGAGACCGCGTCGTAGTTGCGCTTAAAGGGCTTCTCATAACGATAGGCGACTTCAGCTTCGCCGGGCGAACTCTCCGCCGTGTCTTGTTTGGGTGAAGTGGCGGCAAGCACTTGAGTTCCCGATGGCCGCAGGGGTTTGCCATTGCCAAGCGTAAACTTGATCTGTCCGTGTTTTTTTCTCGGCTCGCCACGCGGAATGCGATCGCCCCATTTTGAATCCATATATCTTAAATAGAGATCGTGCGGTTCGAAAACATGCATATCGCTATCGAGAATTTTAAAACCGTTTCGTGCCATGATTTTTACCTTTATTGGAGGCCGCCGGGTATCTCCCTGGTTCTCTCGGCACTTCATACTGATAGCGCCAATCCCTGTCAACCAAGATTTCCCATGATGCCGATGACTCTGTGCCGCTGTGATAGCAGAGCTCGTGACGCGAGCTTGACTGTTGAGTTAGATTTTGGTGATTATGATTAAAGCGGCAGCGATAACGGAGCAAACAAGCTGAACCGATCTAAGGAATCACCGTGAAGCGTAGTCAGAAGAGCGCAATGACGCGCAAGAAGTCCAGTCGAAGCTGGAAGGATCGTCCACCACGGGACGAACAGGCACGTTCGGATGCCGTTATGCCTTCGTTGGCGAGCGTTGCTCCCCGCATAAAGGACCATCGCCCGGACGATAGCTCGATGATGTTTAAGGAGAGGAAACGGCTCTTTTTAAGCGTCAGTGACGAAGTCACTCACGTTCGCTATGAAGAGTGGGGCATCGGGGTCGTCATGGAATGCATGACGTCCTCCGTACCGGGCGGCACCTGTCTCGTCAGGGTTCGCTTTCAAGACGGCCAGTTGCGCTGTTTCAACAATGACCTCGACAACGAAAGCTGCTGCTACTATTTCGGCGTGCGCCGCTACTGGAATCCGACGCATGGAGTGGATGCGATCCGCTCAAAATTTGTTTTACGAGGGTAATCTGATGTTGAAAACGATCAGTTTCAAAAGGTGCATTAAAGTAACCGCATTACTCTTGTTCACAGCCAGCCTTTCCCCAGCTATTCTGAACGCGCAAGACCCAATTGAGATAGCCGCTGTCGACATCGGCGTCACTGCCGGAAATCTCGTGTTCCTTCCGGCCAAAGCAATCTCAGTATCGATGGGTTTAGTGAGCGGAGCTCTCTCATACCTGTTGACCGGCGGTAATGCCGATCTGACCAAGCAGATTTGGCAAGACACGACTCAAGGTCCCTACCTGATCACCCCCGAAGTAGCGCGCAACGCCATCGGTCAACGGCCCGAGCTTCTAGAGCAAAAATAAAGACGGCATGCAGCCTCATCTTGACGATGAGGCCACATGCCGCCATCAGCGCTGTTCCGGTTGTATTACGCCAGGTTCTTTTTGAAAAAACTCACCGTTCTTCCCCAGGCATCGGCGGCCGCTTCCGGATTATAGCGGTCAGCATTCGTGTTGTTGTTGAACGCGTGTTTCGCTCCAGGGTAGGTTTTAACATCAAAGGATTTTCCCGCCTTGCTCATTGCCGCTTTCAAGGGCTCCACGCCGGGCATGATGTTGGGATCGTCCTCGGCATAATTACCCATCGCCGCACAGGGAATGTTGGCCACCGAATCCAGCGGATCGGGATTGCGCCCGTAATAGACCACCGCTGCGTTGAGGTCTTTGCACTTGGTGGCGAAATTCAGGGATTGACCGCCGCCCCAGCAATAGCCGACGACGCCGACCTTGCCGTTGACGTAACTCTGCTTCTTCATGTAGTTCATAGCCGCCGTTAAGTCTTCCGCGACCATACCGCCGTTGACCTTCTTGATCGCCTCCGTGGCTTCATCGCTGCCATTGTATTGATCGCTGCCGCCGACCCGGCCCATGCAATCCACCGCAATCGCCGCAAAACCGTCTTTGGCGAAATGGCGGGCAACATCCTTGATGTGACCCACGAGTCCTCTGTTCTCATGGATGACGATAACGGTCCCCAAGTTTTTGCCGTCCTTGGGCCGCGAAACATAGGCACTGACGTTTCCGGCGCTACCGGGAAACTGGACCGCCTCCGAAGTTAAGCCGGAATCGTTAGGATCAACAATATTGTCTATAGTTTGAGCCATCTTTGTACTCTCCTTTCAATGTTTTTAGTTGGAATGGACTCAGCTATAGCGAAAAACGATGAACAAATCCAGGGGACAAACATCTTAGTTTAGAGCTGGGGAAGTCCGGCCATTATCGAAACACGGCCTATAGAACAAGCCACGGTATAGCTGCGGGTGACAGACTCGTAGAATCCTAAAAAAACAAACGGCCAGAGAAGAAAACGCCACGCTACGAAAGCGCGGCGTTGCGACGTCAAGTTGTGCTGGTGGAAGTCGATGAAGATTCGGTTTTGGCTGGAGCAGGTTCTTTCTTAGTCTCGCTTTTCGATTCTTTTGTGTCGTTTTTCGTTTCTTTGGAGGAAGCACTCGCGCCGTTCTCCGTCTTAGAACCGTTCTTATCCTTGCGCGCATAATCGGTGACGTACCAACCGGTGCCCTTGAGCTGGAACGACGTATTGGAAATCAGCTTCTTTACTTTTCCCTTGCAGGTGGGGCACTTAGACAATGGCTTTTGGGTGATCCTCTGGGTTGCTTCAAAGGTCCCGCACGTTTCGCACTGGTACTCGTAGATGGGCATGATGATTCCTCAATCAGATGTTCAACAGCCAAATTAACCACTGACACTCAGCTTGTCAATTATAATCAGAAATCGGAGTTAATCGCGCGCGCTCTGTTCAGCGCTGCTTCTATCTTTGCCGTCGGCAAGTATGTGGGCGCCGCCGAATGCTTCCGAACGGTTGCCGAAAAGCACCAGAGGTTCCGTTCCGGTATTAGTGATCTGGTAGTAATCCTTTGCGCCGAGAAACAACACATCATGCTTCTTAACCGGTCGTTCGTCGCCTTTGAGTCCCTTGACGGTGCCCGTCCCTTCGAGAACGAGAAACGTCTCCGGATTGGCGTGATAATGCATGTCCGTTCCGTCACCTGGAACGAAGTAAAGCATCCAGGAGCGAAAATTATCGGTTCCGAAGAGATCGATCTTTCTCTTCTTATTATTCTGAGCTTCAGATTGTTTCTCGTTCAGGTTGACAAAATCCATAGTCGTTCCTCCTGTGGAATAGATGATTCTAGCCCAGTCGTGCGCCGCTCCGCAAGGGCAATCTGATCTCTGCTTGACAGCCCTGTGGTGCTGCACTATGAGGGAAAAGTGTTTTCTCCAGCAGGTTTAACTCTTGTAAAACAGGAGACCGGTCATGCTCAAGCTTAACGAATCACAAGCCAAAGAATTTATCGCCGAGTGCGCGGCGAAGTGCGACAAACGCTGGTTGGCGACCGTCGATAAGACACGATTCATGGACGAACTGAAACAAGGCAAGCTCGAAAAAGAAACTATTCAACTCTTCTACAAAAACTGGGGTTCTTTTGTTCCGGTCATCAACTCGGTGTACACCTCCGCCTTCTACAAACATCTGTGGTTCTTCGTCAAGAACGTCGACTTGATGGAAGTTTACAGCCAAAAGTTGCTGGACGAATTCGGCCATCCCTGTCCTCCCGGACATATTCAAATTTTGATGAGCACGGGCCAGGCGCTGGGACTTACGAAGGAGGAAGTACTGCTTACTCCCATGTTGCCGGAGGCGCGCGCGTTGCCGGATTTTCATCGGACCTTGCTCAATGACGGTCTCATTCAGGAATACTGGTTCTCGGTATTGTGGGAGCATGCGTTCGGCAATACCTGTCTAGATTTTTTTAAAGCCTTAACGCTCCACTATGGGCTAACAACCGAACAGGCAAGCTACTTTTCAAAACACCACGAAGCCGACACCATGGACCATTTGGACCGCAAGGCGCACGGCGCCGTGACGCAGACGGTTCTCGTTCGCCTGCTGCAAGAAGGAATCATCGATAGGGGTCGGAAACGGCTTTCGCCGTCCCCGCCCTCCGAACCGTGCGGGCGG
>JBBDNJ010000031.1:0-7874 GCA_040877705.1 Binatia bacterium | reverse complement strand
GTTACATTCTTAATTGTCAACAGAAATTAACGCGGCTAAGGTCGGGCAATATGAATCACGGCAGTAAGCGCCGGGCCCAGGACCCTCGGTACCCTTTCGAGGTGCACACGCTTAGCCCGACTTTCTCAACCCGAGCAAGAGTTATGATTTTTTGGGGGTGTAAGAGCTGGCTGGGCTCATGTGTCGGCGAATTGTCCGGAACTGGCAGTCAAACGGAAAATTTTGGAGCACGAGTACGAGAGGTGATCAAGGATGAATATTCCGATGGAGGTCACTTCGCCTTGGTACTTAAGCAAGGAGAGAGGCTCGGACTAACGCGCGACGAGATCGTCAACGCGAAGCCACTCCGGACGTCAATGGCCGCTTTCTACGCTTGGGGATGGATTCCAAGAGAAAAGGGCTGGATTGAGGGACTAGCCGCAATGACAATAACAGAGTGGACAAATGACGATCGGCTATTGACCGATCTAGGAGGCGGAAACACGTCGAGAACGGCCAAGCGGATGATCGCCGATCTGGGAATCCAATAGAGAGATATCCCCAGCCACTACGCCCATAGCAGAGCAGATGAAAAGCACAGCGATATGTATTTGTCTTGTTTTGAAGAATTTGTCTCGGGCAAAGATGAGAGATTAGCGCTCGAAGCAGCTAGAGAATCACTTGAACTAATGACTTTGTACCGGGTTGGAATTGGACAGACTATGGAACAACTTCCGTAACGAGTAAAAAAACTTAGGAGGTAAGCCGTGAGCAAACCAAGAATTCGTCACATCGCCATAAATGTACAAGATCGTGATAAGGTGGCTAACTACCTAAAAAGTGTTTTCGGAATGGAAGAGAAAGAAAGGGGAGGAAACGGGACAATTTACCTCTCCGACGGTTTCGTCGATGTAGCTCTGATCAGTTCGACCAAGCACAAATGGGATCAACCATTTTGGATTTCAAGTGGAGAGCGTCAAAGCGATCGAGCAGCTAACTGGAACCGTTGCGACTCCGAGCATGGCAGGAGTTCACGCCGAGTTTCAGCTTCGCGACCCTGAGGAAAATCACATCGATTTGTCAGAAGAAGGGTGGCCCATATAATAAAGGCGGTTCTAATCCCACATGAGGTTTAGCGATAAGCGAACTTTTTTAGGGCTGTAGGTGATTGGAAACCGCCTTTGGCCAAGCTGGAATCGACGGGTTAATTGAGATCGGCAACGCAGTTTCATCTGAATATCGTCAAATTTGCACGATTACTAATATTCTGCGTATTTGGAAAATCTTTCGTCTTATTGGGTTGCTTGCCGACCCGATCCGAGGCTGAGCAGAGGCTGTCCTCGAGGAGCATCGGCGGATTTCGAAGGCAATTAGCTTAGTTTAGTGATCTTACCATGAGGTATGCACCGCGATTGGCATGGTTGGTCTGCGAAAACGTGCCGGCCGGTTAAGTCGGTAGAGAGAGGCTGATTTGAACTTCGACGAGGCGTGGATTAAGTTTACTTCATGTAAAGACCCAATGAAAAAATTGCTATGAAAATTGGATTCATCGGACTTGGCACGATTGGAAAACAGATGGCCACGAATATTGTTGGCGCAGGTTTTGATGTAATGGTTTATGATCTCCGCCAAGAGCCGTTGACCGTGCTGAGTGAGCTAGGCGCCAAGATCGCTCGTTCACCGGCAGAAGTTGGCGAGCACGGTGACCTCATTGCAATAACAGTAGTTGACGATTCGCAAGTTGAGGCCGTCGTGAACGGACCACAAGGTGTATTCGAGGGCGCTCGCCCGGACTCAATAGTTGCTATTCACAGCACGATTTCTCCTGAGACCTTGTTGGATGCGCCAGTAAGCGGGGGCCGAAAGGGGGCCGAAAACAGAGATCTGTGTTACATGGTTGGAGGAGAGAAAGAAATTTTGGAGAGATGCAGGCCGGTATTCGCGACTTCCGGTTCGCATATTTTTCACATCGGGGATTTAGGCACGGCGTCTATCATCAAAATTATCCAGCAGTCAGTAGTTTGCATTAACATGCTCGCCGCCCACGAAGCTGAAATGCTTTGTGACAAGAGTGGTATTGATTTCAGTCGGTTTTTAGAAATCCTGCACGTAAGCTCCGGACAAAGCTTTGCTTCCGACAACTGGTTCGAGCGTTTCAAGCGGCCGCAGGATTCCATGCCGGTTCGGCAGCAACGTACGGTAGTTTTCAAAAAAAGCCTCTCTCCGGCGCTTGAACTGGCGGAGCGCCTCGGGATATGTCTTCCAGGAGCCGCTCTTGCCCAGAAACAGCTGAGTGAAATTATGGGAGTTGTTGCGACAGATTGATAAATCTCTTAGTTTGTTCGTTCCAAGCCCGACGAAATGGGCCTGGATTGAAGGAGGATCACGTGGTCCATACTATGCGCTTCACTGTTCTTATTTTCGCTCTTTTAATTTATTCCGCGAATAGCAGGGCAGCTGAAGCTACTCGAGTAAGAGTTGGCGTGCCGACGCTAAGCATGGTCGTTATTGCCTTCACTGCGGCCAAAGAAAAGGGGTACTACAGAGAAGAAGGATTGGATGTTGACTTCGTGTGGATGAGCGCTCCCGTTGCGGTCCAGGCGCTTATCGGTGGGAATGTAGAATTCTCGACCGTCAGCGGAAGCGCAATTCCGGCAATGTTAGCCGGCGCTCCACTACAAATCATCTTTAGTTCCTACCAGCGACCGATGTTCTGGCTTTTCTCAAAGCCCGAAATCACTCACGTTCGGGAACTAAAAGGAAGAAGAGTTGGTGTTTCAGGGATCGGTAGCGGGCCTGCCACCCTTCTCGTTAAGACGTTAAAGAAACACGGACTCGAAGCAGGCCGTGACGTTCCAATCCTAGCGCTCGGTCGCATGCCGGATATTGCCGCTGGCCTATTCAGCGGCACTGTAGATGCTGCCATGCTTGCGCCCCCCTTTAATTTTACGGCGAACGAATCCGGGTTCCGTGAGCTTGTGTCTTTTCTAAAGGAAGATTTTGTAGAACTCCAAGGCAGCATAGTGGTACGGGAAGAACTGTTGAAAATTAATCCGACGCTTGTGGACAAATTCTCCAGGGCCACGTTAAAGGGGTTAATGTATGCTCGAGAACACCGCTTGGGCACTGTTCCTATTTTGGTTAAGTATCTCAAGATCAGCAAAACTCAGGCTGAGAAATATTACGACTCTGTTCGGGAAGTGATGACGAGAGATGGTACGGTCAGCGAGGAGCACCTCCAGAAATTTTACCAACTCTCATTGGACCGTTTCAAATCAAAGGACCCTTCTCCCATCAACCAGATGTTCGACTACTCGTTGACCAAAAAGCTTAACAGCCAATTACAAGCCAGTGGATGGCGACCAAATCCGTAGGTGTGACCTAGAATCTAAACTGCGAGGAGGTAACCATGATTCCCTATGTGTCTCCGGGCGGAAACAATAATTTTCGCCTGAACTCTTTTCCGCACCAGGTTCTTGTGGGGACTTCGGAAGGACTTTTTCTTCTCGAAAATCGTGGTGAGCGGACGGATTGGGGAATATCCAGCCGATGGCTTTCAGGATGCCATGTCCACGCGATTTTAATAGAGCCTTTGAGCGGCATGCTATTTGCCGGAATTCAAAAGGGCGGAATTCTAGCCAGCAACGACTTTGGGGAAACGTGGGAAAGAAAAGAGCATGGGCTCACGCACGCCGATGTTTACACTCTAAACTGTGCCGTATTCGAGGACCGTCCATTGGTTTATGCCGGGACGGAACCACCGCACCTGTTTGTCAGTGAGGATTTAGGCAAAACGTGGCGAGACTTGGATGGATTGTGCTCAGTCCCGAGTGCTCCAAACTGGCACTACCCACAACCTCCGAACATTGGTCACGTAAAGCAAATCGTCTTCGAGCCAAGAAACCCACGGACGGTATACGCTTGCATCGAACAGGGCGCGCTGCTCCGCAGCCGCGACGGCGGAGCCTCGTGGGAAGATCTCCACGGGTTTTATGAGGACGTTCACAGGCTTGTAATATTAAATTCGGACCCCCGCAAGATGTATTTGGCATGTGGAGACGGTGTTTATTATAGCAAAGATGGCGGTACTGCTTGGGAGAAACTCACGACTCGCTCATCTCGAGTAGGCTATCCCGACGGTCTCATCGTCCATCCGGAAAACGAGCAGTTGATCTTTATTTCTGGTGCCGCGACCATTCCTCCGACCTGGGTTAAATATGGTACGGCGAATTCCTCTGTCGGAAGAAGCCGAGATGGAGGGCGCAGCTGGGAATTCTTAAACGCAGGGTTCCCGACGAATTTTACCGGGAATATCGAGGCATTGAGCATCGTGAGCTGGGGAAGCTTGTACTGCCTCTTTGCGGCCACTACCGAAGGAGACATTCTCTTCAGTGGGGATGAGGGGGATACTTGGACGCAGATCGTTGCGGGCTTGCCTTCCATAGCCAAGCGAAAACATCATCTTTATCTAAAAGGCATTCGCTCTGTGGCTTGAAGTCGCGTGTATTTCGTTCGCCTTCTCCTGCTTTGAATCGATATTCGGTCCATGATGTCGATCAGGCTTAGAGCCTCACTAGCGAGCATGAGCGTTTCGTGACGGGAGGAATTGAATGGCACTAAAGCTAACTATGACTTGCGGTCTTTATGATAGGACGGTGCCGCTGATTGATGGAACGGTAAAGCCCGAAGGCATCGAGCTTGAAATCACTGTCAATTCGGATGATCGAAGCCGGCAGCGCGCGGCGCGCGAAGGCGAATTTGATGTCGCTGAATTCTTCGCCGGAATTTATATTGCCGACTTGGAGTATAAACTCCTTAATCTGACAGCCATTCCCATCTTCGTTAAACGCATGTTTCGTCACTCCTATATCTACATAAATAAACGCAGCGGTATTCAATCAGCGACTCAACTAAACGGTTGCCGAATCGGCATACAGACGTGGCTCACGACGACGCCGCTCTGGGCTCGAGGTATTTTGGAGGAAGATTTCGGAGTCGATCTCAAGTCGATTACATGGATCGCTCAGTGGGCGGCAAGCGTAGGTGATTGGAAACCACCACCTTGGGCGAAGCTCGAATTTACACCATCCGGCTCCAAACTCTACGATCTATTGATCTCGGGTGACATCGACGCCGTGATCACCACAGAAACCTGGGCACCATTCGGCCATCCGGAGGTCGATTTCTTGTTTCCCAACTATCCTTCGTTGGAGCGAGAGTACTTCAGTCGGACCCGGTTTTTTCCAATACACCATTTACTGGCGATTAAAACCTCACTTTTGGAAAAGGAGCCATGGGTGGCCATGAGCCTTTTTGACGCTTGGCAAAAGTCTAAGGAACATTGCTACCACTGGCTCGAGCGACAGAGAGCGCATTTGACTTCTCTGTGGTTTAGAGCTTTGTGGGAAGAAGAACGCAAACTGGCGGGTCCGGATTTCTATGCTTGGGGTTTCAAGGGGAGCCGCGCTGAGGTCGACAAAATGCTTGACTATGCCCACCAGCAGGGCTTTACCGCCAAGCGGTTTAAACCTGAAGAAATGTTTCATCCAAGCACACTAAATACGTAAGTGGACAAGGGGAATTTGGATATGGAAAAACGTTTTCTAGATTTTTTGGAACTTGCTGAACGAAGTCAAAAGCCGCGCACCCAAGGACTAACCACCATACTCGAACAGGCTCAATCGATCTCGCTGGTACGAGATATGTTGGACGTTTGGGGCGAATACATTGATTGCGTCAAGTTCCCGATCACCTGCGTGTCGATGCCATGGCGCGCTGTCGAGCAACGCGTGAAGCTCTATCGAGATTACAAAATCAGCACGGCCATCGATGATCCCATGTTTGCAATCGCCTATTTTCAAGGTAAGGCTGAGTCCTATTTGCGCACGGTCCGCGACATTGGGTTTACTAACATTCAGATCGACACGCACTTTATGCAGCCGGATCAATCAAACTCAAAGGTCGATGACGACGAGCGACGCTATTTCGCGTTGGCCCAAGAACTGGGTCTAAAGATCGAAGGTGAAGTGGGGCAGAAGTGGGAGGAAGGGGATCGAACGAGAGCGGGCCAAGGCAGGTTGAACGTGGAAGCGATTGTGGCGGAAGGAAAAAGGCTGCTCGATGCCGGGTGTGCTTATATTTATCTGGAAAGTCGCGTGCTGCGTGAAGCAATTGGTGATTACGGAGAACGCGACGAGGGCAGCCGCCAGGTTCGCCAAATCGTCGAGGCTATCGGCTTAGATAAGATTTTTATCGAAATTACTGGGCAGCTGCCGTTCGATGTACGTATGTGCCACCGGTTTTGGGCCGTGCGAAATTTCGGTCCCGATGTAAACATGGGAGGTGGCGAACTCATTGAGGAGATGCGTTATATCGAAGGTATTCGTCGGGGGATCACATTTGTTAAAGGCCCAAGCAGAGGGACCAGCATGCTTTGGCTCAAATCTATAGCCCAACATGGTGGTCGCGCCGCACAGACGTGGTGGGAGGAGGAGTACGTGATAGATCCCAGCTTGGTAAAAAGGAGTTCCTATGGGACGTAATTTTAAGCATCAAGACTTCGTTCATACCGGACCGGACACGCTGGCAGGACAATATCTACGACGTTTTTGGCAGCCGCTGTACTGTTCACATGACCTCCCGACAGGTCGTGCAGTGCCGGCTCGAATTTTGGGAGAAGATTACACGCTCTATCGCGGAAAAAGCGGCACGCCTTATGTCGTCGGATTCCGGTGCGCCCATCGAGGAACTCAGATGTCGGCCGGGTGGGTTGAAGACGATTGCATTCGCTGTTTCTATCACGGCTGGAAGTATGATGGCTTGGGCCAGTGCATTGAACAACCTGCCGAGCCGACGCCTTTCGCCAGTAAAATCCGAATTCCGGGCTATCCGGTGAAAGAATATCTAGGGTTAATTTTTGTTTATCTTGGAAAAGGAGAGCCTGCCCCTTTTACTTTTTATCCCAAGTTGGAGAGCCCTGACTTCACCGTGGATGCGGTAAGATACGATCGGATTTGCAACTTTTACAATAATATCGATAACTCGCTAGATAACGCGCATGTTCGTTTCGTTCACCAGCGCCATCGGGAGACCAGGGGCGATTTTTACGTACAAGGCGATCCCCAGATTACCGCTGAAGAGACTGACTGGGGAGTAAAGCGGAAGGTGAAATATCCGAACGGGGCCGAAGTCGTAGCGTATTTTGGAATGCCAAACATAAACTACGTCAACGGCCAGGTTGTGGATCCAGAAGTAAAGCGGGCCGATGTGCTTCTTTTTAAGGTGCCGGTCGATGATGACAGCCACATACATTTTGAGCTCAGGGCTATACCGTTAAAGGGCGACTACGGCCAGGAATGGTTGCGGAAACGAAGAGAAAAACGCTCCAAAGAGGCCGAGGACCGTGCAGAGTTGGTAGAGTCGGTTCTAAAAGGTAAGCTGCGTTTGGAAGATATTGA
The DNA here is from genome assembly GCA_040877705.1 of Binatia bacterium. Classification (GTDB taxonomy): domain Bacteria; phylum Desulfobacterota; class Binatia; order UBA9968; family UBA9968; genus WHTF01. Next base: position 438 of record JBBDNJ010000031.1, on the reverse strand, counting down.
TCCCAACCGCACGGACTATGTAATCATCGAGGACGAAATCGCCCAAGCAGGCCAAGGAAGAATCCCGGATCGGGGAATGGAGCATCTGGGCCGAAGCGATTCTGGCGTTATACTGCTCCGGCAACTTTGGGAACGAGAGCTTAAAGCTCTAGCCGACGGACAGCGCTCAAAAGAATGGACTTACAGGCCAGATATGGTGCCTGCTTTTCCAACTCGTTAAGCGAAGACTGGCGAGTCCTGGCTCGATTCAGGATTGATTGAACCGGCCAATGGCTCTGGTCTCAAACGGATGGGTCCATCCCACTTGAGGTACATACTTTTCGATCGCGTCGTAGAGATCATCCAGTTTTCGGTTGCTTCCACCTTAACTCCTTATTCGCCCTCTTGTATCTTTAATTTGATGAGTACGTCAATGAACATAGTTAATACCAAACAGGA
>JBBDNJ010000030.1:0-7922 GCA_040877705.1 Binatia bacterium | reverse complement strand
ATAGCGCAAAAAGGCGCATTCCAGAGCAACTTGGTCCATTGAACTTGCTCGATTGTGGTGCTGATTTCACACACAATTTCTGCGCCCAAGAGCAATTGCTCGATTGCACGGGTTGTGTCAACAACCTGGCGGTTCGGCTGGCCCAGGATAATTCTGCCGCCGGTCGAATGTGTAATCAGCCCCGGCGCCGAAACTTGCGCGCCAATGTATACCACGCCGGCCAAAGTTCTTTCGGTCCCCCACAGCTGAGCGATTTTGTCGGCATTGTCGATCCCGTTTTGCAGGGAAAGAAGCGTCGTTTGCCTGGAGATCATGGGCGCAATCGCCGCCGCCGCCTCGGCGGTATCGTAGGACTTGACGCAGAAGAGAACCAAATCGACGGCGCCAGCTTCGGCAGGCGAGGCGGTAAAAAGGGACTTTTGAACGTGTAAATTGCCCGCCGGACTCTCGACGCGCAATCCCTTGGAGCGCATTGCGGACAAATGGCTTCCGCGCGCGATAAATACAACATGATGACCGGCGTCGACGAGTTTCGCACCGAAGTAACCGCCGACTGCTCCGGTGCCCATTACCGCAATCCGCATCATTTCCCTTTCCTCGGTGTTCGACTGTAGTCGCGGCTCGGAACGATGTCAATTTCACCCCGTTCGATCTTGGGCATTGGGTGATTTACGGTTTTATCAAGGATATGGTATGGAAAAGTCTGCTATGGAAAAGATCGACCCGCAACAAGACCATTTGGGACTTCAACCGTTCTGTCCCGGGCAGCAGGTAACGTTCAAGGGCAAACCCTATATTGTTCAGCATCGGACGACCCTTGCTTCCGGCGAGGCCGCCATCGTGCTGCAAGGCGAGAAAGAACAGTTCGTCGTCGGTGCCGTGCAGTTTCTGGCCGGTGTCAAGTGAACGAGCGCGCACAAGGCAATCAGCTTAATCAATAGGGAGAACAGCATGGGAAAAATCCGTTTGACATTGGCTTGTTGGGACTACGACCGCACCCGGGCGTTGCAAGACGGCAGGGTGGAGGTTGAAGGCGTGGATTTGAATTATCTGCCGCTGCGAGTCGAAGAGACTTTTTGGCGGATGCTGCGCTACGGCGAATTCGATGCCGCGGAAATTTCCACGGGCTCTTATCTCATGGCGCGCGACAAAGGCGTGCCTAGATTGATCGCTATTCCGGTTTTTCCGTCCAAGACCTTCCGTCACTCATGCATCTATATCAATGCCGATTCAGGCATCCAAAAGCCTGCGGATATGGCTGGGAAAAGAGTCGGAGTCCCTGAATATCAGATCACGATGGCGACCTGGGCGCGGGGTATCCTACAGCACGAGTATGGTGTTCCCCCGGAGAAGATGAAGTGGTTTACCGGGGGCGAGGAACACCCGGGTCGAGAGGATAAGATCAAACATAATCTGCCACCGAACATCGATATTCAACCGATTCCTCCGGACAAGACGCTGTCCGGGATGCTAGAGAAGGGCGAGATCGATGCCATGATTTCGGCGCATATGCCGTCGCCGTTCGTGCGCCGTCATCCTAAGGTTCAGCGGCTGATTCCAAATTTTCGTGAAGTGGAACAAGACTACTTTGGACGAACCAAGATTTTCCCGATCATGCATACCGTGGCGATTCGCGAAGAGGTCTACGAAAAAAACCCGTGGATTGCCCAGAGTCTATTCAAGGCGTTTAATGAATCGAAAAGACTATGCCAGGAAGCCATGTACGAGTTTTCCGCGCTCAAATATATGATGGCTTGGTCCATTGATGAGATGGAAAAGGAGCGCGAGATTCTCGGCGATGACCCTTGGGCTTATGGTTTAGAAGCCAACCGGCATGTATTGGAAACGCTGGTTCAGTATACGCACGAGCAGGGTTTGATCGGCAAGCGTCTCGATGTTAACTCGCTGTTTGCCAATAGCACACTCGAGGATTTCAAGATTTAACCCGCCGACGGTCAGCAACTAAGATATATTTACGTATATGGCCGACGAAAAGACAGAGACACTGGAAGAAACCAAGTGGTGGATCGATCGCGGACCGGTCAAGGATCGGGAGAAGCCGGTCGCTCCGGTGCCGGGAATCATCGAGAAGTGGGCATACGAATTGCTCAGGGGCTACAATCAGGATCAGGCGGCGAAAAATCTCGTTGACATTAATTCAAGGTTGCTCAAGGAGCTGTCGGTGGCCGCGGGAGAATGGGGTTATTTTTCAATGGATGTGGGAGTCTATCCGGTGGAAAAGTTGGCCAAGATTAAAAATGGGCTGCCTCTGCCAGCGGGCGCCCGTGGGCTGATTGTCGATGCCGGTTATTCAGTTCGAGTGGTGATTACCGGCGATCCCGTGGGCCAACGGTACGTGGATATCAATTTTACCGACGCGCCGGCGCTGGACTATTGGGTCAATGGGCTTTTGGTGCAGGAGCGGGTTTTCTCGAATGTTGGCGAGGCGCTTAAAAGAATCAGACCCGATCTGCCCAGGTATCTGGAAAAAGCTGAAGACTAGTGACCGCCGCAGATTCAGATGTCGTGATCGAAACTCGCCGCTAGGCCGTTCTTGCCTTGGTTTTTTTCTGCTTTGCTGCTTCTCGCAGGGGATTGTCCCGGGGAATCGGGACAAGTGAAGTAACCTCGAGTCCATATCCACGCAGTCCCACCAGGTGTTTCTTGTTATTGGTAAGCAGCCTCATCTTTCGCACTCCCAAGTCGCGCAGGATTTGCGCCCCGATGCCATACTCCTTGAAGTCAGCGCGATAGACGAAGGAGAGATTCATGTCCTTCTGTTGCTTTCCTTCGACTCGCGGATACGTGACCATTGTAGGGGTTAAGCCTTTGTGCTCGGGTTGAAGATAGAGAATGACTCCCTTGCCTTCTTTTGCGATGATTTCCATGGAGCTTTGGATCACCCTGCCGGTATTGAGTAGCTCAAAGCCGAAGACATCGCCCGGGACATATTTGGTGTGAACTCGAACTAAAGTCTCTTCCCTGGGAGAAATCTTGCCTTTGATTAAGGCGAGGTGTTCGCTCTGATCGACGTGGGTATTGTAGACAATGGCCTGAAACTCTCCGCCGATACGGGTTGGCAACGGCGATGTCGCTGCCTGGTACACCAGCGAATCATAGTTGAGCCGGTGTTGAATAAGATCGGCGATCGTAACCACTTTGAGTTTGTGCTTGCGCGCGAATTTCATGAGATCAGGTTGGCGCGCCATCGTGCCGTCATCTTTCATGATTTCGCAGATAACGCCGGCCGGTTTGAGACCCGCTAAACGAGCTAAGTCAACCGAGCCCTCAGTTTGGCCTGCGCGCACTAAAACACCGCCATTTCGTGCGCGCAATGGGAAAATATGGCCTGGCGTGACGAGATCGTGGGGTGCCGCGTTGTCATCGATGGCATCGAGAATTGTTTTCGCCCGATCGGCGGCCGATATCCCGGTAGTGATGCCCGACACTGAATCAATGGATACGGTAAATGCCGTCCCGAATGGCGACGTATTTTCTGAAACCATCATAGAAAGGTTCAGCAATCTGACTCTTTCCTCGGTCAGTGTCAGGCAGACAAGTCCTCGCCCGTGGGTCGCCATAAAATTGATCGCCTGGGGAGTGACCTTTTCCGCCGCCATGCACAAGTCACCTTCATTCTCGCGGTCTTTGTCATCCATCAGGATGACCATATCCCCACGACGAATCGCGTCGATAGCTTCTTCTATAGTTGCCAATGGCATAGGGGCGATACTCTACCATCTTAACTCACCGCGTCCAATACTCGTCTTGAGTGACAGTGAACAGCCGCAGGCGGTGCTTGACTTTCCGTCGATGGATGTTAGCGTATTTTGATAAACCTGTGACTTTTATAACCCGCATCAAGAAAACCGTCGTCGCTTCGGCCGTGCTGATTGTCTTTCTGTTCGGCGCCGTTACGATGAGTTTGGCGTATGACTCCTCCTTGGATCGGCCATTGTACGCGATTACTTCGCCTCATGTTTCAAACGACGGTCTCGTCCAATCCGACACATACGCTCGTAAAATAGCTTTAAATTGCGCAAGCGGAGATGTCCCAAGAATGGCGAGACCGGATTTCCAACCGTCTCGCTTTACTTGCTTACGCATCGTCGACCCGGTAACTACGCCGGCTTTTGTGCAGGTTCACGTGTGCAAGGTATCCCTTCAAATACTCCAGTCAGTTCTCTTACTTTGACCCTTTCTCCTGATTGTTCGTCTTCGCTCGGTCCGCAGTTCAACGATGACTGCGTGCCTGCAGACGAAGCTGAAGGGTTTTGTGCATTACCCGACTGTTTTTCATTAGCAGCGGTCAAAGCTGCGAAGCTTGTTAAATTATGGAGGTGTTTCCGTGATCACGAAAAAACGATTCGAGGCACAGGTGTCCAATAACAATAGCCAAGGTCGTTCACCTTTTTGGATTAAGACTGCGGGTCAATCCAGCGCCGGCTCGGAAGAAAAGGCGTTTGCGGTCTTTCAATCCGACATACTCATTCCTGAGCAGTTTCTCGCAACCTATCAAAGAACCTTTCGTCTCGACCCCGAGAAGGTGCTGATGCTGGCTGTTTTACAAGACGCCGTGACTTGTTTCCAAGAGAATATTGCGACCCCATGCAAGCGAAAACGCGTGCTTTTCAGCGAAGCCGAGGAATGGTTTCTCGTCGAAGACAAATCTTATCTATTTTCATTCGAGAATATCTGTGAAGCGCTGGGCTTCGACGCCGGTTATTTGAGACAGGGATTGATGCGCTGGAAACAAAATGCGCCGCAAAGGCTAAATGGTAGCGAACCTCAAAAGCGCGCCGCCGGCTAGAGTATTTAACCTCATGAAAATAGGTTTAATCGGTCATCGAGGCGCCGGCAAGACGACCATTTTCAACATGCTGACCGGTTTGCAAGCGCAGGTCGGGGGCTTCGGTGGCAAAGAAGAAGTGCACTTAGGCGTCATCAAAGTTCCCGACGCGCGCATCGGTAAACTTTCGCAAATTTATAAGCCGAAAAAAACCACTTATGCGGAAATCCGTTTTACCGACTTTCCGCCGACTCAGGGCGAAGACAATCTTAAGTCCAATAACGCGGTGGTTTCGCAGATGCGGGAAGTAGACGCCATTGCCCTAGTGCTCGGCGACTTTGAGGTCGACGCTAAACCTCTCAAGGATCTCAACGATCTTCTCACTGAAATGATTCTGGCGGATCTCACTGTCGTGGAAAATCGCCGGTCGCGTCTCAAGAAGGAAAAAGCGCGTCCACTTGAAGAAAATTTATTGGAGCGTTGCTCTATTGCTCTGGAGAACGAAGAGAGCCTACGAAACCTGGCATTTAACCCGGATGAGGAAGGTCTGCTTGCGGGTTTTGGGTTTTTGAGCCGTAAACCTTTGCTTGTTCTGTTAAATCAGTCTGAAGATAAGGCTGGTCAGGCTCTGGATGCCGCCTACCTGAAAGAATTGAAGCGGCGAGGCTTGGAAGGTCTGGCTCTAGCGGCCAAGGCGGAGACGGAGATCGCCCAATTGGACGAAGCGGATCGAGCGACCTTTCTCAAAGAAATCGGCATTGATGAACCTGCGCGCGACCGGTTTATTCGGGCATCTTACAGTTTGCTCGATCTGATCAGTTTCTTTACCGCCGGAGACGATGAAGTCCGGGCTTGGACGATCACCCAAGGAACCGTGGCTCGTAAAGCCGCGGGCAAAATCCACAGCGACATCGAACGTGGCTTTATTCGCGCCGAAGTGATTGCTTATGAGGATTTTATCGTTCTCGGAAGCGAGGCCAAGTGTAAAGAAGCGGGTAAGCTCCGGCTCGAAGGCAAAGATTACGTCGTAAAGGACGCAGATATCGCCCATTTTCGCTTTGCCGTTTAGCGAGCTCAGTTTATCAGTAGATCGGTGGTATGCGTTTCATTATACGCACCTCCCATGTGACTCCGACACTAGCGTGTCAAAATGCCGCTCCAAAGCTTGTCTTAGATAGCTTCTTTTGTTAGTCCTGCCCGTGTCCGCATCCTAATTTGAAAGGCTCAAGCGAATGAAAACTCTCATCCAAGGCGGATTTGTCGTCGGCTTTGATGGCAAGCAACATGAAATTATCAAAGACGGTGTGGTCGTGTACGCCGGCAATAGAATTGAGTTTGTCGGCAAAGAATACTCCGAATCGGTAGACAAGAAGATTGATGCCAAAGGTTGCCTGGTTTCGCCCGGTTTCATCGACACTCATTTCCACTCCGGCATCAACGCCAGCGATTATATTCTCAACGATTCGACCAAGACCGATTTTTTCGCTTCGAATTATCTCGCCCACGGCGGGCCGACGCGCGAGGGAGCGCACTCGGCGCATCGCAAAGACGTCGACGTGGGCCAACGCTATTCGCTCATCCACGTTTTAAAGAGTGGCGTGACGACGACCTTCGACATCGGCGGCGCCGGCGGTGAACCGGAGCGATACGTGGACATGATCGATCAAGTCGGTATCCGCTGCGTCGCCGGACCGAGTTACAAAAACGTCAGCTTTTTTCACGACCGTGAGGGGCGGTTGGAATACGATTGGGATGACGACCGGGGCAGTAAAGGCCTCAAAGCCGCCGTCGAGTTTGCTAAGAAATTCAACGGGGCTTGCAACGGGCACATGAGCGCCATGTTGTTTCCCGGGCACGTCGATTCCTGCACACCGGAGCTGCTCAAACAAACCAAAAAAGCGTCCAAAGAAGCCGGCGTGCGTATTCAGATTCACGCCACCATCAATCTCTTTGAATTTCACACCGTCATGGCGCGTGAGCGTTGTACGCCCATCGAGCTGCTCAAGAAGATCGGCTTTCTCGACCCTGAAGTGTCGCTGTCTCACTGCATCTTTATCTCCGGCCACAGCTGGCTCGCCTATCCGTACGGCGACGATCTCAAGATCATAGCCGACTCCGGCGCCTCGGTGGCATATAGCCCCTTGAAATACTTAAAGCTCGGCATCGTCATGGAATCTTTCGACAAATATCGTCAAGCCGGCATCAACATGGGCATCGGCACAGACACTTTTCCCAAGGATATTCTTTCCGACATGCGTTACGCCGCGCTGGCCTCGCGCGTCGCCGATAAGAGCTTCTTGTCGGGACATCCGCGCGACGTGTTTAATGCGGCGACCCTGGGCGGCGCGCAGATGCTCGGACGCGACGACCTGGGAAAGCTGCAGACAGGGGCTAAAGCCGATATCGCCATCGTCAATCTCCGCGACATCGCCTTCGGCGCCGTGCGCGATCCGATCCGATCGCTCATGGAAAATGCCGTAAGCCGCGACGTGCGCACGGTCATCGTCGACGGCGAAACGCTGGTCGACAATTACAAGTATCTTCGCGTCAACGAAGAAGAACTGCTCGACAAAGTCCAAGCCAAAGGCGACCAAATCTGGGACAGCGTGCCGAAGTGGCACTGGACGGGAAAAAGTATCGATGAAGTCGTGCCGCCATCGTTTAAAATGAGGTGAGGAGACGATTCTTTAGCGGATCACAGGACAATCTGCGAGCGTTGCATCAGGGAGCGTTTCTCCCGGTCAGAGGAACATGTTTTTTAATCGCAGGATCAGCGATGATTGGCCTAACAGTAATGAAGACATAATCCATTATGGAGAGTAAATTGGCTATCCTGTCGCTACCGACGGTCTAATCTCGACCGGGCAGGTTCCCTGTGTTGATCAATTCTTTAAGTCTTGTAACCAGCCCGCGAATCTCCTCAAAACCTTTTTGCCAAAACGCCGGGTCGTGAATGTTTACGCCTAGCGGCTCGAGCAGCGCTTCCGGCGTATCCGAGCCGCCGGCTTCAAGCAGGGTAAGATATTTGGGCACGAAGCTTTTGCCCTCATCCTTGTACATTCGGTAGAGCGCGAGTACCAGAAGCTGGCCAAAAACATAGCTGTAACAATAAAAGCGAGAGTGGATGAAGTGG
>JBBDNJ010000029.1:0-7971 GCA_040877705.1 Binatia bacterium | reverse complement strand
GTCACGAATGCGATCTTTCATGGCGTTCAGCGCTTGGTAAAAGTAGGTGGTTTTGATGCGTTTCCAGGTATGTTCAGAATGAATCGTCGCGAAGACCAAACCGGTTGGGCGCGTTATGCGAGAGAGTTCCTGCAGCCAAGCTGTTTCAAAATGTTCGACGTGCGTGAACACGGAGAATGCACAGCTTAGATCAAACGCGTTGTCAGGCAGTGCCAGTGGCGGATGGAACGTGGCGTCGATGGCACTGACGTTCTCAGGCAGGTATCGGTTAATCCACTCGACGTGATTGGCGTTGATGTCCGCACCCTTGCAGTGGCACCCGCTTTGTATGGCAAAGTGACGCAACACGCGGCCGCTGGCACAACCCAGCTCAAAAACGCGCGAGCTTTTGCCAATATCGAGTCCGAAGCGACGGCATGCCCCAACGGTAAGAGCATAGTCTTTTAGGCCGCTAAACCAGTAGTCACCGTGCCGCTCGTCGTGGTAGCCCTCACGATCCGCAGTTTGCGGCAGAGGGTAAACGTCACGGGCCACCGAGGCGTCCAGAGGTTCGACCAATGCAACCGAGGATGTATCCATCTGGATGGAAACTTTTTCCCACTGTGCAATGGGTTCAATGACCGGCAGAATAGCCGCCTTCGGGGTCAGTTTTAGGGTCGACAAGTCCATATCGTTAAAATCTTAAGGCCATGTTAGCGGGCTGAGCGAACTCTTTTCACGACACTACCCAACCATCGACCGATTCGGCTTGATCCGGGAAGCGCTGTTCGGCCAGGCAGCTTGGAGCCGTTTGCCCGATCAAAGCAAAGCAGGTTCTCGTCATCCCCGGCCGTTTGGCTGACACGACCGACTACTGGCATCTGCTCCACAGCAGATAGACCCTTGGACTCGGCTGTTGATTCTTCGCGAGTTAGCAGCGGTGATGGTCGCGCCAAAGCCATCCCTATACTGTTCCTTAGCGTCCTTAAATCGGATCCACCTGCTCGGCCGACAAGCAAATTGAATGAAGTATCCGCCTGACCGATAGATGAATAGTAGTGCCAAATCTGTGCTTCCTGTACACCCTCTGTCTTAAGACCCCTTACCTGGAAATTAAAACCGTCAGGTAGCCTCGCCAGGGGAACCGAGCTGGCTGTTATAGCGGAGTTAAGAGACGGCTGATCGCGATTCCGGCTTAGTGACATTACGCTTTCCATGTAGAAAGAATGCCACAAAGCGAAGAAGTGTTTTACGAGGGCAGTTTGCTTGAAGAACAAAGCTCCTCCGTTGGCGTAAAATGCGAACTCGGCGGGCCAATCCATTCTACGCAACTCCTCAAGATCCTCTGCCCAGATCTGCTCGCTGGCATTATCGGTGTTGTAGTTGGGCACCGCACCCAGGTGCTCTACTAGATTGGGGAGATCGTCGAGAGGCCTCCTGAGAAGCGTGTCCGTATCGAGCAAGAGACATGCGTCGGAAACCCATTGTATAGCCTGAGTTTTCATCCAACGATTGACAAAGACCGGCGCCCCGGAAGGCGTATCCACTTCCACCACCTCATCAGACATGCTCAGCATCCGGTGTTTGTTGGTCCGGGCGGCGCCAACGGTTTCTTTGTCGCAAATGAGAACTATCCGCCACGCTGGATTGGTAATACGCGCTGAAATCATCGAGACCAGAGCCATATCGGCAAAGACATCGTTCCCGTTGCTTGTCACTACGTAGGCGATGGTCATCTCAGGATTCCAGGAGCACTGTTCCGATCTCGGGATTTGCTATCTCACAGCACCACGCTCGAATTCTTTGGAAAGCATGCCGGCGTAAAAACGCCGCCATCCCTCTCGCGGTGTGGACAGAAACCAACTTTTGCGGAGGTCCCAGCGGTCGTTAACCCGGGTCTCGGCACTGCTCATGGTCGCTCCCGTGGCCGGCGTGAGACCGGCGGCAGGATAGACGGTGATTTCGCCTGCATAGAGGCCACGAGGACCGCAAAGAAAGTCGAACCGCGCATAGTCAACCCCACGACTCAGTTTTTCCGCATAGCTCACGGCTTCGGCAAAAGACCCGGGAACAGTGAAATCATCGCGAAGTGGTTCGTAACCAAGTGATCGGTCGGCCGTTCGCGCCGATGGCTTGTCGAATCCGGCGCGTGAGCCATCAAGCTCGAAATATCCAAGCTTCATATGATCGGTTTTGTTTTGCGTGATGAGCGAAGCAATGATGGCTTTGCCATCGGCAGCACGAACCATGATGTCGACCACGCCGTCTGTCTCAAATCCTTCTACAAGCTCTTCGGCGAAGAGCACTCTTGGAACATCTCGATAGTCGGTCTCATAGGTATCGGCTCCATAGACCTGCGCGAGATGCTTTGTCGACTCGTTGGAAATGACTTCAAGATTCGAAATACCAGGCCGCCAAAACCAGTTGCTGCTGGAACTGTGGTTGCACTTGATCACCAGCGGGCGCTGCAGCAGAGAAGCCGGTATATCCTCCACATTAGTGCCGACCCAGAGCGTCTCGGGCACTCGCAGTTCGGGTGCCCGGCCCCTGATAAACTCCTTAGTGGCGAGCTTATCACAGAACACCGTGAAGAGCGGGTTCCGATCAAAAAGCTTACGCCACAGCATTTTCTCATGGTAGCGCCGCGGCACCGCGATATTCGGATTGTAGCCCACATGGCTCCAGAACTGAAGCTGCTGCTTACGGTAGACACGGTGGAACAACCTGTTGATCACCACAAAGGGAAAGTCTCGGGCTAGAGTCATGGATCCAAATCATCGGCACTCGGATGCTGAGGTAATTAAGGAATGGCAGCGGCCAGACCGTAAAAGAGCTTCAGCTTGGCTTTCCCAATCCTAAGCGGGAGAGAATGCTTTCCAATGCCACCGACAGTTTCGACCGGGCTGGCTTGGGTGCATAGACCGAGAGCGGAAAAACGGCGTCAAAGACGGCTTTCTGTCTCTCCTCTACGACGAGTTCATGCCTGCGCTCATGAGGCTCCAAGACGGCGCAAGCAAAACCGCCCCACATAGATCCTGCTTCTGCCGTGTCGTAAGCTTTGGCGTGAAAATTCCCGACCGTGAAGTCGAGTTCCACGTAGTGCACATGTTTGTTGTCGCTCCACCTAGCCTCCTTCATCCCCCGACGGCATTCCGGATTGAAGCTATCATGCATCAAAACCACCAAACGCTCCCATATATTCAGCTTGAGAACCGATTCGATATCCCGACAGACACCATCGGCCGAATGATCGCCGTCGATTAGCACAAACTGCACAGCTCGGCGGGAAGCGTTGAGTTCATCCACAAGCTGGGGGAGCACAGTGCGCGAGTCACCACTGCGAAATTCAACATTGGGAAAATTCCCGTCTAAGCTTTGGGCGACAATCGGATCTATATCCAAGGAGACAACTTTCTCCGAGTGGTCAGACAGAACCTGCAACGACCCACCTTGATAAGTGCCGATCTCCAAACTGAGTGCTGGCTTCAACCGGTGTAAAATAGTGGGCAACGCACAGCGCTCAGCATTCGACATCTGCCAGTGCAGTCGCCAAGTTGTGCTATCCGTCAGTGTCCTGTTCATTCTAATTTGTCACTAGCAGTAGGAAATTGCTTGAGCGAGCAATGACGAATTGTGAGTGGCTTTTCGGTTTACTTTTTAAATTTTGTTTCACGACATAAGGTCTCCGACGATGTTGTCATATTCGGGCGGATAAAACCTCCCAAATCCGCCTTCCGGGTGAAGTGTCATTTCCCCAAACACCACGCGCTCTTGTATGTTATAAAAATCAACTCTAACGAACGACTCTGCACCCGCCAAGACAGTTGCTAAATGCAACATTAACTCCAAGTTGTTTGGTTTGGGAATCTCCGCGGTTGGCGAAGGATATACTAAAGTGAATGGTAGTCTGTTAAAGTGACGGTCAAAGAATGCTCGCGTGTGATTTGTAAATCTATCGACATCAACTTGAATCATTTCCGGCTTTCCGGAAAAACAAAAAATCTTGAAGTCCAATAATTCATCCGCTGCAGGATCCACGAGCAGTTCCTCGATTAGTACTTTCGGTTTTATCCATCTGTATTGCCATTCCTGATATATACGTGAGTAATCTTCTTTCAACCACAAAGAGGTTTGCTCACAGATTTTATTCCAGTTGATTTTCTTCTTGTCATGCACCAAAATATTGTAGCCGGATCCGTTATTGCACTTAATTGCAAATCGAGATGGTAGCGTGTTGCAATTTACGGTATCCAGAGACAAACCAGCCCAGTATAGGTTTGCTAGGTAGTCTTTCCCAATCATTTGCTCTACGTATTCACGGACAGCTAACTTATCAGCCCACTGAATATGCCTCCTGCTCCTTCTCAGGAGCTTGTTCCGTTGAAGCTTTTCGTTGAACGTTGTCGGGGTCAGCAGGTTCGGCCACTTTCCGTAAGTTGCTTTATACGTGTCGGCTATTGAGAAGAGATCAGATACATACAAGACAGCATCAACTAGCCATCGTCGCCAAGCACTGGACTTGTGATTTTTCGGCTTTGATGTTTCAATCATTCGGCGGCATATTCTACGGGCAGCTATCAGCGTAAACAGTGATTACGTAATTGCTATTTAGGAGTAATTATTGTCAGTTGCTCAAATGATGTGGCTTTTAGACTAGGAAACGCGTTTGAGATTAGGTCTTTTGCCGTTATACTATCTTCAATAAAGTAGATGAAATCTTTTGATAAATACTTTTTCATTGCAGTGAAAGTCTGGAGAATGGCATCGTTGCTGTGCAGTCCGTCATCTATACAGATTGAAACACGTGCGCGACAAAACAGTTGATGTAGCAACTGTTCATCCGGCATTAGTTGATCAAACAAGTGGAGCTCCGGTTCTATCTGTTTGAAGGCGCCGCGCGATTTGAGCCAAGGAATGTTGTCTTTTGCATGACTTAGGTCGATATCAAGGCCGACGATTCGTCCTTTAGGAAATAAGTCACACCAAACTGCTAGGCCAGTTCCCCTAAGAATGCCGACCTCGCAAAGCACAGGCCCGGAAGTGCCATCGGCCGCAAGAAGTGGCCGCAATGCCCTTGCGTAGTGCTGGGCATATCCATGCACAGACATCCGGTCTCCGCCGGTCATTCCGCCGGTCGCAATCTCTTCCGCGCTTCGGTGGTCTAACTGGCTCACCTTGCGCCTCGGAACCTGGGTATGAAGCCCTCCGTAGCGCTGTTCCCTATCAATGAGCCACTCGGCAGATCCTCGGCAACATCTTTGTATGAGTGACTTCACTATCTTTGCTAAGTTGATCATAATTACTGGGAGAACCAATTAGCCACTTGCGGGTTTTCAAGCGGGGGTTCCTCGCGATGTATGCGAGCACCACAATGACCAAGTCTTGCTACTTGCGCTTCGCTGCAATGGTTAGGCATGTCTAGCTGCTATAAGTCTTTTGGCTTGACCATCAACCTAGCAAATCGATCGATGGGAGACATGAATGGCTGAGGATTTCCGAAGTACTCGTCGACTGCCTTTTTGGCGCCTTGCCAGTAACCGTAATCGTCTATAACCATTATCCCTCCGGCGGAAAGAATCGGCCACAAGACCTCCATTTCTACTTTCGTTGATTCATACCAGTCCGTATCTAATCTGACAACTGCCAACCCGCGCTCTTGGAGAGCCGCTGTATTTTCGGCGCTGCTCAGAGTCTGTTCGACTTTGCCTTGGTAAAAACACGTGCGATCGGTTGGCACATTGGCTTTTGCGAAATTTTCCTTAACTTCTTCGATTCCAGCCAAACACCAATCGGATCCGCCGTTGGTCGACTTAGCCTTGAAGACACCTAGAGCTTCAAGGCCGTCGTAGGTCCTTTTATCTTCAAGGGTCGGCTCTGTCATCCCAGCAAAGGTGTCGAATACATGAATATACCTAACCGGATCCGCTTGGGCGAAAATTCCGGCTGCGATAATCGCGTGACCTCCCCGCCATGTCCCACACTCGATGAAGTCGCCAGCTATATCTTGTTCAATAACGTGCTGGCACGCCATGGCTGTGGCAACGAGATTGTTTTCGCTAGTCATAGACAGGCCTTGGTTGACGACAAAATCGATAAGACGTCGGCTTTCCGATGTTAATTCGATAGGTTTTTCATCAAGTTCCCGAATCGATTTCTCGCCGCTTGTTTCATGCGGATATATCAGCCGTCGCGCTTGCTTGCTAAGATTCTCGAAAAATGGATTCACTTTATGCTTTTATGGCCTGTATTGAAGGTTCGTGAAAAATAGACGATTTAAGATGGAGACGGCCTCTTGTGTCTCGCTGCTGGATAACGCGGACGGGAATTCTTCTTTGCCAGTCGTACAGTTCAGTGTAGCCAGGTCTCCATAAGCAAACGCTAAAAAAACAGGTGTCGGTATTCGCTGGAATACTATCGAAGTGACAAACGAATCTTCCTGACATGCATGTTACCGCACCTACACTAAATACTTCGGGATAGCAGCACCTGTACAACTCTCCTTGTTTGTCTGAAAAAACTATTTCCACATTGACGGGCAGTAGTTCCACCACTGTTTTTCTGTAGGTAATCACCAGAGAGAGAGAGCCTCCCGCTTGGATTGCCGGTAGTTCAGCGACTTTCCGGTCGCTGACACTAACCTTATCGATAACTATCTTTCCTGAGCCGGCCAGCGCTTCCGAATGCGACCCATCAGAAGCGGCCGCCCCTTCGTCGACGCTCATATCGCGCTCATACCGATTAACTGCCTCAAGTGTGATGCCGAGGTGCTCACATCGGCCGCGCTTCATATACGCAACTCGATCGCAGTGGCGCGTGACATTCAACATGTTGTGCGTCACCAGAATGAAAGCTACCCCTTTTTGCCGCATGCGGCCTATAGTATTCAGGCACTTGGCTTGGAAATGCATGTCTCCAACAGCAAGAACTTCGTCCAGAATTAGAATATCAGGATCCAGTGCAGTCGCTACCGCAAACCCTAGCCTTACCTGCATCCCGGAACTGTAGTTCTGCACCGGCATATCAATGAATTCGCCGATCTCGGCAAAGTCGATGATCTCATCGATTTTTCCGTCGATTTCCTTTTTCGAGAGTCCCAGCACCGAACCGTTGATGTAGATATTTTCCCGTCCGGTTAGGATCGGATTGAACCCCGCCCCCAGTGCAATCAGCGCCCCCACCCGCCCGTTCATCTCGATGCGGCCGCGATCCGGCTTGATCAAACCGTTCAGCATTTTCAGCAGGGTGGTCTTGCCGGCACCATTGTGACCAATCAACCCGAGACATTCCCCACGGCGGAGCTCGAACGAAACATCGTTCACCGCCCAAAACTCGCCCGGCCGGAGGCCGGATGAGGTGGCGGGTAGCGGGTGGCTGGTAGCTGGTAGAATGCTCCCGCCTTCGGCGCCTTGGTTTTGACTAGTTACTCGTAACTCGTGACCCTCTACTTCTGCGACTCGGCGCCGGAACGGATTGAGTTCCGCGCCGATATCGCAGACTCCATACCACAGCGACCGCTTCAGCGAGCGACAGAACTTCTTCGAAACGCCCTCGACCTTGACCAAGACCTCTTGGTCTGCGGTCGAGAAGGTAACGGGTATCAGTTGGTCGCTTTGCGACCCGTCTCGCAAGATCGGCTGCGAGTTACTGGAAGCTTGTAAAGACATGAGAAAAGTAGCGGGATGCCGGTTACGAGTAGCTAGTAGCTACTGCCGGCGCAAACTCGCGGCGAGTGCGCCGATTGACTTCGAGAGTTCTTTGTAATCGGCGCGAAGGGGCACTGCTGCTTTTGTCGCAATGTAGCCGCGATCCTCTCCGAGATACAGCGGCATCAATTTCGAAAAACTGCGCCATGCCGCGCCGGACAGCCGGATTTTTCGGCTTCTAGCTGGAAACACATCTTGCTTTCAGCTGCCGAGCGGCGCTCAAGGACGTCGAGGCCCAGCTGTCTTGGCTGGCCGCCGCTTGCCGCGAGTCGCGGACTCCTCTTTCTGC
>JBBDNJ010000028.1:0-8013 GCA_040877705.1 Binatia bacterium | reverse complement strand
TATTTCAATCCAACCAATTATCGTGTTCGCATTGCTCAACATCCGGACACCAGTGATCGCAGAACTCAATTTACCGATCTTTCTTCACGGCGCCGGCACGGCACAGGATCCCACCCTTAGCCGGCTCGAAGACGGCGGCGCGGGTGTTGCCTACGCAGTTCTTTCGGACGGTGAAGTCGCCGAGTGCTGTCTGCGCATGATTGCCAGCGGAGTCTTTGACCGCTATCCGAATCTTAAAATAGTTATTCGCAGCTCCGGCGGCGGACTGCCTCTCTTGCTGCACCGCTTTTTTTGGAAGCACAAGGGACCTCAAGGAGAACAGCGGTATTCCGATATTTTCCTCGACCATTTTCTGATCGACACCGCAAGCTCCGATGCCCGAACCTTATCGTTTCTCATCGATACCATGGGAGAGGAAAGAATGGTGTTCGGCTCGGATTACTGCGGCGGACTGGGGCCGCTGAATAAGTGTTTCAACGCTATCTCGGCGCAGCCTGATCCCGAACACATCAAGAGTTTTACCGGGAAGAACTCGCGTAAGCTGCTGAATTTGTGACACGGTAAGGCAAATCCTCGGCGGTTATGGCTGCACTCTACGATCTGACCATTATCGGCGGTGGCATCGTTGGTCTGGCAACGGCATTGAAGATCGGTGAAGCCCATCCGCATGCGAGAATTCTCATTCTCGAAAAAGAGGCGCAACTCGCCCGGCACCAGACCGGTCACAACAGCGGCGTCATTCATTCGGGACTCTATTACCGGCCTGGGTCGATCAAGGCGCGCACGTGCGTCACAGGGCGGAGAGCCCTCATTGACTTTTGCCGGGAAAATTCCGTCCCATTCGAATTGTGCGGCAAAGTCGTCGTCGCCACCACTGAAGCCGAAGTCCCACGCCTCGAAGAGCTGCATCGGCGGGGGGTCGCCAACGGACTACAGGACCTGGAGCTAATCGGCCCCGAACGGCTTAAAGAACTCGAACCTCACGCCAGCGGTGTTAAAGGATTACGGGTACCGGAAACCGGCATCATCGATTACAAAAAAGTTGCCGAAGCTTACGCCGAGAAAACAAGAGCAGCGGGCGCTGATATTCGCACATCGCACCGGGTGGCCGGCATTCTCGACCTGCCCAACGAAATTGTTCTGCAAACCTCGGGCGGTGATTACCGCACAAGATCACTGATCAATTGCTGCGGTCTCTACTCTGACGTCGTTATGAAGATGATCGGCGCCGGCGATAACGCCAAAACCGATGAAGAACACCGCATCATCCCGTTTCGCGGCGAGTATTATAAAATCGCGCCGGAGAAACAGTACCTGGTACGCAACTTGATCTACCCAGTGCCCGATCCGACATTTCCTTTCCTGGGAGTCCATTTTACCAGGATGGCGAACGGCGGAGTGGAAGCGGGTCCGAACGCGGTGTTCGCCTTGTCACGCGAGGGTTATCGCAAAACCGATATCAACGTCGGCGATCTTTGGCGCACGGTCTCCTTCAAGGGTTTCTGGGCGATGACCGGGAAATACTGGCAGACCGGTTTTGGCGAGCTATACCGCTCGCTCAGTAAATCCGCGTTCGTCAAGGCATTGCAGGTACTCCTCCCTGAAATTACTGAAAGAGATTTAATTCCCGGCGGCTCCGGTGTCCGCGCGCAGGCCGTGTCGGCCAGTGGCGGTCTAGTCGATGATTTTGTCATCCGACAGAGCCGCAACGCTATTCACGTCCTCAACGCTCCATCGCCCGGCGCAACCGCATCGCTTGCCATCGGCCAAAGCATCGCCGAGATGGCAGGAAAAAGTTTCGCACTAAAACATTAGTTCGCGGGCGAGCTTGCGTCGAAAGCAGCGGGTCATCCAAGCCAATCTTGATTTCCAACGCCCTGTCAAATATCGTGACCCGATATTCCATGGAGGTAAATCCCGCAATGTTGATCGAGTACAAAGGCAAGAAACCAACCATCTCCTCTAAAGCGTTCATCGCACCGACCGCCGTGATCATCGGCGATGTCACTGTCGGCGATGACGCGAGCGTCTGGTGGGGCGCCGTTCTGCGTTCCGATCAGGGCGCCTATCCCATCCTCATCGGCGCGCGCACGAGCATTCAGGACAATTGCGTGATTCACTCAGGCGAAGCTACCACCATCGTTGAAGAAGACTGTACGGTGGGCCACGGCGCCATCATGGAAGGCTGCGTTATCAAACGCGGCGCCATCATCGGCATGAACGTCACGCTTCTCGAAAACGTCGAGATCGGCGAAGAAGCACTGATCGCCGCGGGCAGCGTTGTCGTGCCGCACACCAAGATTCCGCCGCGAGTCCTAGCCGCGGGCGCGCCGGCGAAAGTCAAAAAAGAGCTCGCCGGCGAAGCGCTGCACTGGATCAAGATGGGATCATCGACCTACGTCAACCTTTGCAAGAGCTATATGGGCGGCGACTATAAGATCATCGGCTGAACGGCGCCGATCGGAAAGGGACAACTTTGCGAATCATCTTGATTGGCCAAGCGGCGTTTGCGGAAAAGACCCTCGATAAACTCGTCAGTAAAGGGGAAGAGGTGCTGGCCGTGTTCTGTTTTCCCGATGCGCCTGGCGGAAGAATCGATCCAGTCAAGCAGAGGGCTCTTCAGCTGGGTATCCCGGTGCATCAACACAAAACGCTCAAAACCCCGGAGGTAACCGAGCAATTTGTTTCCCTCAAGGCAGACTTGGCGATCTTGGCGTTTGTGAGCCAGATCATTCCCCCGCCGGTATTCAATGCGCCGCGGCTTGGCAGTATTTGTTATCATCCTTCACTATTGCCAAAATACCGCGGCCGGACCGCGATCAATTGGGCCCTGATCAGGGGAGAAACCGTAACCGGTTTGACAATTTTCTGGTTGGATAAGGGCATCGATACGGGCCCCATTCTCTTGCAAAGAGAGGTGCAGGTGGACCCAAACGACACCACCGGCACGTTGTATTTCAACAAACTGTTTCCCATGGGAATCGAAGCGATCGGCGAGGCAGTGGACTGGATCAAAGCAGGCAATGCGCCGCGGATTGTGCAAGACGAATCGAAGGCGAGTTACGACCCGCCCTGCGACGACGAACACGCCAAGATCGATTGGTCCAAGCCGGCGCGGGAAGTTTATAACTTGATCCGTGGCTGCGACCCGCAACCCGGCGCGCATACGACCCACAATGGCAAAATGGTGCGCCTCTTCGACGCCCACTTACAGAAGGGCGCAAACAGCCCGGCAGCAGGCCAAGTTACCGGCATCGGCGGCGAAGAAATCACCATCGCACTCAACGGCGGCACGCTCACTGTAAAGAGAATGCGCGGCGAAGGCGGAAAGATATCTGCCGCAGAATTCGCCAAGCAGGCAGGATTAAATGTTGGCGATCGGCTCGGATGAACCAACTCGCATTTATCTGTCGGGCATCAGAAGGGCGATGAGAATTTTCATGAGGCGTCACCCCCGAACGTTTTAATCGGGGGTCCAGTCCGGACTCGCCTGGATTCCCGCTTAAAGCATGCGGGAATGACGGACTTTGAAAGGAAATCGGATTAGCGCAGCAAGCTGCAGGGAATTGACCCTCAGAGACTGAGCCCTCTGAAAACAGCCACCCATGAGATTGTCAGTACTCGATCAATCGACGGCATCCAAGGGTAGAGCGCAGGACGCTGCCATACGTGAAACGCTCGAACTCGCCCGGCATTGCGACAAGCTGGGTTATCATCGCTACTGGGTCTCGGAGCACCATAACTCCGGCAGTATCGCCGGCACAGCGCCCGAGGTGCTCATGGCAGCGATCGTGGCCACCACGCCTCGTATCCGTGTCGGCAGCGCGGGCGTTATGCTGCCACACTATTCGGCACTGAAAGTTGCCGAGCAGTTCCGCGTCCTAGAGGCTATTGCCCCGGGCCGAATCGACCTGGGAATTGGACGCGCCCCTGGATCCGACCAGATGACGTCATACGCCCTCAATCCGAATCCCCAGAATGTCCTTGACCAATTTCCCCGGCAAGTACAGGAGCTGCAACACTGGGTGTCGGGCACTCCCCTGCCTGAGGGCCACCCCTTCAGGACAGTCGTTGCTCAGCCGACGGGGCCGAGCACCCCCGAGATGTGGATTCTCGGCAGTTCAGACTACGGAGCTCAACTCGCCGCCTATTTTGGCTTGCCCTACGCGTTCGCATATTTTTTCAGCGAGGGTACCGGTGTGGAACAGGCGTTGGAGCTTTACCGCAAGAACTATCGCCCTAGCGAAAATAACCCCAAGCCCATCGCCACGATTTGCGTCTGGGCGCTGGCGGCCGACACCGAAGAAGAAGCGCTGCACCAGTTCAAAACCCGCGAACGCGCAATCATCGATCGTAGAAAAGGCATCCGTCTGCCGCTCATGGCGCCCGAGGAAGCAGAGCGCCCCTATTCTCCTGCGGAGATGGCGACTGCCGACAAGTTGCGCCGCAAGGCAATTGTCGGATCATCAGAACAGGTGGCCGCGCGACTAAAAGAACTCGCGAAAAGTTTAGAACTCGACGAACTGGTCGTGGTCACTTGGACTTACGATGCCGCTCCGCGCCATCGCTCCTACGAACTGCTGGCGCAAGCCTTTGGATTGGGAAAAACAAAGTC
The DNA here is from genome assembly GCA_040877705.1 of Binatia bacterium. GTDB lineage: Bacteria > Desulfobacterota > Binatia > UBA9968 > UBA9968 > WHTF01. The sequence goes on along the minus strand of JBBDNJ010000028.1, from coordinate 3,398 downwards.
CCATTCGGCGTAATCGATGTCGCCTTGTGGCTAGCAACCTGGAAACCTATTTTCTGCTACCTTATCCCAACTGTCTTTAATCTATTGCTAGCCATGCGGTGATTATCCTGACTATTCTCCGCATATAGCGCGGTGCATAGATTGAGAATGCGGTGAATAGCTGCTATATAAGATACTGCGAATGAACCGATACATCCATGAATTGCCAAATTGGCCAGCGTTTCGTTGGGATTCCGCTAGGCTCGCAGGACCCCTAGCGGCATTACGCCACCGGCAAGGACGGCTGATCGGTCGCATGGAAAATCTAGGATTCTCCCTCAGAGCTGAAGCGACCCTCCAAACCTTGACAACTGAAATTATCAAATCATCGGAGATCGAAGGCGAGACGTTGGATTACGATTCGGTTCGCTCTTCGATCGCCCGGCGGTTGGGAATGGACATCGGAACGGTCGCGCCTGCCGATCGCAATGTCGAAGGCGTGGTCGAAATGACGCTCGACGCTACGCAGAATTATGGCGCGCCGATCTCCGCCGCACGCTTGTTTGGCTGGCATGCCGCGCTATTTCCAACCGGCTACAGCGGCATGCACAAGATCGCCGTCGCGCGTTGGCGTGACGATTCCCGCGGCCCGATGCAGGTAGTTTCCGGACCCATAGGACGAGAGCGCGTGCATTTCGAAGCGCCGGCGGCAGCGCGTCTTGATCGAGAGATGTCGGCGTTTCTCCAATGGTTCGAAGCCGAAGATGCCACTGATCCCGTCCTGCGAGCGGGTCTTGCTCATTTATGGTTTGTCACCATTCATCCTTTCGACGATGGCAACGGACGCATCGCCCGCGCCATCGCCGATATGGCGCTGGCACGCTCCGAAAAAAGCCCGCAACGTTTTTACAGCATGTCGGCGCAAATCAGGATCGAACGAAACACCTACTACGATAGGCTCGAGAGGACGCAGGAAACCGGCCTTGACGTTACCCCTTGGCTGGAATGGTTTTTGGACTCTCTCGACCGCGCCTTTGACCAAACCGAAAAAAACCTCGGCAGCGTCTTGCGCAAAGCCCGTTTCTGGGAAATCCACGCGCACAAATCCTTCAACGATCGCCAACGTTTGATGCTAAACAAGTTGCTCGACGGTTTCGAAGGCAAACTAACCTCATCCAAATGGGCGAAGCTCGCTAAGTGCTCGCAGGATACGGCGTTGCGTGACATACTCAACCTAATCGAACAAGGAGCTATCACGAAAGACTCCGGCGGCGGCCGGAGCACCAGTTACTCGTTAGCGGAGGCGGACGCTACACCGAACATGAATCGTAGCTGAACGGGAAATTAGCCAAGAAGACGCAAGGCTTTTTGGCGCGCCTTATCGTTGAAAGGATCCTAAAAACCGGTCCCCGCAACGGCCCGTCGTTTTAGAATTGTTTAGGTCGGAAGGCCCCGGATACTCTCGCGGCCGACACCCAAGAAAAGGCGCTGCATCAGTTAAAAACCCGCGACCGCCCAGTCATCGAGAATCGGACGAACATTTGCACCGGAAGACTGAACCACGAAACAAGACAGTCGAAAGTTATTTCATTCCCGCCAGCAGCCTTCCCCAGCCTTGCACCGGCGGGATGATGCCGGGGCGCACGAGATCGTTCCATACTTCAGCGCTCATATTGGTGAAAGTCGGTTTGCCGAATTCTTCTTCCAGAGCCGGGATGACGTGCAGTGACATTGCCGCCCCGCCCGGCACCGAGATCGCTTCAGCCTCGGGCCAAGTTCTTGCCGCCTCACGGCCGACGTCGAGGGCCATTTCCAAGCCTTGTTCCAAAGTCATGGCGAAAGAGTCCGGCGCCCACTGGTTGCGCTTGGTGATGCCGACGACGTTGATACCGCCCGCGTCGAGGTAGCGGGTAATCGCGTTATTGACCGGGTCCGCCCACCGGCTGCCGATCGCGAGCTTGTTCAGTCCAAGATGCTTCATGGCGGCAATCAGCGCTTCGAGCGGAGCGTCGGCGGAGATTCCGGTTCGCTGTTTCGTTTGGCGCAGCAATTCGAGCACCCTGGGGCGGGTCAACATTGCGGAGATCGGCGCGCCACTAAAGATAATATGATCTACTTTTTCTTTAGCCAGCCGGTCGACACAAGTCCAGTAATTCTTGATCGCTTTCTCGACGCCTTCCGCCGTATAATTCTCGAGCCCAAGCCCCGTGGAGATTTCCATGAAATCGAGCGGCAGGAGGCGATATAACTGATAGCTGCGTGCGCGCTGGACGTCTTCATGGGCGCGCGGCTGGATCACCCCATAGCGAAAACGCGGCAGAAGTTTTTGTACGTAGTCGGTCATAACGACAAGCTCCTTGAATTCATCCGCTTATAGAAAGCGAGGCCAATTCTGTCAAGGTCACTCATTCCTCTACTTGACATTTATCTCTCGGCGAACTGACTCGGCCCCGTTTTAAACTTGAAGCCGGTAGGTTTGTCGACAGTCCGCCAAAGTTGGCGCCGCCGTCAGTTGCCCCGGAGGCTAGCGAAATCCGATGTGAGGTTGACACAATAGCTCGTAAGCGCATACTCTCTCCCTCACAAATGGGGTGAACGCCGCTCGAGTCGTGCGCCCGACGGTGCGCGCCCGTGCTGCTCCCATTCAATTCGACAAGTCCGGAGGTGTTCCCATGATGACGCTCTATTTCAGTCCTGGCGCTTGTTCTTTGGCCTCTCATATCGGTCTCGAAGAAACCGGCGCGCCTTACGAGATAAAGCCGATCCTGCTGGCCAAGGGGCAGCAGAGGACCGAGGACTATCTGAAGATCAACCCGCGGGGTAAAGTCCCGGCGCTCAGCGTCGACGGCAAGATCCTCGTCGAGAACACGGCGATCCTCACTTACCTTGCAAGGCGGTTTCCGGACAAAAGGCTGATGCCGACCGATCCGGCCGAAGAGGCGCGCTGCATCGGGACCATGTGCTGGTTCTCGAGCGTGGTGCATCCCTCGTACCAGCGCTCCCATCGGCCCGAGCGCTTCGCCGAAGGCGAAGCGGCGCAAGCGGCGGTCAAGGAAACGGGGCGGAAATCGTTCTGGGCCAATTGCCAGGAAATCGATTCCATGCTCCAAGGAAACGACTGGATCATGGGCCGTGAGTTCACGGTCGTCGATGGCTACGCTCTGGTTTTCTACGGCTGGGGCGCGCGCGGCGGATTTCCCATGAAGGAGCTCAGCGCCTACACGGCATGGCAGGAGCGCATGATGAAACGCCCGACGGTTCAGAAAAGTGTAGAGAGCGAGCAGAACGTTTCAACATAATAGTTCGCTATCGCATACTCTGCCCGCTGTCAGGAAATTAGAACGTTGGGGCGCATCATCGCCGCCGAATGTGTAGGGTCGAGGACTGGCGCGGTGTTCCGTAGGTGAAGCCTATCTGTT
>JBBDNJ010000027.1:0-8048 GCA_040877705.1 Binatia bacterium | reverse complement strand
GAATGGCCCAAGGTTTACAAATTAGATTACGGGCACGAGGAGGCAAAGGAACGCTTTGGCGCCGATCCGCGCGTCTATTTAACCACCGGTGAAAAATTCGTCGGCGATGAGAAGAGTCATGTCAAGGAATTGCACGTTTACGATGTCGAGTGGGCAAGGACCGAACAGGGAGCATTCATTCCAAAGCGAGTGCCCGGCACTGACAAAATATTACAGGCCGATCTCGTTTTGCTTGCGATGGGATTCCTTGGTCCTGAGGAAGCAGCCTTAACCCAATTAGGTGTCGAACTCGATCCCCGCTCTAATGCCAAAGCCGAGTACGGCCAATTCTCCACCAACGTTCCCGGTGTCTTTGCCGCGGGCGATTGCCGTCGCGGCCAGAGCCTCATCGTCTGGGCGATCAACGAGGGCCGCGGCGCTGCGAGAGAATGCGATCGCTACTTGATGGGCAAGACGGATCTAACCTAGAGAATTGCCGCCCGCAGCCGCTCGACGGATGTTACGAATCGCTGCGGTTGGCTCTGTCCCAATTGGCAACTCCAAACGGCTAACTGCCGCGTCTTCACAATGTCAGTTTAATTTACAGTCGAAATGTGAATTGTCACCTGTGTCAGACAAGATAGCTGACTGTCACCACTGTCCGGCTAGTTATAGCGAGAAATGACTCTGTTTTTTCAGGGGGTTTTGATTGTTGGATCGTGGCATTCAGATTGCTCTATGAGCAACAGCATAAAGACGCGGGAAGTTTTCCACGGATCATCAAACTCGCCTGAAAAAGCCAAACTCTCCGCAAGGAGAGGGCGGAAAGCCAAGGATCATGATGGCGTCAGCACGAACTAGATGCCATCTCTGACAGCCGAGCTGCCGAAAGCGAAGGAAGTCGAGAGTCGCACGTGATGTATCAGCGCTCGAACGCTTTGGCGGTTTGGCAATGAAAGTAGCTAGAAATTTATTCGATCCAGGGTTTGTGGGCGAGCATCAGCTATCCCATCAAACACAAAACTCCGACGATAGAACTCTTCCTTCCTACGCTCGGGATCTTCGGGTTGTGGGTCAACTGCTCGAACGCAGAGAGGTCGTCAGCGCCGATCTTGTATGGGTAGCAGATACCTATGTTATCCGGGGAATCACGCGATCAAACGGCAAGTCGCGTTCTCTCGGTTGGTTGTCACGGTTGTCGATAACACGTATCGGCGCCGTTCTTCGTGGTGAATTGCGGCGTTCGTTGCGCTCAGAAGTTCTCGACCTGCGCTACCCTCTAGAAGAAATCATCAAATTCGACCATATGGCCCAGAGCAAACGCTCGGGCTCAGATCACATGCCCGATCCATATAGCGTATCGCATATATTACGAAGCGCCGGCGCGTATTTGGATGGCCGAACTCATAGTTCGCTTATCGGAATTTCTCTAAAAAACCGGTGGCTCACTATTCGCTTTGAGACGGCTGAAGGGAATCCAGAAGAAGCCAAGCAGGATATCGAATACTTTTACGATTACTGGGTCAAAATGTATTTGCGTCGCGGCAGCCGGGCCAAAATCTTGCCGTCCAGGCGCTCAATCGTCACCGGTTTTTGGGAAGACGAGAAGAGGCGATAGCGAGCCGTCCGACTGCACAGGTATGATGAATAGCGATAGCAAAAATGTTGTCCGGTTAGCTGTCGCCCTTTCAGGTCACCAAAGGAAAGCAAGTTCGATCCGATGCCTGGAGCGGGGGTGGCACGCAGCAGTCAACGTCTTTTAAGTTGCGGACCGACCTTTTCAATGGCGACTCTGATCAGGACACGCTCTTCGTCCTTCATTCTGGCGCGGTACTCGTCCCAATTGGGATGCTCGCCTCTGACTCTTCGATGCCAGTCCACTAAAAGCTCCATGGCTTTGGGGAGCGCAATGATCTCCGCCTTGCCGTCTAGTTGAACAAACTTGGAACCGCTGAATTGCTCGCCCATGATCAGTATCGATACTCGAGGGTCGCGCCGCAGGTTTTTTACCTTGTAGGTCGTGCCGCGCGACGTGAGGATCACCTGGCCCTCAACATCGATGCCGGGTGTAACCAGCGTAATTTGCGGCGAGCCATCGCGTTTTCGTGCGACAAATACACCACGGTGATTTTCTGCTATGAATTTTTGCACATCGGCGATTTCCATTGTTTCCTCCGCATTTAGCCAATCACGAACTTAGAGTAAAGCCGCTAAGTAGATTAACCCGCCGGGAGTCCTTCATCCCCGGCCATTTCCGCCCCAAAGATGACCGTCGACCCAAAGCTTGGCCAGCTCCAATGCATAGGCGTCGGCGCCGCGCTTCGAATCGAACGTGGCACGCCGGCGCCCGAAGACTGGAATTTGTTTCGCTCCACTGGCGTGGTTGATTACGATAGTCGCCCGAGCGACCCATTCTCCTGATGATGTCTTTTCGGACACGAGCTCGATTTTGTGATCTCTATACTTTGTGCTTCGCATCGATGTGCATTTAGCTCGGTTTGTGCGTAGGCGCCGGGTTTCAATCGTTAAGCCGTTCAGGGGCGACAGTCAGATGCTGCGTTCGCCGCCGTTCAAACGAATTCCCAATTTAGCCAGTTGCTCGGTGACGGGAATGTCTGCGCCTAGCGCTTTACCGACTTCGGCGGCGAGAGGAACGTCTTTGTTGTAAAGATTAGCGCCTGAGATAAACTTCAGCTCCGTTCCTGAGACATCGAACCTCATCTCCCACCGATTTAAAAACGGCTCGGATTTGGTCTTCTTCATCAATTCTAAAGATGCGCGATAATCGATGCCCGCGGACTTACCGATCTGAATCGCTTCGTAAACGATCAATGCTTCGGATGCAGTGACCAGGTTCTTAATAAGCTTGGTGACGTTGCCACATCCCAAAGGACCCATATACACGGCATCTTTGCCCATGCTCAGCAGATGCGGTTTGGCTCGATTGAATAATGCTCTCTGGCCGCCGACAAGAAAGGTGAGACCGCCTTCGCGCACAACCTTCGGAACCGCCGTCATGCAGGCGTCGATCACGTACACTCGTTTATCCGCCGCGGCTTCAGCCACTTTCTTGGTCGTCGTCGGACGAATGGTACTGTGCAATAGCACCAAAGTTCCAGGCGATGCGCCCTCGAAGATACCGTTCTCTCCGAGCGTACAGTCAAGAACTTCTTGATCGGTGCGGACTACGACGTCGATCAGAGTCGACGCTTGAGCGACGGCTTTGGCGGACGCGGCGGCCTGAGCTCCCAATTCTTTTGCTCCGTCCAGCGCCTTCGGCGCGACATCGAACGCCGTGACGGATACTCCGGCGAGCTTCAACCGCGACAGTAATGCGCTTCCCATCGCTCCGGTGCCGACGAAACCGATCTTTTCCATCTTGCCTCCTGATTTTAGTTGCTGAACTTCAACTTTGATGGCGCGGTGCGACTTGTTTGCTCCAGCGCTGTTCTCAATAGAACCGCCGTTCATTTTACCGGCGCTTCGGACGCCAAACTGCCCCGGATGGCCCAGTTCTCTTTATCCATACCGTGAAAGAGAATGTTGAGAGATTCCGGCTTGACGCCGGCCACTTCCTCGAAGTCCTTGGAAATTCTTTTTACCAGTTCATTTTTTTGTTCTTTGCTCTTTCCGCTGTACATGTAGATCTGTACGATCGGCATCATTCCTCCTATTGCCACATTTTAAAGGGAATGGAACCGGCGCTTTTAATGTTTGGTCATGCAGGTATCACAGGGTTGTTCTGCGGTCAAACCAACCTGCTGCCGCAAGACTCCGAGACTGGAGGCTGGAGACCAAAGTTAGCGCTGACTCTCTTCGATCAAGTGGGCAAAAACGATTGACAGGTAATGCTGATGAACGTTCGTTGCGCGACCGATGGATGGCATCATCGTCGCCCGGCTGAGTGAACAACTACGCTGATGGTCAACGGGCTTCTTTAACGGTTGAGTTGTTGTTGGCGCAACCGGTCCAGGTCCTGCTGCACCTGATTTCTGCGCAGCTGATCGCGCAGGTTGTCGATTTGCTGCTGGCGCTGCAGTTGGTCGATACGTTGCTGCTGGCGTAACCGGTTTTGCTCTTTCTGAGCTCGATCGATCTGCATCTCGGTCTGCAGCCGGTTGAGCTGCTGATCGAGCTGATTCTGATCCAGTTGTTGCTGGATCTGAGAGGCATTCTGCTTCTGCCGAGTTTCTGAAGGAGCAGTTTGACGCTCGATTCGATCAAGCCGGCGCTGTTGTTCACTGCTCCTCTGGTCGCGCTGCAGCGTTTGGATCTGTTCTTGGCGCCGCAGATCATCGATGCGTTGCTGCTGGCGCGCTTTTGTCCGGTCTTGCTGGATCTCATTAACGACATCTTGGGCCGCTGGCACTCTCGTTACGGGAATAACAATCGATGCGAGAACTCCGATTATAAACGACGCGACGTTTAGCACTGCGGGTGATCTCTTAGACTCACGAACTGTCGTCATTGGCAACCTTTTCATAGTTTAAGACTATCACTTCGACCGCCGCCAAGATAGACGCGCCGCATTGACTTCGGCGATCGCTTTGATAGCTAAAGGGATAAATTCGACTGTCGATCAAGGAGGTCGCTCATGGGAGACATGATTACGTTCAAGCGGCCGGATGGTTCAGAGTGCAACGGTTATCTTGCCAGCCAGGCAAATAAAGATGACGCACCGGGCTTAGTCGTTATCCAAGAGTGGTGGGGCCTCAACGACCAGATCAAAGGTGTGGCTGGCCGGTGCGCCGCCCAAGGTTATCGCGCTCTGGTTCCCGACCTGTACAAAGGAAAGGTGACACTGGATGCCGCCGAAGCAAAGCACTTGATGACCAACCTTAACTTTGCGGACGCGGCCGGCCAGGACATTCGCGGCGCCACGCAATACTTAAAGCAGTCCAGTAACGAGAAAGGCCAGAACTACAATAAGGCGGCCGCCGATCTGGCTTGGCAGCGTACCTCGCAATTTCTTGAGAAAAATTTGAAGTAAGCAGGTCGCGGCACAGCACGGAGCTCGATCTCTTGCCGCGTTGTGTTTAGTCAATGCTGCGCAACTCAGGCATGACACGGCGGGTGAAGAGTTCCAAAGAGTGCAGTGTTTCGGTAAGTGAGAGATCGCCGAAGGCAAATTGACCGACTAAATAGTTGGTGCCGGCTTCCGTCATCTGGGCCTTGAGGAATTCCGTCACAGTTTCCGGGGCGCCGGCAATACCCTGGCCGATTTTAACGAGTGTCTCCAAATCGGCGGGCCTCTGATGGACCGGTCCTTTGCCGCCGCGCAGGTGGAACAAATAATTAAAACTCCGGTGCCATCTAGGATAAGCGCGACGCGCGATTTGGACCGCCTCTTTGTCGGTATCGGCGACGACAATGAAGCGACCCAGGCCGATCATCGCCTCTATGCGGTTTTCTTTCTCCGCGTCGCGCCTGACTTCGCGATATCGATCAGTGAATGTCCGTGTTTTATCGGCCGGGTCGAGGCTGACGATATGCAGCCCCTGGCGCGCGGCTCGTTCGGCGCTAATCGGTGAGTGCACGCCATACCACACCGGCGGATGCGGCTTTTGCAGCGGTTCGAGCTCCATCGGCACATCGTCGAAAGAATAGAAGTCGCCTTGAAAGCTGAGGGTTTTTTGCGTAAGACCGCGCATAATGAGCTCTAATCCTTCGACGTACATGAGCTCGGCCTTTGCCGGGTCGTTACCGTACATCGCGGCCTCGATCTGCGAAGCTCCTCGACCAAAGCCAATGTCGAGCCGGCCGCCGCTTATCTGATCGAGCATGCAAATCTCTTCGATCAAGCGGATCGGATGATAAAGCGGCAGGGCGTAGACCAGAGGTCCGAATCGAAGTCGCTGCGTGCGTTGGGCGACGGCGGAAAGGAAGACGCTCGGCGCCGGCGCCATCCCCAGCGGGGTCGAATGATGTTCGGCGATATGATAAGCATAAAAGCCCGACTGATCGTATGCTTCGACGATCTTTAATCGTGTCTCATAGTACTGGCTCAAGGGTAAGTCGTTGCGGTCTAAGTGGTCAAAGACGCCAAAGTGCATGAGCGCTCCGAATCGGGTCCGTTTCAGGATCGTTGATTTTCGTGTTGCTGAAGATTTTTGCGGATATTATACGTTGCATTATTTGCTTACAAGGCTAGTTAAGGGAAGGGTGCGCTTGACATCGGTTGGCGGTTAGTATGAAAATGCGAGCGACTTCGAATGGGAGAGAGTAAACATGGATAAAGCAGTTGCTGTATGGTTGGGGTGGGTGCTTCCGGAACCGGTCTTGTTCTTCATCAAGTCAGGTATGTTGTTGTTATTATCGGGGACGATTCTCTGGATTGCTCTTGCTGCCCACTATCCGGCGGTTCATGACACGATGCACAACGTGCGCCATGCATTAGCCGTGGTTCCTTGTCACTGAAGAAGCTCTTCGCAGTCGGTTCTCTTGTTATCTCGCTACTCCTCGGTGCTTCGATCTCGGCCGACGAGATCAATCTCTATTTTGAAACTGCGCCACTTCCGGAGCGCTTGCGGCCATTTTCCGAACCTGCATCTCTTTCGCTACTGGCCACCGCGGCTGACGGTACGCCGTTGGCCGGTGGTTGGGTGAACATTCGGCTGGAAGCGCCGCAGTCCGGTGGCTTTTTCTCGACGGATTTTCCATTGGTAGAGGGCACCGAATTGGTCGAGATGCGCATCCCGCTCAAGGCGGGAAAAGCGGAGTGGAAGTATCTTTTCCCGATACGCGGCGAGTATCGGCTCGACGTCGAGGTTGTGACGGCCGCTGGAACTAAAATTAGTAAGACTTTCGAGTTTAGAATTCGTGAGCACGGAACCAAGTGGCTCATACTCGGTAGCTTCACTCTCGGGCTTTTCGGAGTCGGTTTCGTAGCGGGCAGGATCTTTACCCCGCCAGCGCGCCATAGCAAAGGGGCGGTACATGCGATCTTGTTACTTGTTGTGATTGCCTCGTTCATCTTGCCCGGAAGATGGGCGATGGCGCAAGCAGCAGAGGACGATCGCCGTCTCGCGCGCCTGGACATCGATGCGCCAACGGTCGGAAAGCCGGCCCGCATCCACTGGAGGCTGGACGCAAATGGAGCTAGCGCAAAGCGCAGCGCGGTTCTATCATTGGCGATTACGCACGTAGAGAAGGGACTTACAGTGTTTGCCGTCGATAGGATTCCAGTTGAAGGCGAGTACGCTATGAGCTTCCATTTTACCGACGGCGCCGAATACCGGGTAACGGCAAACGCGAAAACGCCCGATGGTAAGTCACCTCACGCGGAACAAGTTGTCGCCGTAACCGGCGTCGAGCCGCCGCTCTCGGCGATGATGCCGGCGATAGGATCTTTCTTGGCCGCGATTGCAGCCGGTCTCGGTGTGGGTCGATGGAGCCGCCGCAGGCGACCCCATCATGACCTATTAAATTAGCAGTGCTTGGAATTACTTTTCTGAAACATCGATGAGCACACCGTCGGGATCGGCCATTTGAAATTGTCCGAAGCAGCACTTCGCAAACAGATTTCGTCTCACGTCTCTCTCGGGATTTTTTTCCGGACGATCGTCTGCGGCCGGATTGGCGGTGTGGTACTTGTCCAAATCGGCTTTGAACGCCGATAGGCTTTCCACTTTAAATCCGATGTGGTCCAGAGCCGGCCGTTCGATTCCGGAGCCTTCGAAGTCCGTGATCTGCCAGGGGAAGATGGCTAAGGTCACTTGGCCGTCGGAGAGGTAGTGATTGGGATCGTCGGATGGTTTTTCCAATTCCATGAGCTCAAACACCGTGCGATAGAACTCGGCGATCATATCCGGCTCTAAAACGCGCAAGGCGATATGACTGACGCGCCGTGGCATGGCTTCGTCGCCATCGACATAGAGATCACGTCGATTCTCCATTCCTTTTTGCGACAGATCGAAAACATTCCCGGCCGGATCGTGCAGGCTGATGCCCGCGAAGGGACGGTTGCCCGGGCGCTTCAAGACTTTAACCTTCGGGTAGTTTTCTTTTAACCTTGCGAAAACCGTTTCGACATCCTCTACCTCAAAACCAAAATGATCGAATCCCGCCTG
>JBBDNJ010000026.1:0-8113 GCA_040877705.1 Binatia bacterium | reverse complement strand
GACGGCCGCGTGCCTGCACAAGAAAATAACGGCATGGCAATAAAATCGCAGCGATGACTCGATACGCGATTGTCTCACGCCTTGCCGTTTATGAACGCGAGGCGCCTGCTCATCATTTGTCTGGCTCGCCTTGTTTATCGAAAAACTTGAGCGCCGTGATAGTGATCCGAGATAGCACTAAATCTCCTTCTTAAAGTGGGGTTTTGATAAATAGAATTCGTTGCCTGAGTCATATTTTATTTTGAAACTGGCCGCTTGCTTTGGTCAGCTTCGTCTTCTGTTCGCAGGCGGCCATCGATAACGAACGGACCGAGTGGAAGCAGCGCCGCGAGTAGAACAATGCCCGTCCACCGAAGTCCCCACTGCATGCTCTCCCGCGCCAGCATCAACACGATAAAGAATCCTATAAATAAGATCCCATGGAGCCAGCCCACCACAGTGACCGCGGTTGGCAGACCGGCAAAGTACTTTAGCGGCATCGCTACTCCCAGGAGCAAGAGGAACGACACGCCCTCGATTAGACCGATTACTCGAAGTCGACCGATGGGTGTTCTCAGCACGGGTCCACCCCGCTCGAAACTGGATGCCAAGGTTTTCGAAAAAGTAAAGCAAAGCGCAGCGAGCCGGCAACCAGTTTTCCCTAGCTCGGTATGTTGCTGCTCGAGCGTCACAAATCCGCCACCGCAGGAATGATTTCCTTCCCCATTAGCTCGATCGGTGTGATCTCGTAATCTCCCGGCAGGCTGACCATCAAATGCTGGATGCCGGCATCACTGACACTGCGGCAATAATCGATCGCTTGCCGCGCGCTCATTCCGTTCTTGCGCAGATCGAGACTGCCGATCGCGGTCCGTTCGATGGCGTCGTAAGGGCGGCCGATCGCGTCGCAGTGCCGCCGAAGAACTTCGAGCTTGGCGCGGACAACAGCCAAATTCTCAAACGCATAGAGGTTACACGCATCGGCATATTTTGCGACCAGCGGCAGTGTCCTTTTCTCACCCACCCCGCCGATCAAAATAGGCGGATGCGGCTTCGAGACCGGCTGAGGCGAGTTGAGCGTCTCCGCCAGCCGGTAATGCTTGCCGGTATACGCAGCCACACTTCCCGACCACATCTGCAAGGCGATCTGCAGTGTTTCCTCCAGCCGTTCGAAACGTTCCTTCAAGGGCGGAAACGGAATCCCGAGCCCAGCCGCCTCACGTTCATACCATGCGGCCCCAACGCCGAAATAGGCGCGCCCTCCGGAAAGCACATCGAGCGTCGTGACAGTTTTAATCAGAGTGCCGGGATAACGATAGATCACTCCGGAGACGAGCGTGCCGAGGCGGACCCGCTTGGTTATGGCGGCCAGAAAACTAAGCGCGCTGTAGCCCTCTAGCATCGGCTCTTCGGGCTTGCCGATCATTTCGATCTGAAAGAAATGGTCCATAACCCAGAGGCTTGCAAATCCTGCTTCCTCCGCTGCCTGGCCGACGCGGGCCAGAGTCGAGCCGAACCGGTCCGAGCCGCCTGGCCAAGTAAAAGACGATATTTGAAGTCCTATTTTCATGCCGAAACCCTCTTCGAACAAATAGATTGATCCTGTAACTGTCTTTTAATAACAATCCTTGAGTGCAGACGAACCATGAATTCGCTTCCGTTACTTCGCCATCGAAGGCGCCGTCGGCAACCCACTGTCCGCAGCCACTGCCGGATCGACTCAGTAACTCTTCGATTGACTCCGAATTCATTATGACTAGAAGAAGATCTTAACAAGAAAATGTCGCTCGTTTAATCCTTCGTGAAACGTTGCCGCTTACAGGCGGCGCCGCGGATAATTGGCTTGATTAAGCAAGAGGGAACAATGCCTCCACCTAGGTGACGGCGGATGGCGAGGAAAATACTTGTGCTGGAACGACCAAAAAAAGGGAGAGGCGATGCGCCTCTCCCTTTTTGTCGCTGGACGTTTGCATCGAATCACTGCACGGTGATATCGATCTGCCGCGGTTTGGCCTCTTCGGCTTTAGGAATGTGTATCTCGAGTATACCGTCTTTGTAGGTGGCTTGAATGCCGTCGTGTTTTACGGTTTCAGGAAGAGTAAAGGATCTCACGAACTTTCCATTAACCCGTTCTACACTGCGATACTCGACGCCATCGGCCGGCTTAACAGCCTTCCGTTCGCCCGTAAGCGTAAGTGTTCCGTCTTTGACTTCGAGATTAAAATCCTCCTTCGTCATCCCAGGAAGCTCGGCGCGAAGTAGATAAGCCTCCTTGCTTTCCAAAATATCCACGGCCGGATACCAACCTTCACTCCTCGTAGTGCCATTGGCCCATGAGCGGCCAAAGCTGTCGTCGAATAAGTCGTTTATCCGTGACTGAACTTTGTTCAAACCATCAATTGGTTCCCATCTTACTAGTTGCATAGAACTCCTCCTTTTAGTTTGTAACAGCATTGTCAGAAAGTTAACCACGGTATCCGACAGTGTCAACTCACTTGACAAACCGTTCAATCGTACTTAAATTGCACGCCCTGACCGCGAAAGAATTGAACCGAACGAGAATGGCCGCCAGCAGGACGCCGGCGCGCATCGCAGAAAGCTACAATCTTGGTAATGGCGAAATTCCGATTATCACCATCCGGTATTGTCCAGCATAGTGCGACAAGAGAGGCGTTTGAGATCCAACTTTACTGAGTCGTCCGCACCTGAGTAGAGAGCTGGTATTTCAGTCCGTCGATCTCATAATCCAGCTCGCCGAAAAAAGCCAGATAACCTTTCTCAGGCGGAATGACTTCACCGACGACCCTGCTGTTTGCAAAGCTCACAGACTGCTCGCTCCACTTAGCGGCACGGAAATCCGCCGTCGCCGTCTGCGCAACCCAGAGCCTTGCGTCTTTAGGCGCGGGCGTCGCGTCGATGGTCAGGCGCAGCTTGCCGTTTACGCTTTCATGCTTCCACGTGAAATTCGGCATGGATGTGCCGCTGATTTGATGCCGCGAGAAAGCGGCAAGCGCGTCAATGAACTGGCTAAACTGATCCGGCTGAGGTCTGTCTTGTCTTTTCAAGTCATGGCCCGCGTTGGGAATATAAAGCACCCATTTATTATCAGGGATCCCATTCCAATAAAGATTGAGCGCGTCCGTTGCCCAGTAGAAGTCGTTGGTTCCGTTAATGATCAACTTAGGCATGATCAGTCTGTCGCGATACGCCCAGGGATCGACCATGCTCAAGAGGCGCCGGCCTTCCGGAGTTTCAGGTATCGGCAACAGTCCGCGGCTGCTGTACGGCGCCAGCCGGGAGCTGTAGGCGCCAAAGGCTTTGAGTTGGCGCGGCATCTGCGCGCGCATGTTGAGTGTATCGATAACCACCGGCGCGATTGCGCCGACGCGCGGGTCGATGGCAGCCGTAAGCCAGGTGGTCCAGCCACGCTTTGACGCGCCGGAGACGATGAATTTATCAATCGGCTTGTCCCATTCCTTTTTGCCGAACATTTGCAAAACATCCATCGCTTTGACGACGCTCTTGACCATCGGAAAAAGCAGCGGCCAGTTTTCATCTTTGGTCCGGAGATAACGAACAAATGTCTCGGCGATCAAATCGTCTTCGCGGAGATTACTTTCGAGAAGCGGCTGATTCGGAATGTGATAAAGAAAGGCCACTGGGGCTCTTATCTTCCGCGCCAGCTCCATCCCCAACGCAACACTGGCAGGCCTCGCCGAGCCGCCCGTGACCCACAAGAACATGGTCGAGTTCGGCGTCACGTCTCGAGGCCGGTAAACTTGCAGCTGGTGCTCCCATTTATTCTCCTGCCAACTCTGTGACACGAAAAGGAGGTCATAAATCCGATGCCCGGACTGCTCATCGTCGATTTTGCTTTTCAGTTTCCAACCGAACTCAGCCTCCGGCTTGCGAACATACTCTTGCAGATCAGCCCAACTCGGACGCGCCAATAGACTTGCGACGACAGCGGCAAATAAAACCATGACAATATCTTGTCGTTTCGAAAATAACATTGCTTGATCCTTTAGGTAGAACGTCACATTGGAAAGTCGTCTGTAAAAACCGTCGCGCCGCGACTCCGAATAGTTTGCATTTGCAATTCAATCCATTACTGCCGTAATAACTCAGGAAAACTCTCACCCCGGGATGAAAGCGCGCAGTCTACACTCTTGCAACGCCCAAGGGTTTGAACACGCAATTGGCCCATGCGTGATTGCAACACTAGATCCCTTCAACTCTGCCTGCATCCTGCAGTTCGCTACGGGTATCATTCATAATGTAAGGATATCAATCAGAATGTACAATATTGGGCAAAAGAACATTCTTGACAAGGCGACCTTGCAGCGATTATAAGCGGTCCTATGACGAAGTGTTCCGTTTTCGATTGGGTGGGCGAACAACTTCCACATCAGTGCATCACTCGACTCCGAAGCTGTGAGTAAAGTCGACGGAGGAGATTCGGTCCTCCTGCTCGGCAAGCCTAAGACTGCATTAGCTAGTGCGAGGAGGGTCTAGGTACGATGTACAACAGCTACTTTGGATTTTCAGTCTCCCCTTTCAGCGTTACCCCTGATCCGAATTTCTTTTACACCAATCCGGTTTACCAGGAAGCCTACGCCAATCTGCGGTATGGGATCGAGGCCAAGAAGGGCTTCATCGTTATTACCGGCGAGGTGGGGACAGGAAAAACCACCCTACTGCGTAAACTGATGATGCACAACTTGGAGGGGACCATACAGACGGTCTTTGTTTTTAACACGTATTTAAATTTCACCGAACTGCTCCAAGTAATCCTTTACGATCTGGGCTTAACTCCCAACGAATCCAACAACAAGGTCGTGCTGCTTCAGCAGCTGAACGACTATTTAATCACGCAGCTCAAGCAGGGCCACATTGTGGCGGTGCTGGTGGACGAAGCTCAAAACCTAAGCGATGAGGCTCTCGAAGGTCTCCGACTTCTCTCCAATGTCGAAACCGATCAGGAAAAGCTGATCCAAATTGTGTTGATGGGTCAACCTGAGCTTCACGCAAAACTGGACCGACCTAGTCTCCGGCAGCTTAAGCAGCGGGTGGCCCTTCAATGCCGGCTCATTCCCCTCAAAAACGGGGAGGTGGGTCCCTATATTGATTTTCGGCTTCGGGCTGCTGGGTACAAGGGTAAGGATCTGTTTTATCCGGATGCCTTTCGACAGATGACGTCCTATTCGAAGGGGATTCCCCGGCTGGTGAACATCATCTGTGATAATGCCCTGCTCTGTGCCTTCGGACGATCTCAAAAAATTGTTTCTGCAGATATCATCCACGAAGTGGCCCGCGATCTCAGGTTAGGATCGGAAGTAAAGATCACTCAGGCGGAAAGCACTCCTGGTGTTTTCGTGTCTAAAACCGAACCGGAAAGATCCATCCGTGAAGCAGCAAACCAAGTTCCCCAGCACAAACTGAGGCGCATGGTAAACGTTGGAGTTGAGACCTTCCTAGTCGTCTTCGGTATTGTCGCCGTAGCATCGCTAATCGATCCCCGAAACTTCCTCACCACTGCCGGGAAAGGCCTCGAAATCGCCAAGCATAATCTAAACCAATGGGTTCTGTTTATGACTCATCAGCATGCTGTCCCGGCAAAAGCCAATGCAGAAGCCAATTTTGAACATAAGGAGCAGAGAGTCATAATTCCGCGTGGCTCCAGCATCTACAAAATTGCCAGTGATACCTATGGAACTAACGCTGCCCTCGGCATGGATCTCATCAAAGAGTTCAACCCCCAGATCAAGAGTCTCGGTCGAGTGCCCGCAGGGCGGGCTCTTTTACTGCCCTCCTTAACGCCAGAAACATTGCTACGCAAGCAATCCGACGGGTCATATCATCTCATCGTGGCATCGTTTCACAGCCTAACAGGAGCCGGTGAATATGCCGGACGTTTAAGGAACAAAGGCTATCAAGTTACGATTACACCCAAAAGGGTTTCGGACGATCTCTTGCTGCATCGGGTTGCAATTGACGATTTGAAAACCCTCGAGGAGGCTCATCAAACTTGGCTAACGGGCCTAAGGAACGAATGGCTTGTCCTCGCTGACCATCCGGACGGCACCAGGTAAGCGGGTAGATCGAATTAACCGTCGGTGATGCTATGAGCAGCGTATATGATGCACTGATAAAAGCAGGGAAAAAAGCCGAAACGATAAGCGCTCTCAGTCTTTCATGGCAGGGTATAAGCGTCGAGTGGAAGATTATGTCAGTGGTTCTTGGGCTTCTTTTTATGGTCATTGTAAATCAGCTCGTGGGCCGGGTGCTGCGGACCCAAATGAATGAGAATGCCGCCATCATCACTACTAATTTGAGCGATGCAGTCGCAAGTTACCTCGCCAGTGAAAATGTGCTCCAGCTCAAAACAACAGTGACAAAGTACGCTCGCTTGAACAGAGTTGCCTACGTTTTTATTCGAGACCGCGAGGGAAAAGTGATCGCCCATAGCTTAGCAACTCTCTCCCCTGAGCTTCAGGAAGAACTCACTTCCGATCAGGACCGTCAAGTTACTCGGCGAGAACTCACGCTAGAAGGAAAGCCCGTTTACGAAAATCGCGAGCCAATTCTCGATGGACAGCTCGGAAGCGCGCACATAGGAATCTGGGCAGATGCGGTTGAACGAGACATTTATCAGGCCCTCTTTTTGTTTGTCTGGCCGATTACATTGGGGCTTTTTGCCGCTGTGATTATCGTCGCTGTCTTAGCACGTTCATTGATTCGAGCATTGCGTCGACAGATTGAATTGCGGTTAGGTTCACAGGCCACCTCCACCCATCCCTTGGAGTAACCCATCTTCTAGAGCGAATATCGAGCACGCCGACAATGGCATCGGTCGGCTCAATGATGATCCTCGTTCGTGCTCGCCCAGTTCGCGATGCTCTAACCCCACCGCAGCATGCTGAAGAGCTTTGCCCCAGCCCCGCGCAAATTGGCGCGCAAATGTCACTTATGTCAAAGGTGGCATGAAGGTCTGACAGCTCTGGCGG
This sequence comes from Binatia bacterium, assembly GCA_040877705.1. Taxonomy (GTDB): domain Bacteria; phylum Desulfobacterota; class Binatia; order UBA9968; family UBA9968; genus WHTF01. Next base: position 1,127 of record JBBDNJ010000026.1, on the reverse strand, counting down.
AAACATGCCTGAAACTTCCTCAAGATCGGCCAAAAAATACTTTCCTCCGTGTGGAACGAGGTATGCATTGCGATGCAGGCGTATGCAAGGAATGCAAATACTATTCTAACCCCCAACTATGGTTTTTAGCGACACATCTCCTCCAATCACTCTGCGGACAGGAGTTTATAATGTACATGCGTTTACTGACTCTCTTTTTTACTCTTGCTAGCGCTAGCCCGTTGTTTTTGCCGGCAGTTTTGCCGGCCCATGATGGCTGGCTCGATTTATACGGTTGCCATTACGATGAGGACCACAAATACTATCACTGTCATCGAGGGACTTACGCGGGGTTAAGTTTCGATTCTAAAACCCAGATGATCCAAAGATTGCGAAATCAGCACATCGCTTTGGGACGTCCGTGGCCTTATGGTGATGCAACTAACGATCACGAACAGCATATCGCATCGAGCAGCTTAGCTAAGACTGAGCCGAAAGCGCGTCTGCGAGATTATCGGAAACAGAATCGCGAAACCATTTATACCCAGGTGAATCAGCCACCCCAGCGCACCCCGGTGAAACAAGCAGCGACATTAACAAACGCAAAAAGCAGTCGGCCAGCCACATCGTATGCCAAAATAGACACAAATAATAATAAAGTTGCACAACCAACGTCCGCCGAACGGCATCGATCCGACCCTGCGCGGAACCGGACCGAGCCGGAACTGAAGGTATGGATCACAAGGATTCGATCAGACGGGCGCGCGATCTTCGAGAATTTGGAAGGGGAACGCTTTGTCTTAGACGACTCTGGCAACAAAGTCGTAGTGGGGCAACCAAATTTGTAATGTCATCTCTGTCTGACTCTCACAACAAGTCCACTCGCTATGCTTCGTATTGGGCTGGCTTAAATAGATAATTCCGCCACGGGACGTTCCGCAAGATCATTCAATCGGTATTCCGCCAGACTCTACACTGTTGGCTCCTGCTCCAAGTGTTTTTGTTCGTCTAATAGATTGGCCGCGGCGGCTGCATGACCACTCGTCCTTCCCTTTTTGTGTGCTTTTTCGTAGAGAAAACTGAATCTCCCTCGGCTCCAAGCCGAGGGCTTCAAACCTGTCGACCGGAAGTCGACTTCCTGCCCATGC
>JBBDNJ010000025.1:0-8128 GCA_040877705.1 Binatia bacterium | reverse complement strand
AAGGAAGTCAGGGTCGCCGCCTAATCCCTTTACCCACTATTTGACAACGGCTCTCCGAAGGTCGCCGCTAGCATTTTATGCGCTTCAAAGTTCGTTGCATCGAAAAACAAATCATTTGCTGTTCCGGCTAGAAATAGCCAAGGAGACTTGGCATGTATGTGATCATTCGGATCTTATTAGGAGCGCTTGCCGGCTGGTTGACGGGAAAACTGGCCGACGACGAAGGCTACGGCAGAGCCTCGATATCCGGACATCGCCAATTGCTCGACATAATCTATGGCATCATCGGCGCCTCGATTGGAGATTATCTGTTTTTTTGGGCTGTCATTGGCAAAGGCAGCGCATTTAGTAGTTATGCGACCGCTGTTCTTGGCGCCATTACTCTTGTTGGACTGGCGCGGCTGATCGCCGGAATGCGTCGCGCCGGCAACTCATAAATAACTCTCACCCTTCACTGCTTCATCCTTTCTTCATTCGCTAATTTGTCAGACGCCGGCGCACGCTGCGGCGAGCCCAGATGAGCAGCAAGCAGGATAGGCCGAGCGAATAGCCGACGTCCCACAGCACAACTAGAGAGAATTGACCACTAAAGGCGGCGCGAGCCAACCGCACCGGGTGCAGCAGCGGCAGGGCCTCGGCCACCCACAACCAAGCGGGAGACAGTCTCTCTCGAAGCGGAAAAAATACGTCCGAAAACAGAAACAGAGGTGTGAGGAACAGGGTGAAGTAAAAGCTGAACGAATCGATATTCGGAATGCGCAGGGAAAACGTAATGCCGATGGCGGCAAACAGCAGTCCGGTGAGCGGTATAACCAAAAGCGCCCATAAAGACGACGGCAGCGGGGTCAAGCCAAAAAGCGCCAGCACGAAAAAAAAGCAACCGCCGTAAATGCACGCGCGGGTCACCGCCCATAACACTTCGCCGCCAAGAATGTCGTCAGGCTCGATGGGAGTCGTCAGCATCGCGTCGTAGGCTTTTTCAAACGTCAGCCGCACAAAGATATTGTAGGTCACTTCGTAACTCGCGCCGTTCATCGCCGCGACACAAACCAATCCCGGCGCGATAAACGCAATGTACGAAAGTCCCTGCATCCCTGAGATATAGGCGCCGACGCCGATACCGAGGGAAAAAAGATAAAAAACCGGCTCGAAAAAATTCGGCAACAGGTTCCATTTCCAGGTCCGCCGGTACATGGCGGCATTGCGGCGCCAAACCGCAAGCGCGTAAGCAGGTGAAAAGTTTATGCGTCCCCCTCCAGACTGGTTCCGGTTAATGACAGATAAACATCTTCCAGGTTAGTCGGTCGGACGATGATCGGACGGCGATCGCCCTGGTCGCTGCGACGAATATGATCGATGAGTCCCGTCGTGTCCGCGAGGTAAATGATGAGACGCTGGCCGATTCGCAGCCGGCGCGCGTGTTCGGCAAAGCCGTTCAGCAGCGCCGCTTCCTCTTCGATGGAACAATCGAATTCGATGGTTTCCGCGGCCAGGGCGGCGATCAGGCTTGCGGGGTCGCCGGCGCGAATGACTTTTCCGGCGGACACTACGGCGACGCGGTCGCACAGACGCTGCGCCTCATCCATATAGTGGGTCGTGACCAGCACCGTAGTTCCGGCGGCGCGCAGATTGCGAATACGCGACCACAAGGCGAGGCGCACTGCCGGATCGAGTCCTGTGGTGGGTTCGTCCAAAATCAACAGTTCCGGACCGTTCACCAGCGATAAGGCAATCGCAAGACGGCGCTGAAATCCTCCGGAAAGGCGTTTCACTGGAACATCGGCGTGAGAACGAAGCTCGAGAAAATCGATCAATTCTTCGACTCGCCGAGAAAGCTCCGGCTCACGCAGCAGATGATAGCGCCCGAATACGAACAGGTTTTCTTTGGGCGACAACGCCTCGATCAGCACATTCTGTTGCAACGTAACCCCGAGCCGGGCGCGCACGGCGCGGGGACTCTGGCCGACATCCATGCCGAAGACCCGGATCGTGCCGCTGGTCGGACGGGTGACGCCATAAATCATGCGCAGCGTGGTGGTTTTGCCGGCACCATTGGGTCCAAGCAGGCCGAAACAGACGCCCGCGGGCACCTCCAGGTCCAGGCCGTCGACGGCCATGCGGTCGCCGAATTTCTTTGAAACGGAGTGGAGCTCGATGACCGGTGCGGTTGAAATTGTCAATGAAGTCCAAATTCCCTTCTCTCAAACTTTCTCTAGAAAATCTGACGCATCTTCGACAAGACCGCAAGGTGGGGGCCTTCACGAGTTAAGCAACTATTTCTTTCCAACTTCGAAACAATTTAGAAAGCCAATGTTGCAAAGGAGAGACGGAATACTTGGTGTAGCAGTCTTTTTCTTTGGCATTTCGATTGCACAAGCTTCTGGCATCTTCAGATTACTTTAACAACAGATTGAATTGCATTTTCGTCTGGAATGGTCGCCTGATTTCCGGCTGGTCGTATGACCAGCGCAAGAGTTTGGAAAGGAGTTTATGCCGTGGGTCTAAATTTAATGAAAGAAAAAGGGGTTGCTCTCGACGAGCAGAAGTTCGATTGGCGCGACATCGTCCAAGTGCCGACGAGCAAATTAGACAGTGACGCTTTTACGCGGGTGAGAATCATCCTCATGAACGGCATCGAATCCGAAGCTCTCCGCTTTCAACATGCCTGCGCGCGCATGAATAAAGAGCTTCAGCTCGCCTTGGCGCGCGTGCGCCGGATCGAGCAGCATCAACAAACGCTGATCAATTGGTTACTGCCTGCCGATCTGTCCCCGCTGGAAACCACCATTGGCTTCGAGCAGGTCGCCATAGAAATCACCGCCAGTGTTGCAGTGCACGAGCCTGATCCCTATCTGGCGCAGGTCTATCGTTTCGGGCTGCTCGAGGATTTCGATCATATGTATCGCTTTGTCGCCTTGATGGACCGGGTCGCCGGCGGTGACGCTAACAACATTCTGCAAAGTTATACGGATATTTTACCCGGCCGCCCTACCTCCGTGGAACACCGGGCGCCCGAAGACGATTTACGCGAATGCTATGACCGCAAGAAGGCAGCGCCGATCAGCAAGCTCAATGCCGGGACGATCATGGCGGGCGAGCATCAGACCCATGATTACTACATGACGATCGGCCCGATGTTCGCCGATCCCATTGCCCGGCAACTTTACGCCGAAATCGCTTCTATTGAAGAACAACATGTCACGCAATACGAATCGATCATCGATCCGGAGGAGACGTGGCTCGAGAAGTGGCTGATGCACGAGGCCGGCGAGATTTATAACTACTACAGCTGTCTGCAGTATGAGAGTAATCCAAGGGTGAAGGTGATTTGGCAACGCTTTCTCGACTATGAATTGGGACATTTTCACTACGTTGTGGATCTATTCAAGAAATTCGAAAGGCGTGACCCCGCCGAGCTTATTCCCGAATCGTTGCCGGAGCCGATCGAATATAAGAGTCACCGGGAATTCGTTCGCAAGACACTAAGCGAAGAAGTGGATTTACGCGCGCGCCAGACAAAATTTATTCACAAAGATGAGGAAGGCGCCGACTCTCCTTCGGTGGTTTACCGCGAACAGATGAACTCAAACGGCTCGCCATCGGAAACGGTCGCCGCCGGCTATAAGTGGAAGCCCGGCACTGAGCTGGCTGAAGAAACTCCGGACATTAAAAAGCTGAAAAAGAAAGTCGCTTAATTTAAGAACCTGGAGGCATCAAATGGAACCGCATGAGTTGAAAGAATCGCAATTGGAACAGGAAATACCCGTCAATCGAACCGGAATCATGACCCACCCCGAATTGAGCGCCGAATTGATACAAGGGGCGAAAGAAACGGCGCCGAGTTCCGAGGGCGATGCCATGGACATGGCGGCGGCTCGAGCCGAGTATTTGGCGGAGGCTTTGCCGGTCGGATCGCCGCCGGTAGTCCTGGAAGTCTCCGAAGACGGTGAAAATTTAGGACAACACGAGGGGTTAGCCCTTCTGCTCGACAAACTAGGTGAACGGCTGGCATTCGAAAGGCAAGGCACCCGACTCTACCAGGCATTCTTGCAGAAATACGAGTCGCTCAACGTCGAAGATGGCGCGGGCCCATCCCACGACGAACTACAGCATATCTGCGAGGAAGAACTGGAGCATTTTAAACTGCTGCAAAAGGCCATTACCAAGTTGGGCGGCGACGCCACCGTGCAGACACCGTCAGCGGATGTCGCCGGAGTATTGTCGCATGGCGTGCTCCAGATCGTCGGCGATCCGCGCACCACCCTCTCGCAAACACTACAAGCGATGCTAAACGCCGAGCTCGTCGATAACGATGGCTGGCAACTGCTGCAAGAAGTGGCCGCCGAACTGGGCCAAAACGATCTTGAAGAGCTGTGCGGCAAAGCAATCGAAGAGGAGCAGGAACACCTGGAAAAAGTTCGCGAGTGGTTGTTGTCGATGACCCTCGACCAAGCTTCAGCGATGGACGAAGACGATCTGGAAGAGGACGAGGGAAATGGAGCGGCCCGGAAAGAAGCCAAACAATCGGAAAAACGTACTAAATCGCCGAAGCCAAAGAGTTCCCGTTCGTCTACAGCCAAGAAGAAAAAAAAGAAATAGCTTTAAAACGCGAAGCTGGAGCAAGTCACGGCAAAATGTCAATACTAGGTTGCACGGTCTCCGACGCGGCGTCTGGGTGTTTTAACGAACGTAGACGGCGCGCCGGGATAATTGCAACCGGAATGTAGTTAAGTTCCCGCTGTTCTTCGACGCAGCGGAGCAAAAGTGCGCCCCGGCTCATGTCCCCCCGGCCGATAAATTCGGCCGGCACCCGCAACTGGTCACCGAATACTCGGCTCAGGATATCCAAGTACTTTCCGCTGGCGACACTTCCCAGTAAGATAACTTCGCAATCCGGGCCAATCTCGAGCGCCAATTGTCTGACGGCGCGCAGCAGCGAGGAGCGATAACGTCGATTCTTCATGCTGATGGGCACCCGGCTAAAACCACGCAGTCGGGACAGCCGGACCATGGCGCGGTCCGGCAGCAAACCTGCAGTCGGGGTGATGATCAGGACTCCCGTGTTCTGTATCAGCGGCCGGGCAAAGGAGCGCGCATAGGCGAGCTTACCGCGGAAATAGAGCGCGCTGAAAAAACTGAAGACTTCGCCGAGCGGCGCTCCTTCGGGACTGCGCAGGCGTTTGGCCAATTCCGAGCGCGCCTTCGGGCGAAGAATCCATTCCGCGCGCACTCCTTTGCAATTTGCCGGCGAGATAAGAAAAACGCGATTTATGGATGAACAGCTTTCATAAAGTCTTTAACGGCCAGGGTATTGAGGATCTCATTACGTATCAGCCAGCCGCGCCGCGCCATGGCCACGCCGTAGGAAAAATTCTGCAAATTTTTAATCGAGTGAGCATCGCTGGAGACGACAAATCGAATTCCCCGCCGGCGCGCCGCGCGAATCCAGTGGGGTTCCAAGTCCAGTCGACGGGATCGCCGTTCACTTCAATTGCCGCACGCGAAGTCGCGACGCCGTCCAGTACCTCCTCCCTGCGACACTCGAACGGCGGCCGCGATTGAATCAACCTGCCGAGCGGATGTCCCCAAATTTTAAAAAATAGCAGCTTCATGACGCGCAACAAACGCCCGGTCATCTGATCGGCGCTCATCTTGTAACGCGCGTGAATGCTGGCAATGATGACATCGAACTTTTCTAGAATGTAGTCAGGATAGTCGAGCAAGCCATCTTCGAGAATGTCCGATTCGGTTCCTTTTAGGAGCTTGATCTGCACGCGCTCTTGAACCCGGTCGATTTCCTCCCCCTGCGCCCTCAAGCGGTCGATTTTGACTCCCCCCGCATAGAACGCATTCGGCGAGTGATCGGTAATAGTTATATACCTCATGCCCATCGCTTCGGCCGCGAGCGCCATTTCTTCAATCGTGTTTTGGCCATCGGAATAGGTCGTGTGGCAATGGACCATACCTTGAATGTCCTCGGTGAGAACTGTGTCGAGCAAGCTGCCGTTGGAAGCAGCCTCGATCTCGCCTTCATTCTCGCGCAGCTCCGGTGCTATATACTTCAATCCCAATCGCCGGTAGATATCGCCTTCACTTGCAATTTTTAACTGCTTACCCTTGGGCCCCTTCAGTCCGTCCGCGCCAATGGAAATTCCTTTCGAGCATGCCAGATCTTCCAGAGCGGCGTAGTGCTCCCTTGAACCGGTCCGATAATGCAGCGCAGCGATGTAATCGGCTGGCGCCACAATGTAAAGTACTACTTCAAGACCTTTGGCTAAACGCCCGACGCAGCCCCCTGCTGCCGTCGATTTGCGTAAGACGGCGACTTTTAACCAGCGCGTCGAAATCGTCCGGCAAATTTTCCAACGCGCGGGCTGCCCGTTCAGTAGCGCCCGCATTCCAAGGCGGCAATAGGGCGCGCGCGCAAAGATTCACTAGTGAGAGTTGCTGATGGGGAATGTTAAGTGAGATGCTACGTAGTCGCCGAAGAAGCCACCGAAGCGGTGTAAACCTTAAAGCTGCAAACGAATTCACGGCGGAAAGGTTTTGCCAAGCTGGGTTGCTGTGGCAAAACCTCGCCGCCGCGCGATGTTCAGTCGTAGTTCGCTAGCTCAGCTCGCTTTTTTTAGCTGGGTCTTTTTGGCCGCTTCCAGCTCTTGACCTAACTGTTCAAGTTCCTCACGTTTCATCAGCTGGCGCAATTTAGGAAACATCTTTCCTTCTTCCTCTTCTTCGGCGTGATGTTCGATATTTTCCTTCAATACCTTGAGCTTGGGCTCGAACTTTTCGCTATCGCCTACCAGATTATCGATCTCTCGGAGCAGCGTCTTGACCTGCTTATGCTCTTCGAGGGATTCGAGTACCATATCTTTGAGCTCTTCATGTTCTTTAACGGCCGGATAAAAGACGGTTTCCTCGATGTGCGTATGAGTCTCGAGCTCCGTTTTGATCTTCTCGAACACGCTTTGTGGATTACCGCCGCCCTCTGCTTGCTCGAACAAATCCTTTACCTTTTTGTGATCTTGTTTCAAAAGTTCCAATGCATCCATGATAACCTCCTCAATGTTATAGTTTCACTACGTAAATCGACTTCTTGTACGGCGTAACGCCTTTCTTCCGCTTAATTTCCTCCTACTCACGAAAATTTTCAGCCTTGCTAATTGGTCACCTCAAGCTGGTTCTCGACGTTTTTTACCCCGGCTACCTGCTTTGCTTTAGCTTCGATCTCGGTTTTTTCCGTTTCACTCTTTACCGGCCCGCGCAGGGTCACCTGGCCGCCGTTGGTAATAATCTTGACGTTCTGTGCATTGGTAGAGAGTTTATCGTCATCGACGATCGACTTCCGCACATTTTGAGTAATCGTGCGATCCGCTTCGTTTTCGCCCTGATCGAACGGAGTCTTTGTAGCATCATCACGGTCTCGAACATTTTTACCGGTGTTGTCCGCTTCGACAGCAGATTTAGACGCAACCTGGTCGCTATTGCCGCCATCTTTTGAGCAACCCGCCATCACCAATACTGAAATGAACATCAAAGCTAGAATTTTCATAAAACCTCCTCGCTTGTTTCTAGAAGAGATTCGCAAGGAGCATGCCACGGGTCTAGACTTCAATTTGCTAAGGATTTGTGACGCTACTAAGAAAATACGTCCTGAAGTTAAGACTGCATTTCAAAAATAAGACTTATCCATAAATGAAACGTGGACGGCTAGATGGCGTTTATAAGTGCTTTCAAAAGCCAAACGATTGCCGCGATAATTCCGCCAAGCAGTAAGAGAAGGCCGCCGATCAGAGCGGCGACGAAGATCCAATCGCCGGTCTCCGCCTGACTGTCTTCTGTCACGGCGTATCGTTCAAGTAAATGAACATTTTTAACGTTACTGCGAAACCAAATCGAGAAAATGTCACCGAAGACAGGAATGGCGCCGATTATCGTATTGACCGCAATGTTAACAGCCATTCGCATTAACACAATTTTGGGGAGACCATAGCGGGCGGCAATCAGCAGAATGGCGGAACCGGTGAGGTTGGCAATGGTATCTCCGATGCCGGGAATAAGCCCCAGAACCGGATCCAACCCGAAACGGATAGCGGTCCCTGGGATGGTGAACCGTCGATCCAACAAGTCA
>JBBDNJ010000024.1:0-8143 GCA_040877705.1 Binatia bacterium | reverse complement strand
GAAAGGGTACGCCTACCTAATTCCTATTTCCACACTTTTTAATTGTAGCTCGCTTCAATACAAACGGATTCACTTTGTACCAAAGATAATCGAGTAAAGAAAAACAGAAGATGATTAGGATCGCGGTTTCGAGAAGAAACCGCTTGGAACGGACGAAGAAATCGCCTGAATCCTGACGAGCCATGAGCGCACCTCCACAACGCCGTCCCATGCTCATCCGCGCTCTTCTTTAGTGGCTCAAGGCCTCAGGTTAGTATGCGCAATCGGCGCATCAACTTTGCCGGGAACAGCAAAAATTATAATAGTGGGAAAATACCATAGTCGAGAAGACACCACAACTCCGTAATTGACAACTCCCGCCGCCCCCTCCTCATTCCTGAAAAAGGAATAAGAACCACAAAAAAGATGTTCACTGAATATCGAAAATGCGCGATAATAGGCGAAAATCAGCGAAGTAAGTGAAAAATGGTGAATAACAGTTGACAGTGGACTTGAGCGAGGACTATAAGCGGATATAGTTAAACTTAGCTAGTTACGAAGGTGTGTAAGGCGGTGGTCGGAGTCGAACCGACTATGGACCTTCTTTGCAGGAGAGGTGGGTTTACCGATTCCCTACACCGCCGAAAAAAGCCCTGGACTTACCTCCGGGGCTTTCTTTTTCCAGATTGAAGTTTTCTGGCAACAAAATCAAGAACAATTCTTGCCTCGCGAAGGAATCATGCTAAAGTGCCGTGAAAACAAGTGGTTAGCGTGCTTAAAATATGTGCGCTGGGTAAAGTCTTCAATTTGACACCTCCCGCCCTTCCCTCATAATTAAAAAGGATAAGGAATAAGAATAATTTTGAAAACGCTCCACTTTTTGAGGGCGTTTTCGCTTGTCTGAAAATCTCGATGATGAAGAAAATATTCATCGCACTTGGGGTATTGTTCTTATTCCTCCTAGTCGTGCAGTTATTTCGCTATGAGGTGCACATTTCCAACGATGGCGGGACTGTGATTAAACTCGACCGGCTTACCGGCGCAGTCGAGAGGTGTGCCGTTCGCTGTTAGATGTACTTGAAAAGCGCCTTCGCGGTCTCTCCTCGTCAAGAGCGAAAAGTGATTCTAAAAGCGGGAGATGGATTTCAGAATCCGCTTGATGTTTTTTAGCAATTCAGGAAGCGCTATCGGCTTAGTAATTACCTCGGCCACCATTCCTTCCAGAATTGTGTTTCCTGCGCGGGCAGATAGATAACCTGTCATCAAAATCACCGGCAGCCGTGCCCACTTAGCGTGGATTAATTCAACGAGCCGAAGTCCATCCACGTGCGGCATAACAAAGTCGGTGATCACAAGATTGAAGGTCTCTTCGGTAAGTATCTCAAGCGCTTCTGCGCCATTCGCAGCTTGGCGGACTTCATAACCTTTACCACTAAGATACTTACTCATGACAGTGCGGCTTAAATACTCATCTTCGACAACGAGAATCTTTTCCGCCACGGTGGGCCTCCTCCTTTTTGAATAGGTTGGAGCGTTGATTGCGGGACCGCGCGCGGCCCGCACCGCCTTGATTTACTGGCGCGCCCGGAGGGATTTGAACCCCCAACCCCCAGATTCGTAGTCTGGTGCTCTGTCCAATTGAGCTACGGGCGCTTTGTCAGACGACACGAAGAGATTTTGCAGTGAATGAAATTAACACAGAGTATATCTGTTTTCCAGAACCCGGTTTGGTTCAACCCGTTCAATATCTTCAAAAAATAATTCAACACGTTTGAAGAGCCCGGTCGATGTCAACGATTGGAATGTTTTGAACTGTCACAAGAACACAGTGGTGTCGGATGACAAACCCTGCAACATTGAAATCTCCGGGGGCACTCAAAGCCGCTAAGTAAGCGCCGAGGTATTTGCGCGTGCGGCTCCTCGTGTAAAATTGCCATCCTTTCCCGGTTGACGGCTGTTTCGATGTTTTGTTAAAGAAAGTAGAGATTCCTCAGAAAAGGAGAACCGACCATGACTTTTACCCTCGATACATTTGCATCTGAGTGTCGTCAGATTCTCAAAGCCGATCCTGGTCCCGCGGGACGAATTAAAGTTCGCGATCTGGTGCAAGAAGTTCTCGAGGACGAGAAATTCCTGGCCACCTATCTCAACGACAGCACGCCAGATCGTCAGGTGATATACGAAGATCCGGAACTGGGATTCTGCATATGCGCCCACCTGAACCGGGATGCGAGAGAAGCCAATCCTCACGATCACGGTAGCTCCTGGGCGATCTATGGGCAGGCGTTCGGCGAAACGGAGATGAGCGACTGGGATATCATCGAGCCGGCCGGTGAAGGCAAGCCAGGAAAAGTACGGCGTGCGGGAGTCTATTCTCTGAAACCGGGCATGGCGCACATCTATAACGAGGGTGACGTGCACTCACCGAAGCGAGTAGCCGCAACCGGGCTCATTCGCATTGAGGGAAAGAATACGCAGAACATGAAGCGGCTCTCCTATAAGGCAGTGTGACACACAGCGGGCGAGGAATCCGAAAGCGATTGGATCAATCCTCTAATCTTGCCTCGTTCTAACGGTATCCGAGTGAAGGTCCTCGGGTGTCTGGGTTTCCCTTCGCGCTCGAACTCTATTTCACGCGCTAACTGGCAGTTGACTGTGGCATGTTGCTTGCTCTCTCCTTGCGTATGAGTGCAATCGCACAAATTTGCGACCACTGTGAAGGTCCCCTCGCAGGCAAGGCTTATCGGGTGATGAGTGAAGAAGCAGGGGTTACAATGCTCGACATGACCGTGTGCCACGCTTGTTACGTGGAGGCGCGAAGGCTCGGACTCAAAACCGAGGAACTGGATCGCTCTCGGCGTAGTTTGGATAACGGTTAGTGATGGGTGTGAGACCGAGCCCGCTCGGCGAGGTTTACGCCGGCGCCCCACCGCCTGAGGGGTCCGAACACCCGCGACCTTGTCCCCAACGGGCACAATTGGAATCCGCGACAACTCATGTGTTGTAAAAGCCTTCAGTCTTTCTGTGAGCACTTCAATATCTGCGGCGGTTCGCGCACGCGCTCAGTGCCGACCGAAGAGCGACAGCTGGGTTTAGATCGCGCGCCCACTGCTCCGGGTGCATAAATGTCTCTCCCATGCAAGATATTATTTCTCACGAGTCATTTCTGCGACACCGAATGGTACTGTCGGAGATTCGGGAGCGGCTATTCCGAGTCCGAGTTACGAGGTCTACCGCAGGACGGAATGGGAGATCACTCGCACTGCAATATCCCGGCTGAGGTTTTCTGTCGAACTTCACCCCCCAGCTTTTGGACTCTGCACCGATTTGCCGGTGACGCTCCAGCACGATATTCAGCACTCGACGCTGGTATGATCTCGCCTCGATGGACTCCGATCGTTTTTGTTGATAGGTAGCAGGAAACACTTCAATGCGCAGTCAAACAGGAGGAACACAGAATGATCTTATCAAAAAACGCCGACGTCAAAGCACTAGTCGTCAAGTCTATCGAAGGCAAACCGATGAATGGCGACCTGCTGGTCAAACCGCTTATCAAGGGAGATGAAATGACCCTTTTGGAGATTCACTACACTCCCGGAGTTGGCGCGCCTCTGCACGTGCACGAGCATGAGTCGCTGGCCTATGTGGTCAAAGGCAAGGTTAAGATGACGGTCGGCAAAGAGGTCTATATAGTCGGACCCGGCGATGTCTGCCGGCATCCGCAGGGCGTTGCCCACGGCGTGGAAGGGATCGAAGAATCCATCGTCGTCGAAATTAAATCTCCGGCCCCTGACATCAGTAAATTCTTAGGTATGTAAGACGTCACCGCACGACTGCAACTGTACAGGAGACACAAAAATGCCGGGTAAAGCAAAATATTTGATGATCGCAAGCATGGACGTCGATCCGGAGCACGATGCCATATTTAACGAGGTCTACGACAAGGAACATGTGCCGAACTTAGGCAAGGTGCCGGGTGTCCTTGGCATTACACGTTATAGGCGTAACGATCTGACGATGAATATCGGCGGCGAACGCAAGACCATCGAGATTGCCAATGAACCCACCTACACGGCCATTTACGAGTTGGAGAGCCCGGAGGTTTTAACCAGCGCGGCCTGGGATAAAGCTATCGAAGACGGTCGCTGGCCCAGTCAAGTGAGACCCTACACCAAAAACCGCCGGCATGTGCTATTAAAACTAATGCAGCCGGAAAAGTAATCGGCGCGCTCGATATTAGACTGTGGTCAATTCGGCGCGACAGTTCCCGCACTACTCCTTCGACCGAGTGGAAAGAATCTGATTGATTTTTGCGCCCATCTCTTCGGCGTTCATTTCTCCGGCGTGCTGCTCGAAGAGCGGAAACAATTCACGCTCTTCTCTGCGAATATGACGCTCCAGAAGATCGCCTAGATCGAAAATCAGTTTATCGAGCAATGTGCTCGCCTCCAGCTTCGGAATGGCTCGACGGATGGTTTCGTGATCGCGCAGCAGTTCGTCAATAAGCTGTCCGCTATCAGGCGCCTGCGCGCGCAGGCGCGGAAATAAGATTTCCTCTTCAGCACGAAAATGTGAGGTGAGATCACGGGCATACAAGCCGAGAAACTCTCTCGCCCGCTCGCGCAGGCCCTCGGCGCCCATCGGTTTGATTTGTCCAAGTCCCTGCTTGCGGCACCGCAAGGCAAGCGCCAAGCCGTGGTGATGATCTTGTGAAAGAGGAATCAAGGTGGGATGTCGTTTAGGCATTAGGGCACCTGACGAGAGTTCGACATTTACCGCAGGTAGCTCTTGAGGCTATATCGATAAGGCGGTGGGATCGCTCAGACGACTCCTTTGGATCTAAGAGTCGTAATAACACCCGCATCATAACCCAGAGAACTTAAAATATCATCGACGTGCTCGCCCAATACCGGCGGCGGGCGGTCCATCGTCGGCGGCGTGCGGCTCATGTCGACCGCGTTGCCGACCATTTTGATTTCGCCCATTTTAGGATGAGTGACCACCTGGGGAAAGCCGTACTCGCGCACCTGCGGGTCGGCAAACACCTCGTCCAAGGTATTCAGCGGCGCCGCCGGCACGTCGTTGGCGATCAGCTGCCGCAACCATTCCTCGCGCTGGCCACCCTTGAAGATTTCTTGTAGACCTTCTGACAGGAGATCGTAATTGGCAATACGACCCTGCCGATTATTGAAGCGCTCATCAGTGCTCCATTCCGGCTTGCCGACAACCTTAAAGAGCGCATTCCAAAATTTATCGGGAGAAGACATGTGCAGAATAAACGGCAGATTTTTTTGATCGACAAAGGCGAACACGCCGGCGGTGGTCGTCCTATGTTTGCGCCGTGGCACATGTCCAGTTTCAAAATAGCGCGCGGCATTTTCCGCGATAAAGGAAATCGACGCCCTGAGCAGTGATGTTTCGACCAACTGCCCTTTTCCAGTCAGCATCCGGTTCATCAGCGCGGCAAGAACGCCGTAGCAGGCATACATCCCCGTGAGATGATCCGAAAAGGAAATACCCATTCCCTGAGGTTTGCCGGCATCGGTGAGCAGGCTCAGCAAGCCGCTTCTGGCCTGGCCGATGGTGTCATAACCGGGCATGTCCCGGTAAGGTCCCTTTGGGCCGAAACCAGAGATGGAACAGTAGACAAGTTTAGGGTTAACTTTGCGGAGGTCCTCATAGCCGAGCCCGCGCTTTTCCATCACACCGGGGCGAAAGTTTTGGATCAGCACATCGGATTCCGCGAGCTTAAGAACGATCTCACGCGCTTCGTCCTGCCGCAGGTCCAAGGTCAGACTTCTCTTGTTTCTATTCAGGCTGCAAAACGTCGCCGAGTAATTTCGTTCACCCCAGCCGCGAAAAGGGTCGCCGCGCTTCGGTTCTTCAATTTTGATGACGTCGGCGCCCATATCGGCTAACAGTTGAGAAGCAAACGGCCCTGTCACATAACTCGCGATTTCGATGATTCTAATTCCGGTCAAAGCGCCATCCATAGTGTACTTCCTAACGCCGACGCGCGTCAGCTGATGATTGTGTTGTATCTTTCCTAACTTTGGACGGCTGAGAAAGTCAAGAGTGCAGGGCCTTCGCAGTAGCTGAGGAATGGAGCGTAACGGAATGTGGAACCGAAAACGTGAAGGTGGAACCTTGGCCGGGTCGACTCTCGACCCAAATTTCACCATTCATGAGTTCCAGGTATTTCTTCACAACGCTGAGTCCCAGGCCCACACCATCGAATTGGCCTGTATGAGCTTCTTTGATTTGTTCGAATTCATTGAATATCCTTCGCACATCTTCCGCGTCGATGCCGATCCCGGTATCCGCCACGCTGAATTGGACGCGCTCCTGATCGCGGAGATTGCGCACCCGTACCTCGATGCGTCCTTTCGGCGTGAACTTGAAGGCGTTGGCGATAAGGTTTTGCAAAATTTCTTCGAGCTTGATCGGATCCGTGACCAAAGGCGGCGTCGTTTCATCGATATCCCATCGAATCTCTAAGCGGCTGTCTCGGTTAATTTGTTCGACCTGGTTTCGAGCATGTTCAATGATTTCTTCCACCTCTACGGTGGCCACCTCAAGCGACATTTTCCGAGCTTCAATCCGCGATAACGTCAGCACGTCGTTAATCATTTTCAAAAGCACTCGAGAGTTGCGGAGAATCTTATGCATGGCAACTTTCTGGTCCGCGTTGAGATCTCCGAAGAATCCGTCGTGGGTTAGATCAGCGTTGCCGATGATGACGTGCAGCGGAGTGCGAAGTTCATGAGACATGGCTGAAATGAACTCAGATTTGGCTCGTGTAGCATCCAGGAGTTCCTGATTAGTCTTTTTCAGCTCCGATGTTGTTTTTTTAACCTCGGCAAACAGGCTAGCATTCGCCACAGCAACCCCGATTTCCTGGGCGATGGCTTGAATGAGCTGCCTCTCCTCGTGAGAGAAATGACGCTTGGTCCGGTTAGCCACATGCAACGTTCCGGCGATGGTCTCTTTAACCATGATCGGAAAAGCGCCTGCAGCCCGGAATCCTAACGAAACAACCTTCCCTGCACTTGTCAGCTCGCGGTAGCGCTCATCGGACGTCATATCCTCGAAGACAAGCGCTTGGCCGCTTTTCATCACCTGTCCACTGATGCCGACATCGACGGCACGCTTGGCCATGCTCTCCGCCATCTCGCCGCTGAGACCCGTGTGTGCCCGCAAATGCAGTGCGCCGTCATCGGCCTCCAACTCGTAGATCCAGGCTGCGTCGAAACTGAGCGTCTCTGAAATTTTATCGACGGCTTCCTTGAGAACCGTTTCAAGGTTGAGAGACCGGCTAACGGCCGCGCCAATTGTGTTCAGCACGGATAGCTGTTGAGACCTGCTTTCCACCTGCCGGAACAAGCTCGCCTTTTCGACGGCGACACCGAGATGCTCGGCCATGGAAGTGAGCAATTGACTTTCATCGGCGGTCAGTTTGCGCGGCGCTCGTCCATTGAAAAGTATGGCGCCAAACACACGGGATTGAGTTTTTATCGGAAAGACCGCGAAAAAGCTCAGCTTAGCGTTGCGCGTTGCACGACTCATGCTGAGAGCCGCATACCGCAAGTCTGTCCCGATATCTTCGAATATCATCGGCTCGCCTGACTCGGCAACGCGGCCGATGACGCCCTGGCCGCGCTTGAACGTTCGCACCCCGGTCCAGTGTTCGGGGTCAACTGCAAAAGACGCGTGCAATTCCAATTCTTCACTCTGGTCCTGAAAAAGAAAAATCCGTGTGGATTCAAAGCCGAAAATCTCCGTGATTTTAGCAATTACCGCCTCGAGAATGGCATTCAAATCCAAGGATTCGTTCACCGCGGTCGTCACTTCGTAGAGCGCCGACACCTCCTGTGTCCGCTGTTTGACCTTTTCCTCCAGCGTGGCGTAGGAGTTCCGCAACACTTCCGTCATCTTGTTGAATTCATCCGCCAGATCCTCCACTTCGTCACCGGTGCAGATTTCAGCCCGGTGGTCGAGATTTCCCCTGCGAATCGTTTTTACGTCCTCTTGCAGTTCTCGAATCGGTCTGGTGATTTTTCGGCTCAGCCATACGATAATTCCGGAACCTACCAGAAGACCCAGTCCTAGAAGCGCGACGGCGAATCGTTGGAGCCTTCCCACGCTGGCGAGAGCCAGTTCTACC
>JBBDNJ010000023.1:0-8162 GCA_040877705.1 Binatia bacterium | reverse complement strand
ACGTGTCAGAAGAAAAATCAGTAGAACTTAGAGTCAGTGTGGACGTGGGCTATCGACGTCACAGCGTGGCGATGGGGCTACCCAGCGGCGAGGTGCTCGAAGAGTTCGAGATCGATCACCGGCCCGAGGGTTTTCAAGAGTTCTTTTCTCGCATCGAGAAGCACCAGAAGAAAACGAACTGTGCGGTAGCGGTAGCGATGGAAGGCTACAACGGCTATGCCCGGCCATTAGACAGCCTGGTCCGTCAACGCGGTTACCGGCTTTATAACCTCAACAATCTAAAGTTTGCCCGCTTCAAGGAGATATTCCCTGGCGCAGCCGGAGAGCGACCGGATCGATGCGCGCAAGGGGTTGGAGTTGTTTCAGCTAAGCGATCACCTGCCGTTGGCCAAGGAAGTGCTTCAAGAAGTGAGCGGCACGCCCAAAGAGAACGAAATTCTCAAGCGAATAACCCGGCGCCGTCGCCGGTTAGTCAACGAGTTGAGGGCTGGCAGAAGCGCGCCCATTTTAGCCAAGAGGTGGAGTGGGTCGGCGAGATGATCCAAGAAGATGCCAAGCGGTGTCTGGAACTCGATGAGAAGATCAAACGGTTGGAAACGAAGATCGCTGAGGTTGCCAGAGGATCGAAGATCGCCAAGATTTTACGATCGATGCCGGGGTTTGGTGCCGTGTGTACTTCAGAATTGGCCGGCGAGATCGGCACCATCGAGCGATTTGGCAGTGAAGGAAGTCTCTCACTGTACCTGGGGATGTCCACGTTGGACAACAGCTCGGGAAAGTACCAGGGAACTAAAGCTCCCAAGCACGTCAACACGCGAGCTAAAGCAGCGATGATGATCGCCGTGGATCGTCATCGAAAGTATGTGCCGGAGTCGCAGAGATACTACGAGAAAAAACGCAGCGAGGGAAAGAAACACAACCAGGCGATTCGAGCCTTAGGACGACACCTAGCTCGGATCATCTACAAGATGCTCAAGGAAGAACGCGAGTACGAGATTCGTCCTGAAAAAGGGAATACCAAGACCAAGGTCAGTCCGAGATCGTCGCTTAAAACGCAAATACGGAAGCCGAAAATCTCAGCCCAAATGAAAAAATAACAAAATCTACAATCAGAGCACGTATACAACCCTTACCGGTTGAAATTTCCAGCGGGATGATCCGGTTTAGGATGGTCTTAAATTGATTATACTTCGTTGAGACGAAATATCTCGCCTTCAAATATTTGTTTTCTTTACGTATCTTGTTTGTTATTTCGGAAATCATGTCCACAAACGTTAATTGTGCATGCCTGTCGTTCGTCTACCGCTGTAGCATCCCAAGATATAAACAAGCGATCCAATCCAGAGCAGTCCGGTGAGACAAACAGTATATAGAAGGGAATGCTTGCTTCGCCGAATGGTTCCTTTAAAAATAGCGGAGCTTTCGGCAGCAGATAGAGGTCTAAAGGACCCTTTTCGCCGATTGTAGTTTCGCTGAAAACTCCTTCCATAAATAAAGCGTTTACGCATCCACTGCCGCACGGTTGTAATCTCTAGATGACGGATCCGAGCATTACGCAAATACCGAACATTTTCACAGGAATATTCGGCAATGACGCGGTGCACGAACAGTGAATCCGCGCCCCTTGCCACTTCAAGAAAAGGACCACACCGGTCGAATACCTCACGGCGCACTGCCATGTTGTTCGTATAGCCGTAATAGATTTCTCTCGTATTCCTAGAAAAGGTGAAGGCAGCTCTTTCCGAGTCGTAGCTTTCCAACATCGACAAGGCGGGAGATTTCACGGCATAAAGCCGTCCACCCTGAATGAGCCGTACTTCAGGGGCACCCATTGCCGATGCAATCTCTTGCAGCCACTCAGAACACGCCACGCGGTCTGCGTCCGTAAAGACGATGATAGCTCCTCTCGATGCCCCAACGCCCCGGTTCCGCGCCGCATAAGCACCCTGTCTCTGTTCTGAGAGGAGATTTATGCGGGGATATCTCCCGACAATGGCGGTGGATCTATCCGTCGAGTTGTTATCGACCATGATGATTTCGTACCGGTCCCAACGATAGCTTTGCGCGAGCAGAGCGTTGATGCATTCCTCGATATGCTTTTCCGCATTGTAAAAAGGGACGACCACGGAAATATTTATCTCCGTTTTTCCAACTTCGCCAGATTGGAGTCCAATAGTGCTGTTCCTCGTGTTATGACTTACCTGGACGTGGTTCTTCACTTAACCTCTCATAATGGCGTCTGAATAATTTGTTCATCGGGTTGAGGATCAACCTTAAGCCGTCAAATTATGCGCAGAAGTTTGAGTTTGAGCCGAGGCAAAGCTAAACGCGTAAAAATTAGCCTGTATTTTTGGCCCTCAATTGTCGTCTCCATAATTTTACAATCGCGCTTAAAATTTCTAATCCCCAAGAAAATAGACCGGTCTTCAACATAAGCCCATGGGTTATATTCCTACGTCTGGCTGGTTGTTTTCCGGTTCGGCGAATATTGAAGACATTCGAATCTGGCACGTTCGTAAGGAGAGCAGCCACATAAGCAAAACTCGAACTCGTGTCGATGATCAGATAGTGACATTCCGCAAGCAGGTATAAATCTACCAAAGCTTCGGTACCGTTCTCTATCGGGTCCGGCCGGTCGTGATCGGTGTGTATCGCTAATCCAGGTTTTGACGGAAACCAGTGGGGAGTCATTACGACCCGCGAGTAGCTGTTCTCGAACATGCGCTTGATTTGAACATTGTCAGTCGAAAGGAAAATGCGGAGGGAATGCTCGCGTTTCAACAGACGTTTGAGCCCGTGAAGTGCCGCCCAAAGTCGTGTCCGATGGTCCGTATAGCGCACATGCACGCCAACGGTTTTCTTGTCGAAACTGGCGGCCTTGAATTCGTTAATTCGTTGTCTTATTCGGGGTTGGAGTAGAAGGTCTTCGCGAAGTAATTTGCCTAGTATCGCTGCGTTGCTTAGCTTCGCCCATTCTTCGAAACGGCCTTTAAAGTGATTTCTGAGCAAGTCAGCTTTCTCGTTGTAGGTCCACATCACGGCAACGTCTTCTTGATAATCCAATCGCGTTAAATCTATTGAGAAATCTCGCCATATTTCCGAAGGATTAGTACTTTCGCGCTGGCTCCTCATGGACCAGGCAGAGTCGCGCAGGTGACCTCGCCAGATTGCCGGGGCAACAGAATCCGTCGCGGGAATTTCATCGCTCGGGTCGCACATCGAACACTGGAAAAAATGATGGAATGCGTTGGTTCCGTCGTTCGAATAGTAGTGGTCGCTCCAATCGACAATCAATCTTCGTTCCGACAGGCGTGCGTACAGGATCGCCGTCAGAACACATTGTATTCGATTACCGAGCCCTGATATCCCCTTGACTAGTAAATATTTGTCCGCAGCCATAGAGTTACGTGTTTTCGATCTTGGTAACTAACTACCCGATGGCCACTTTATCTACATAAGAAGCTTTGCATTGGCAAGCACACCGTCCCCTCGCAGCGCACGGGAGCGGGCGGAGCACGCAATCTTTGCGCCCGGGAAAACGATTCCGGCCCATGAGCGCTAGGCGCCTGAAATAGGACCTGGACAATGAAAAAACTAAGCCTAAGAAGAGTAATCCGCTTATTTATTGGATGCGGCAGGAATGCAAATTGCGGTCGAGTACAGTCGCGAAGTCGGTGGCGATGAAGGGCTGTTTTTCGATATCACCGTAGCGGGTGAAGAAGAATTCGGAGCGAAAACGCTCCGCTTCCACTTTATCAGACGCTGATCCCTCCGAAACGTTCAAGCCGTTCAGATTCAGGTCACACAAAAGAAGGTCGGGGTTAGTGCAAAACCCTTGCTCTGGCGAGTTACCTTGATTTCGTTTTCCGCATGTTTGATTTGGCCATGAGCCACGCGTCTATTATTTCTTGTTTAAAGCGCCATTGATTGCCCACTTTGAAAGCGGGGATTTTCTTCTGAACAACCAGACGATAAACCGTAAACTTGTTGACACTTAGATAATCGGCCACCTGGTCTACCGTCAGTAGGTCCCCGGACTCATCTCCCGGGTCGGTTTTCTGTTGCGTCGAAAGTTTTTCTTTAACAAGAAGATCACGCTCACGCTGGGCGGTAAAGAACTCACAAGCGCGTGTGAGGATCGTTTCAAGCTCGGGAATATCCCAGGGCTTGGTCACGTAGTTGGAAATACCGGCTGAGTTGACCGCGGCGATAGCCACATCGAAATCGGAGTATGCCGTAGTCAAAATACGAATCGCGTTCGGGTGTAATCGGCGGGATCGCTGTAGAAAATCGACTCCTTTTTCACCGGGCATCCTTTGGTCAATCATAAGCAGCGCAATCTCGTCGCGATGTTGTTTTAACAGGCAGTAACCCTCCGCGGCATTGACGGCGCTTAGAATCCTGAACTTGTCCCGAAAAGCTCGGGTAAAATATTTGAGCGATTGTTCCTCGTCGTCGACATAAAGAATAGCGCACTTCTGATAATCATAATGACGTTCCATTATCTCTCCTCTGCAACTCCGTAGTGACGGGTGCTTTCCGGCGTGTAGCGTCATCGTCATGCTAACAAATCCTCAGCGCCAGTCGATACTCTTTTCGCCTTCGCCCGTTTGACGCGGTTGGTTTCGAGAATTGTCTTCATGGATCTGATGGCGACGCGTTTATGGGCCGGATCAAAGCGATCAAAAGATTAAAAGCACCTTAACTCATGTGAGAAGACGGCAGAGTCAAGGCGATTTCCGCGGTGGATTAGAGATCGTAAACCGGTGTATGGATGGCGACGTGTTTTCCCAAGGCGATGGCGCTGACGATGTCAGCCCGGCTGACGATTCCGACGACGTCTTCGCCGCGCATGACCGGAAGCCGTTTGATTCGATGCGTCGTCATCAGCTTGGCGATTTCTTCGACGGGGGTTTCTTCAGTGACGCTGATGATGTTCGTGCTCATGATCGTTCTTACATCTTTACCTTTTTTGGCAACGATGTCGGCTTCGGAGACGACACCGATGATCTTGCCGTTCTTGCCCGCCACCGGCGCGCCGCTGATCTGGTTCTTGATAAGAATCATGGCCAAATTCTTTATGGTAATCGTCGGGCCCACGGTGATGACGTCCCGGGTCATGATATCCTTAGCGTGCATTGTCTTCAGCCTCCTAAGCCCTTTTGTGCCATAAAGATCGCCAAGTCGGCGACCCGGCAGCTATAGCCCCATTCGTTATCATACCAAGAAAGTACTTTAGCCATTTTTCCTTCGATCACCACCGTCGATAATCCGTCGACGATCGAGGAAGCGGAATTACCACGAAAATCACTGGAAACCAAGGGCTCATCGGAGTACTCAAGGTAATCGGCCATCTTTCCTGTAGCGGCCTTCTTGAGCGCGGCGTTGATGTCATCGGCAGAGGTTGATTTCTTCAAATCGACGACGAGATCGACCACCGATACCGTGGATGTCGGCACGCGCAGGGACAGCCCGTGAAGCTTTCCCTTCAACTCCGGCATGACCAGGCCGATGGCCTTTGCTGCACCGGTGCTGGTCGGAACGATATTCACCGCGGCGGCGCGCGCGCGACGCAGGTCCTTGTGCATCAGATCGAGAATACGCTGATCATTAGTATAGGAGTGGGTGGTGGTCATCAGGCCGCGTTCGATGCCGAACGTGTCGTGCAGGACCTTCACCACCGGGGCAAGACAATTGGTCGTGCACGAGGCATTGGACACAATGTGATGTTGGCGGGGATTATATTTGGATTCATTGACCCCCAATACCAGGGTAATGTCCTCGTGAGTCGCCGGTGCCGTAATGATGACCTTCTTTGCGCCGGCGTCCAGATGCGCTTTGACCTGCGCCCCGTCGGTGAAGACGCCGGTCGATTCGATGGCAATATCGACGCCCAGTTGCTTCCACGGCAACCGCATCGGATCCTTTTGGTTATGAACTTCGATATTGCGTCCGTCGATCTTGATGATCCCATCCGCGGTTTCCACTTTGCCGGGATAGATCCCATAGTTCGAGTCGTAACGAAACAGATGAGCGTTGGTGTGGAGGTCGGCCATGTCGTTCACCGCGACAACCGACAACTCCTTTTTGTAGCGTTGCAGGATTGACCGTAAGACCAATCTGCCGATCCGGCCGAATCCATTGATTGCGACTTTCGTTGCCATCATTCCCCCTGTTCAAGTTTTGATACGATCTAAAGGCTGCCGCGAAGTTCCGTCGTTAGATATTGAAACCGGCTTTTGAACTCGTCGGAAGAGCAAAGTTTATTCTTGGACGACGCTGCCTGGGCGAGCAGCCTGAGCTTGTCGTCATCCCCGAAGTCCTCGCGCTCCAGCCGGATCATGTATTCGCGCGCGACCTTGTACGTTGGCTTGGTTATATCGACGGTGCGAACCCGAGTTTTTCCGGTATTGGGATCTTGCAAGGCGTCAAAGTCGAAATATTCTAGTTTGCCGTTGATGAGGCACACGAGAGCCCCGCTGAGATTGGCGCTCTCGGCGCCGGGATTGAGCAGAAATTCAACCGCGCCGTAGCCGAGAGTGCGCACATAATCACAGTCAAAGGCGATGGGCGCGGCCGAACGGAGCTCGTAGCCGATATTCTTGTGCACGACGCTCATGGAAGGGCCGCGATTTGCGAAGCGGTGTTCCACTAGAGTCTTTAGTATGTAGGCAAGATCGAGCTCGGCCAGGCGCAAGTGTCCGTAACTATCGTGGGCGATGCGCACGCCCTCGATCTGCTGTAGCTCTTCGGGCGGAACTCGCTCCAGCAATCCTTCTGCAATAACGGCCACGCCGTCGGAACGATTCCACAGGGCTGTGCGCTTTAAAATGGCGCCTTCAAGTATGTCGCAAACGGTTTGCAGATGTACCGCGGAGGTAAATTCCTCGGGAATAATCGTCAGCGAGGCTCCCGTGGACTTACCGATACCGAGGGCGAGATGGCCGGCTGAACGCCCCATGACGACGACGAAATACCAGCGCCCGGTGGTGCGGGAATCTTCCATCAAGTTTTGCACCAGAGCGCTACCGACTTGACGGGCGGTCTCAAAGCCGAAGGTCGGTATGTCTCCGGGCAGGGGCAGGTCGTTGTCAATGGTCTTTGGGACGTGGCAAACCCGAATGCGTCCGCCGGCGTGTTTGGCGACATGGCTGGCCGCATACATGGTATCGTCGCCGCCGATGGTGACCAGGGAACCGATGCCGAGACGATCCAATGTCGCCACCACCTGCTGAATATCTTCAGCCCTTTTTGTGGGATTGGCTCTGGACGTGTTGAGGATCGAGCCGCCCTGAAAGTGAATGCGCGAAACTTCATCTTTAAGTAATTCTTTGGTGTGAGTCGTGTCCCCGCGCATCAGCCATTGGAAGCCCTCGTAGATACCGATCACCTTATGAGCGCGGGTAAGCGCTTCCAGAGTGACGGCGCCGATAACGCCATTGATGCCGGGCGCCGGTCCACCCCCCACTAGAACGCCAACATTGGCCCCTCGTGTTTTCAAAGACTCTGATGACTCTCGCATAACCAAACGCCAATCCCTTGCTGGAATGCATGGTATGTATGCATCCGTTGGTATTGCTTCGCTATTTCCATGCCGTAAACTGAATGATATTTAAAGTAATTTAAAGTCTATCCTTTTGCTGCGGAATTCCAATATCTATTTCGGTTCTTTTCTTGTGATGGCGGCTTATGGGGACTAAGAAAAAACTGGCGCCGAGCCAGAAGGAGCTGATTTCGGCAATGCTAGAGCCGAACTTTTATCCGACGCGTCCAGCTGAAGTGACCCATAAAGAAACTCATATCTCGCATCTCTTCTTTGCCGGTGATCGGGTTTACAAGATTAAAAAAGCGGTTCGATTTAATTTTCTAGACTACTCCCCGCTCGCCAAACGGAGTCATTTCGTCAACGAAGAACTGGTTCTAAATCGCCGGCTGGCGCCATCGGTTTATCTCGACGTGCTACCGATTACGCGGGATGCCTCGGGATGGCATTTCGGCGGGGCTGAAGATCCGGTGGAGTATGCGCTGCTGATGCGCCGTTTACCGGAAAAAGCGCATGTTGCCTTTCCCCATCCAGTCGGCGCAAATCACGCCTCATGCCTGGAGTTGGATACAAAGGCCCCAGTTGGACAGCTCAAGCGCATCAGCGCAGAGTTTGTGCG
>JBBDNJ010000022.1:0-8190 GCA_040877705.1 Binatia bacterium | reverse complement strand
GGCTCGCCCATTCCAGCGGCGAGCGCCGCGCCGCGGTTTCGTCGGCGAGCACGTAGAGCCGCTCGTCGGCGCCGCGGCCCACGGCCACGAGACCGCAGAGATCGGCGCCCTCGCGCGAGGACGCGGGCGGGTCCACGGCCACGACGATCCTCGCGAGCGCCGGCGCCGCGTCCACACGGCCGCGCTCGATCGCCGCGCGCGGGAACAGCGCGCCCGGCATGTCCTCGATGATCTCGCCGTCGAGCTCCTGGCGGCCGAGGCGCGTGCCGGCGTAGCGCGCGGAAATGCGATCGAGAAACGTGGGCGCGAGGTTGAGCGCGTTCGCCGCGGTGGCGGCGCGGCTCACCACGGTGAGCGGATCCTGCATGATGCGCTTCAGCAGCGCGAGCGGCCGCGGCGTGGTGGTGATCACTTGTCTCGGTTGCGCCCCGAGGCGCAGGCCGAACTGCAGCATGTCGAAGGCCGCGGTTGCGCGCCGCCATTTGCAGAGCTCGTCGCACCAGGCCGCCTCGAACTGCGGCCCGCGCAATTGCTCCGGGTCGTCGGCGGAGAAGGCGTGCGCCACGGCGCCGTTCGGCCACACGAGCCGGCGGCGCGAGGATTCCCACACCGGCCGCTCATGGCGCGGATGCACGCGCAGAATTCCGGCTTCGCCCTCGATCATCACTTCGCGCGCGTCCGCCGCGGTCTCGCCCACGAGCGCGATGCGCGTCACCGGCACATCGGAGAATGGCAACTTGCCCTTGACGATCCCCCGCACCCACTCGGCGCCGGCGCGCGTTTTGCCGGCGCCGCGCCCGCCCAAGAGCAGCCACGTGGTCCAGCGTGCGCCGTTTTCGGCGGCAAGGGGCGGCGTCTGGTCGGGACGCCACCACAGCTGCCAGCGATGGCGCGCATATTCCTGCTCAGCCGGCCTCAGGCTCGCCAGGTATCTCGGCCGATTGCGCGACGATAAGTGCGTCCATTTTTCTAAGAAGCTCGCTTCGAAGCTCTTCATCGCTTCGGGGGAATTCGTCATTTCCGGAATCCGATTGCTTCGCGGCGATATGCTCGATGATCAAGGTCTCCCGCAGCATGCGGACGGCGCTCGCGCTGGAGCGCATCGCTTCCTGCACTTCGGGAAGGTGCTCGCGTTCTTCGCCGAGCTTCTCCGAGATCCGGCCCAGTTTTCCGATCTGCTTTTCGGTGATCTCCTGCAAGGCAACGATGAGCCTGACCGTGCGCGCATGGTCGATCTCGGCCGCCGCGCCCACAAGCACAGGACGCGACGGAACATCCGCATCAATCGGCGCCTCTTCCGGCGGCTGGTTTCTCGGAATCCGCTTGCTCCGCATCGGCCATTTCCATTCCTTGAGCCGCTGGAAGAAGGTGTAGGTGCCGATGCCGAGCATCGCGCAGATATCTTCGACCGGCACTTTGGTTTCGGTATAGAGCCGCCTCGCCTCCGCGATCATTTCCAGCGGAATGGGTTTGGTCGGGACGGGCATGGGCGATGATCCTTCCCCTCTCCCCGTTTACGGGAGAGGTGGCCCGAGCGAAGTAAGGGCCGGGAGAGGGCCGGGTCGCTGACCGCGAGCGCTATCGGTTTCTGCGCCGCCGCGGCAGCGTGCGCGGCAAAAAGTAGTGCCGCCTGATCCAGCCCCACTTGTGCCGAACGCGCCAATAGAACGTGCCGACGCGGACGCCGAGGAACGCGGCGATCTGGTTCGGCGGCATATCGGTCTGCTCGTAGAGCTTGCGCGCGTGAGCGAGCAATTCGGGCTGGATCGGCCGCATTCGAGGCATTGAATTTCATCAAACGAACGCGGCGCGCCAATCGCGCGCGGCGAATTCATTCACGACAATTGCCAGCAGAAGGCTCAGTAACAGCTCAGGCGACGCGGCCTCCACATCTCGTAATAGTCGGCGAGCAGCGCGTCTTCCAGCTGGCCGGTGGCCGAAATGGTCCGGCCGACCACGCATTCGCGCGGCGGGCGGCCGTTGCCGGTGATGGAAACTTCGCCGCAACGCGCGTCGGCCGTGTCGATGCCGAATTCGTTGTTCTTACTGTAAAACGTGACCTTGGCGATCCTGCCGGTGACCGTCAGAACCAACCCGTCGCAGGATTGCTGTGCATGTGCGTCGGTGGCGCAAAACAGCGCCACGATTGTGAAGAACAAGCAGCGCATCGTTGCCCCCCAGGGAACGGGCTCGGGAAAGCCTCGTCCTGCACACGACGCGCGTCAAGGCCGTTCGGGCAAGTCACAATTATCGAGCGTGCCAATACACTAGCGGACCAGCGCCGCCCTGTCAAGGCTTATTTTCCTAATTATATGGATGACAAAGCAATTGTCTTGGACTATGTGTCCGTGACGACAGGCCGGCGTGAAGATTTAAGGTTTTCCGGCGTTTGGATCGGCGACCTGCCCGAAGCAGAGCGCCTCAAGCGACAGAATCGCTTTCGCACAGAACTGACAGAGTTGCGCGAGCGTTGGGACAACAGGCTCGTTCTCGAACGTTGCTCCCTCTGGGAAGAGTATCGTCGCGGTCGGCTTTCCGTGGCTTGTTATCTTGAACGTCGTGCCGGACATGATCATTCTGAGTTCGCCTCCGGCATGCACGGAGGCGCTGCAATTGGTCAGCCGATTTCCGTGCTCATCTTCCGCGTCGATCCCAGAAATGGATTGGATCGAGACGATGGGGATGAGGAGCTTGTGTTTGTCGAAGTTGTCGAGCTGGGCGATCTCCCAGAGTCTAAAATCCCCTCGCTCGTAAGGCTGTATCACATCGAGAATATGCGCGGCGAGCTCGGGCGCGGCTTCCTGTACCGCTCGGAAATTATGAGAGGGTACAAGGTCCTCCCGTTTTTTGCCTATCGGGAACGCGACCCGGTGGTTGTCTTTCCCGACGAAGTGCGTGGTAACATAGTCGAGCGAGGTGCGCAGATTGTGCACGATGTCGCCAATCAGGAGCGAAATTTCGGGTGGCGTCGAGGCGAGCGAGTCGAACTTCAGGAGATTGCGGCCGGTCTTCGCGTCTTGCTCAACATGAATTTTGCAGAAGTCCGTCTCAAGAAACCTCTGCAAGACCGCTTCGATTCGCTTGACGTGGTGGTGGGCCCACTCGATCTTTAGTTTTGAGCTGATAAAATGAGGCGGGGCCGGATTCATGGGTATCTCTAAGTTGTCGGACGAAAAGCGTCTCCAGGGCCTTGCGAGGCGGCTTCTGGCAACGCCGCCGCAACAGCGATCCGCCAAGCCTAAGGGCAAGCAGGGTCCGCGCAAAGCGTCGCGCGGGCCGGCAAAGAAGAAGCCCGGCCTCTAGCCGAGCTTCGTCCTTTTGTGCCAGCGGAGGAAGTGAGCGGCGCGCTGCTTAAGGGTGTGCGGCGTTGTCAGGACTCCTGTAGGTCAACCGCTTTCCGCCCGTACCCTTGATAATGTCGGCCACTCTCTCGGTATCGTGGACGCCAACGGCAATGCGGCGGTTATTAAGCGCGCGATCCTCTCGCTCGTAGAGCGCGGCGGTCGCGTGCGCTCGTTCCATATCGCGGTTGCTGATAAGGACACTGTGACTGAAATCGTTCGCGACAACATCGACCGCGAGTCGCGCTTGCATACGGACGAAAGCCGCCTCTATGACGGATCGCGCCGACATTTCTTGCGGCACGAAACCGTCAAGCACTCGCGCAAGGAATACGTGCGAGACGATATTCACACGAATTCAGCCGAAGGCTACTTCTCAATTTTCAAGCGCGGCATGCGCGGCGTCTATCAGCACTGCCGCGAGAAGCATCTGCATCGCTATCTCGCTGAGTTCGACTTTCGCTACAACAACCGCATCGCGCTCGGGATCAATGACGGAGAACGTGCAGCCCTTGCCGTGAAGGGCATCGAAGGCAAGCGGCTCACGTACCGCCAACCTCACCAAGGCTGAGTTCAGATTTCAGGCGGGCCGGTTCATCCGTTGGCGGAAGAAGCGCGGAAAGAGGGCGCGGCCTTCTTCTTCGGTTGCTTCTTCTTCGGCCCGATCTTGAACGCGCCGCGCAACGCCGCTTGGAATCGCCGCGCTGCTTCGAGACGCGAATAATTGTCGCCTCGCGATTTGCGTGCCATGTGACCGTCCATAAACCATTGTTTCGACTCGCTATTAAAAATATTGAGTCGGACTCAATGGCTTACTATATTGTTGGTGAGCGTCGGGCGTTGACGGGGCCAACCGGCAACGCCCTCGGCTCAGCTATCTATTGTTGCATGTACCACCTCGGTTCTGGGCTCCGTTGCCCGCTGACGTGTCACTGCACAGCAGCCGAAGGGCGTCTTGCGAGACACTTTCCCTTCGACCGATTCATGCGGCGGCGACCTTTTTTGAGGTCGCCGTTTCTTTTCCAGATTTGTCTTTTTCCTGAACCTCAATGAGAACCTGCCCCTCGCCCTGGTACATCAAGGTGAAGTTGTAGGCTGCTGCTCGTAGCCATGCTGCTCGTCCCTCGACCGACCACACTGTGTCCGGTTCAGGAAGCGTTTTTAGCAACCCCTGAATGAACGGATGATAGTTTCCACCACTTCCACCATTTGACCCACCGCCGCGTCGTTCGTATGTGTTTCGTTCATCAGGGAGGTTGTCAGCAGCTGACTGGCTGATCGTTTCTACGTTTCCTGCGACACCCGTAGCTCGTGGACGCACTAGACGATCTTCCCCGTCGTTAAAAAACCCAGCCTGACGGGCGGACCTCTGAAATGCGTGTCTGGCTTTATCCGTCTGCTTCGACGACACGCCAAGCGTCTGCATTTCACGTTCTAGTGCCTTCGTTGGAGGCAGCAATTTCCCACGGTATTTCTCGTAAATCTGATTGTAGAGCGGCACCTGCAAGAATGCGTCGGCCTTCGCGTCAGTCTCGCCTTCGGGCGAAACCAATCGACATCCCAACTCGGAAAGTTTGAATGCGCTCTGGCCGTCTTTGTCGATCAGTCCGAACGTGCGAGCAGTGGATGTCTTGAGACGAAAATTTCCGCTACTGGTCGTCTGGCTTAGCGCAGCCGCCAACTCATCGAGAGCACATGAGCTAATGCCTCTCCGACTATAGAGAGCCTTCGCCACCTCGACAGCCGCGTTCAAGTCGAGATAAGGAAAGGCAATTGCCGACCGCTCGTTTGTGCGGTCTGCATCTCCTCGTGATTTAGCCTTGGCTTCTGCCGCAGCGCCAAAATCAATCTTTTTGCCTGCCATTGGGGCACCTGTCGCCTTTCATCGAGGCGGACAATACAGGAACATGCCCCCCAGTCAAGAAATGTTTGCGCAAATGCACAAACATACTTATCCCGCCAAACTTTCCCAAAAGAATCATCATTTGAGTCAAATGGATAATCCGGTTCAATTGTCAAAGCGAAGGTGCTGAGGTGACTCGAATTTCACCTAAACATTTGAAATTTAAAGAGGATGCGGACATGAACCCTGGAGCGAGGGTGTTAGTACCCACCACGGTGAAGGCTGGTGCTTTCCCCGGCGAAAGGCTCGTTACGGTTCAAACCAACGCTGGTCCAGTTTCCGGTTTTACAAAATCTGACTACGTGATCGAAAAAGCGGACGGGCAGTTTCTTTTGGGAGAAGTCGAAAAGGTCACTGGTGAAGCAGCGACAGTAAGGTTGTTTGGATCATTTTTTACGACTACAGGTGTGGCCGAAGTTCCAATGGCTACACTTAGGCTGAAGGCGGCTGGATGATCCTGTCCCAAAAGGACCTTCGAAAAGCAGTCAAGGACAAGAAAATAAGATTCACCCCCGCGCTTGAAGATTCGCAATGGGGTGAAGCATCTGTGGATTTGCGTTTAGGCAGACAGTTCACTTGGTATCGAAATGATCTGACTGGCGTCACCCTGTCTGTGGCCGCCGGAATTCCCGACTTAGATATATTTGTTACAGAAGAACGCGATTCCTACGATCTACTTCCCGGCAAGTTAGTATTGGCACTTACTTATGAGGCCGTCACCGTTCCAAATAACATGATCGCGAGAGTTGAGGGCCGCAGCACCTATGCTCGTGTCGGGCTCAGCATGCATCACACGGCTCCGTGGATCCAACCAGGTTGGAAAGAGACCCCTATCGTTTTGGAGATTTCGAACCACGGCAACATTCCGATCAAGTTGACCCCGCTGGTTGATCGTCCCTGCCAGCTAACATTCTTTGAATTGAAATCGGCATTGTCAGCGAAGCAGCTCTATGGTTCTCGCGTCTCGGATCGTTATCAGGGTCAAAAGCACCCACTTAAGCACGGCAAGAAATAGCCACCCCTTTTCCGGCCTGTCACGCTGCGACACCCTATCTTTAGGGTCTGTGGTGTAAAGTATATAATTGGGCTTATTTTCCTATATATGTCCCTGACACCACAGACACCATATCGTGTACCTGACGCCGATCCGGCTCCCGATGGGGCCGAGTCTGGCGCGACCGAAATCGAAGTCACGGCCGAGATGATCGAGGCGGCCCTTCCAATTGTGTGGGCATCGCCCATTTGCGACCCGAGCGAGGACGACTTGCGGAAAATGCTACGAAGCGCCTTCGTCGCGATGGTTAGAGCGCGGCGCTAATAGCGTGTCGCAAGGCATCGACTCTATCGAAGTATTTTTTAATATCGGTCAGAGTTTCACTAATGGCCGTGGCGTCGATGGGGTGAATGCCAAACCTATGATCCTTGTGTGGCATCGCCCTGAACTGAGCGGGCGCGTCGTTCGCTGTAATGACGTACCAGGGGTCGTGAACAATTCTGTTCCGCCTGTCCGAAAGGCTTGAGGACTTGTTCATTAGCTCAGTCGTTTTGTCTATCAGACCGGACATATCCTTTCCGGTTTTCTGTTGGTGGTGGGTAAGAAGTGCGACGATTGCCTTGCAGCGCCCGAAAGCGCTCATGACTTGGGCGGTGACGCAAGCGCCCCTTGCGCTGTCAGTACCCAGCATCTTCCAAATTATCAGGTCGAATAGATGTTCGACGTGCGCCCAATCGGATGCAACTCTACCTATTAGGTTGTAGATATTGTGATCGTCCGGCAGGCCGGTTAGCCAAGGTTTGGTTTCGGCGGTCGGGAATATCTCCGTGGCAGTGCTGGTGCTGACGATAGCTCCAGTGTCCATGAATCCGTAAGCGCCGGTATCTGACATGGCAAAGCTCCAATCTGATCGTTACTCGAAAAATGAAGCGGCGGAGCGCATGGAGCGCGCGTTGCGAAAGCTACTCAGCACCCCGCCCAAGCCGCGCGGGAAGAACCTTGGCAAGGTTGCCAAGCGAAGCAAAGCGAAGACGAAGCCCGGCTAACTTGCCGGGCCTCACGCTTATTGGAGGTTACCCTCGACGCGCTGGCGTTGCGTTGGCATCGCACGGCCACCAGTGGACGGAACGTGAGCGCACTCTTTACGAGCGCGCGGTCGTCCATCTCACTTTTTCCGCCGATTGTACGGACTCTGATTGGTCGGCTTCAGTGGGATTTTTTCATCGGAGGCCTTCGCGTAGATCGCAGCAGGCGTGCGCCCAGTCTTAAGTGCGATTACTCGCGTGGGCGTGTTCTGATCCGCCAGCTTTTCAAGCTGTTTGACTTGCTGGTCGGTCCAGTGCTTGCCGTCGTTCGGCGGTCGCTTTGCCATGGGTTCTCCTATGGCGAATGCGAAGCCGGGCTTGACCAGTGACGAATCCGGACTCATGATCCGGCTGTTACAGCACTTGGCCCGCAGCCCAGCTTCAATGGGTTGTGCGCGGGCAAATCGGGGCCGCCAGTTTGCGCTGGCGGCCTTCCCGATTCTCACCCTCGAATCGAGACAGATTCGTATCTTCCGTCAAGATGTTCTTGATTCGTCCCTGGCAATCCACAGCACGGCTACCGCACGCAGATGCGTTTGATCCGCCGCTTGGTGGGCTTCCAGTTCTTCTTGCGCCAGCGGAGAAAGCGACCCGCCGCTTTCGAGTAGTCGGCTTTAGTGAGGTTGACGATACGTGAGACGTTTGCCCTCGATACCCTGAACTGCAATCGCCGCACGTTCTCCGTCGTTGTAGCCAAGCTTGATCCGGTGATTGTACCGGAAGTCGAATTCGGCCAAGTACCGATGCAAGTGCTTCTCTTTGCAATGCTGGTGGTGTTGTGAAGCCGCGCCGGAAGAAAGGCGAAGGGCGGATCATTTTCAACGCCACGGCGTAAGCCCGCGCGTTGTCCCCGTCATCGCCGGGCCG
>JBBDNJ010000021.1:0-8205 GCA_040877705.1 Binatia bacterium | reverse complement strand
GCCCTTGTTGGCCGTGCCGTCTAGCTCGATTAGTATCCGATCGATTTCTTTCTGCTGCGTCGGGTCTTTACCGATCAGTTCTCGCGCGATTTCACCCCGCACGTTGCGCACGGCACCCAAGACGCCTTTGCCAAAATAACGCTTCGCATCACCGTCCCTGAGCTCTGCTGCTTCGCGCTTGCCTGTGGAAGCGCCGGCCGGAGCCGTGGCCCGGCCGACCATACCATTGTCCAGAATCACGTCCGCCTGAACCGTGGGAAAACCTCTGGAATCGAGAACTTCCCTGGCTAAAATTGTTTGAATCTTCGTTGCCATTGTCTTGCTCCCTCTGTTCTGTGTTTATGTTTATGAAGCGGCCTTTGCGCCGTGCTTCTTCGTTGAGCTGTCTAATTTCCAGCATTAAATGTTGCACCAGTGTTACCAAGCCGGGGCTTGGCTGTTCCATTAACATCACTTCGCTGCGCCATTCTTTAGAATACTGCCGAGCTGGACGATGACCGACGGGGGCAAAGGAGCTTGCTCCAAAAGCGTTGTCGTTACCGTTACGTCATATATGTTACGGTAGAAACGAATCTCCCCGTCTTCCCAGATTGCATAACTTGCCCGCGGATCCCCGTGGCGCGGCTGACCTACGCTCCCGGGATTGACGATCGTCGCTTCGCCGATCTTGCGCAACATGGGCAAATGCGTGTGACCGAGAAGAATGAAATCCGCTTCGATTCCTTCGATTGCTTCGGTCAATACCGCATCGGGAGCGTTAGGAACCATATGATAATCGTAGAGATCTCCACTCGGCGATGCGTGAGCCAGATGGAACACGGCGCCGGCCATTTCCACACGCTCCGTGATCGGCAGGCCGCGCAAATATTCCCTTTCTTCTTGTGCCAAGAGATAGGCGTGCCATCTGCGGGTGCTCACTGACGCTTCTTTCATGATCGGCGCACAGCGACAATCGACATCATAGCCCAAAGCGTGGTCATGATTGCCGCGAACCACCTTGAGCGACCGCTCTCTCACCCAATGAATGGCCTCGCGCGGCTGCGGACCGTAGTCGACGAGATCGCCTAGACACAGAAGGAAGTCGTAAGATTCTTGAATGGCCTGCAAAGCCGCAAGATTGGCGTGAACGTCGGAAATAATTGCAATTCGCATATTAAGTCTCTTTTAACCGACACGCATCAATGTGTTTCCAACGATTCGAATTGTGCCGTACTACGAGCTATAGGCCTACCCAACGATTGATCATCGTGGCTTCGGGCCAATAACCAACCATGAGTCAACCTACAGCAGATTAAAATCCATGCCGCTCAGGCCCGTACCACGAGGACCGAACAGTGTGCATGGTCGATCACCTTATCGACGGTGGCTCCCAAGAATCGTCGCGTAATCGGCGAATGGGGGTTCGTCCCCATGACGATGAGTTCCACTGTCAATTCTTCGGCGATTCGCAGGATCACATCCGCGGGTTTTCCGAACTCCAGCCGGATCGCCGCCGACAAACCTTGCTGTTTGAGCCGTGTTGAGGCGTCGTCGAGGATCTTAGTGTAATAGCGCTGAGCCTGGTCTTTTTCCTCTGCCACTTCACTCACGGTTTCAGCGTATTCGGGAATCCTGCCAACCGCTAAAACGTGCATCTCTGTTTGGCTTGCCTTAGCGATCTCCACGGCTTTCGCGAGAGCGAGCTTGGCGCCGTCTGAACCATCATAGGCAACGAGAATTTTTTTAAACATTTTATTCTCCTGCTACTCCGTTGGCTCATGTGCAGCCGCCGCCGCGACGGTAATCTTTTGCCTCCGCACGTTCTCTGCACTTTCTCGGGTCGGCAAAAAGAACGCCTGGGCTATCAAGGTCGGCACCACTGCACTCAGAATGACGACGGTCACCAAAATCGTGTATTGCGTGCGGTCGATGTAGCGATTTTCGAGGCCAAAGAGCGCCGAGATGGTTCCGAAGGTGAGGCCGGTTGCCATAAGGAGCGTGGTATAGCTGCTTTCTCTGTTGCCGAGACCAAAATATCGGGCAAGCGGCCAAACTCCGATCAGCTTGGTACCGAGTTTTACGATGAGGAGCATGATGACAAGGCCGGCACTGGTAGCCAGAGCCGGTAGGGATACGTACAGACCGGCCTTGATGAAATAAAATGGCGTAAGCATCGTGAAGGCGATCGAGCGCATGCGGTTGACCAAAATTTTGTCTTGCAGGAACACACCGGCGACCACGAGACCCGCGAGATAAGCCGGCAGAACAGCTTCGCTCTTAGCCGTGGTTGCAAGGCCGCCGAGGAAAAACAGCACGAGAAACAGAAATTTTACTTCAGGCTCACTCACGCGGCTTTCCCCGAACGACGTGATTATGGCCTTTGTCCAACGCGGCAGATACCAGAGCATCACCCCCAGCACCGCGACGAACACCAGCATCCAGCGATTAAAGTCCGCGAAGAACGCTCCTAATGCGAGCACGGTTCCGAAGTCGGTGACAAAGCAGGCGGCTAGAATTAGTTTACCGAGATCCGTCGAGCTAAACCCGGACTCGACCATCACGGCATAAACGACCGCCACCGAAGTGGTAGATAATGCGATCCCGGCGATAAGGGCGCCGCGATAATCCCAGCCCGCGATCCAGTAGGCAAACGCCCAGGCACCGAGGAACGGAATCAGAAATGAAACGACTCCGATCGTCAGGCTTGTCCCCAAGTGGTTGCGGAGCGATTTCGGATCTATTTCCGCCCCCGCTAGAAACGTGAGCAACCCGGCGCCGAAAGTTGCAAGGAAGTTTATCCATTCGTTGGTCTGGAATCCCAGGAGATTGCCGGCGATGATGCCGGCAGCAATCTCCAACAGCGCTACCGAAACGCCGATACGAATCGAGATCACGCTGGCAACAAACGCTAGCCCCATCCAGGCCGCGGCCATGAACCAAACATTCTGCATTGCTGTCTCCTCTCTCGTGGAAGTACTGCTGCAGAGGTTATCAGTCCAGGGGCTGGACGGTTTCACTCGCGGGCGCGAGTGCGGCGAACCTCATCGCCGGGGCAATCTTAGACAGACATCAAATCATTCTCCCAAGAACAAAGCCGAGAAAGACTCCCAGCATGCCGATCACGACGCTCCCAATGAGATTAGTAAATCCCAGAAAAAAGCTGCCGTCTTGAAAAAGTCGAAGCGATTCGTACGTGAAGGTAGAAAATGTGGTGTATGCGCCGCAAAAACCGGTAGCGAAAAATAGCCGGTAATGGGCATGAACGAGAGCGCGGTCTTGGAGAAAAGCCATAAAAAGACCCAAGGCAAAGGCGCCGCTGATGTTGATAATAAAGGTCCCGTAAGGAAAGCTTGCTCCTGTTCGTTGAACCGCCCAGTTGGCCACGAGATAACGCCCGTTGGCGCCCAGAATACCGCCGATGCCAATCATCACGTACTCCACGCCGCTATCGGTCTCCGTTAACATCCACGGATTCGGATTGGGTCTCCGGCGAATGACCCACGAGCGCGCTCAGCAATTCGCTACGCCCGACAATGCCGACCAATTTACCGTTCTCATCGACGACCGGAAAACGTTTGATATGTCTCTCGGCCGAAATCGCCAGCGCTATGCCGATTGATTCCTCGTCGCGGAGGGTTTTGACGGGATGAGTCATCAGATCGGCGGCGGTCTTTCCTCTGGCTTTCTGCAGATGGCGGCGCGCTTCCGCGCTTCGTGTCCCTAACGGAAGCTTGCTGACGAGCTGTTCGAGGATTCCCGGATGGCTTTCCGGGCTCATCCGCTCGATCAAATCGGTATCCGAGATAATCCCCCTGACACGACGGTCGGCATCGACGACGACCACGCGCTTCACCCGGGTACTCGCTAGAAAACCGAGCACGTCGGATAGCAAGGATTGCGGCGAAACTGTGGGTACTTCTTGGTCCATGACCTCCGCGACAGTGCGTGGGCTTCCTGTTTTGGCTCCGGACGGCAGCGAGAAAGTCGCTTGGGGAAGATAACCGCCCGCCAACGCCTTTAGAATGTCGAGCCGACTCAGCACGCCGAGAAGATGGTTGTCGTTAGTTACTACCGGCAATCGCTTAAGACTTCTCTTACTCATCAGGCGAGCCGCTTCGCTCAAATAGGCTTTCGGCCCAATGGTAACGGGCGTGGCAGTCATAACTTGCGAAACGGTCCGAGTACTATTACGCAGGCGGGCAATGAGAATCCTAGCGAATTCCGGATCAAGTGCTTTCTTAAGACTTAAGCTAACTTCCATGTCGCCGCGCTCGAGAAGATCCGTATCGGAGATGATTCCGACCACTCGCCCCGCGGAATCAACAACCGGCAACGCGGTATACGGTTTGTCCAACAATTTTTCGACGACTTCAGCCAAGGTTGCCTCCGGACCCACAGTGGCAACTTCGCGCGTCATAATCTCCTCGACTTGTATTTTCGGCATTCCTTCGTGAAGCGCCGAGGAATATTGATACACTTGGATGTCTTCGATGGTGATCAAAGCCGCCGGCACCATTTCGGCGATTTGGGGAAGTACACGCTCCACGCGGTCGGCGCGATCTACCCAGGTCACGATGATTGGCAGCTCCAGGACAAGGTCTGCGGGTATAGCCGTCTTGATCCGACCGCTGGCGCCGAAGCTGGCGATACCGCGCTCAACCGTGGCTCCCGCACAACCTTCGCGCCGAAGATGGTTCAAGATCGTCATATATGCCGGCTGATGATGCCATTTATCGGTTTCACCGATGTAGATCATCACACGCTTTCCTTCTCCGCTCATACGATCCTCACTAAAATAAAAAACCCCTACTCCGAGGGCCATCGAAGTAGGGGTCATCAATTCGCGTGGGCGAATGGTTTAACTGGCGAACCCCATCGCCTTTGAATTTAAATCAACGCTAGTGCATTTCCAATGCACTTTCAAGGGCATGTCGAAAGTCCAACCGATCGATATTTACAGACAAATTCTTTGATCCGGTTCCGGCCCGTCGTGGTTCTCTTATAATCGATGGTTTGCTAGAAATCGCTCGATAGCGAGTTTTTAAATGCCAATTTAATTGTCTTAATGCCGATAATAAGGTATGAACCGAATTCTTCATTAACCAAATTTTAACACGCGAACGCGCACCTGTGGTCGTGAACGTATGTTATTGAGTATCCATCGGGTCAAAAAATTTGTGATTCCTCGTTTACTCTTCATCCCACGCAATGAATCCTTCAAGCGCATCTTTTTGCTTTTGATCGCTCCCGAGTGACTCGCGGACATCGGTCGTTTCAACAGATTCCGGCGAAAGTGTTTTTGGCGAGTTGATTTGGGTTGCAGCTGGCGGTGGGACGTTTCCTTTCATGTCACCGGAACCGACAACCACGTCGTTCTTTTCGGTACCTGTGTCTTTTCTTGTGGTCTCGACAACTTTCTTGGGATGTTCTTCGGAGCCTTTACTGTTTCGCATCGGCTTTTTCCCCTTGGCTTCGCCGGCCTTGTGAGTCATGCGCGGGTCATCCTTGGAGTTATTTCTTGCAGCACGCATCCTCTCCATTACCACCCGGTTTACCTTCTCTGTGAGATTTAGCGGTGGCTCGTTTCCCTGGCTAAATCGTGGAGATCTGCAGACAGGTCGAAATCTCCGGGAGGATTGATGTCAGCGCGAGTGAGTTTCACCTCGGCGGATCTTCCGTTATGGCGCAGGTAAGCTTCACCGATGCCGAGGCCATGGATAAATTCATCGGCTTTGATCCTGGGCTCCCACCCTTCGATCCAGCCCTTTTTCTATCCTTGAAGCTTGGGACAGAGCGCGAATTCCTTTAACCAATTTGTTACAGCTCAGCACGTTTGCCTTCTTGAAGTTCTCGCCGGCGGCGCGGACTTCTGCGGGCGGAACGTTTTTGTCTGCGTGCGGATATGGAAAAATCTGCCGGCGGAAAGTCGTTTGTCACCGGATAGTGGAAGTCGTAGAGTGACAACAAGAAATTACTTGTAACAAATATTTGCGCTATGGACACGTTTCACAGCTCTTTGGTGACTTCAAAGCCAATTGCACTACACGTTAGGCCCTTATAATCACAGAAATCCGTCTGTAGGAGTGGGCTGAGGCATCGATCAATCGAATGCTGTGCGTAAAGTGCGTCCCAGGCCTTTGGGATAACTGTAAAGGACTCAAGGCATTCCGCGATTTGGCCTCCCAAGGTCAACACCCCCTGAACTCACGTAAGCAACTAGCGCGCACGCTGGCCGATCTACGGAAAAGAGATTTGGCCGATTCTTAAATAGCTATAAACTGTTTCTTTTTTTGGTTTCAATCACAGCCTCGAAGAGCGTCCCGTGACTTAAAGCTAGGCTGCCGGTTTGGTTTGTCGACACGATTATTGAATCTCTCGTTTAGAAGGCACTCCCCCGGATACAAGCCTTAGGATCGAAGCGGGTCTGGAGGTCTAGGATTTTTCCGCATTGAAGATTATAGATCTCGCGCTCTGTGTAGGCCCTCTTTATGCGCAGCGAAACCACCAAAGAGAGCGAAAGTTGCATACCAGCTTGGGACTGATGACAAGATTTAACAAGTTGCTGGGGGTCCTGCTGCCAAAAAAGCGTGTTCAAAAAATATCATGCTCCCGATCTAGCGACTGCTCGACTCCTTGAGAAGCGTAAATTTAGATGGGTACAGAGTTATTGTTCCTTTCTGTACCTTGATGGTCATCTTTGGCAGTTTGCGATTAATAGGGAGTGG
The DNA here is from genome assembly GCA_040877705.1 of Binatia bacterium. GTDB lineage: Bacteria > Desulfobacterota > Binatia > UBA9968 > UBA9968 > WHTF01. The sequence goes on along the minus strand of JBBDNJ010000021.1, from coordinate 1,501 downwards.
GAGCCGATCGCATTAAAGTACATGTAAGTTAAGGACATCTTGCTCTGGCACGGGATATGCTCGCCATACACTGCCGTGCGACCCAGTGACTCAGATTTTCGGTTCCTCACGCTTGCGACGACGGCTATATGTACTGCGAGTTTCAATATGGACAATTCTACCGCTTCTCAGGAAAAGGCATCCGGCACTGAAAGTCGGCACGCAGTGGCACATTGTAAGAGGAGTTTAAAGAACGGATTGAACAAAGAAACACATTAAACAGGCGGGAGTAAACAATGGCTCCGCTGGTTTGCGGACTTACACCTATCGATTTAACATCACAAAAGCCACGCTAGTTTAGCCGCGTGGCTTTTTTAGTTTTTGGGCACGCTAATGGAAACAAGGGAAAAGGGAAAAATTCAAACCTTTGAGCAACGACCCTAGCGGCATAGCAGTGGCGACTCGGTCGGTGCCTCTGTGGGCCAAGCGAGTACTGGAGTTGATCGGGATAGCCGCAGCCTACTATCTTGTAGGAAGAGTCGGACTACTCCTGGCTATCCCTCCGGGATATGCGACGGCCGTGTGGCCAGCCTCAGGAGTTGCTTTGGCCGGTGCCTTACTTTTTGGTTATCGGATATGGCCGGGTATCCTGCTCGGGTCGTTTTTAATTAACGTCTGGACGTCGTTTGACGCGACAAATGCCGCATCGATTGTAAAGTCCATATTGCTCGCGACCAGCATCGGCCTGGGAGCGTCACTGCAAGCCGTTGTCGGGGCTTTGCTGATCCACAGATTTGTACGATTTCCGTCAGCGCTTGCCGAAGCAAAGGATGTGATCAAGTTTCTGGTCGTCGGAGGGCCGGTAAGCTGCCTGGTAAATTCCACATGGGGTGTAACGAATCTGTTACTGGCAGATGTCATCGAGGGGGTGGATTACGCGTTTCATTGGTGGACGTGGTGGGTGGGGGATACCATAGGAGTCATTACGGTCACTCCGTTGGTTCTGATCTGGGCGGCCAAACCATTAGGAGTATCACTACGCAGGCAGATCTCCATCTCTATACCCCTATGTCTGACCTTTGCGCTGGTTATCATAATTTTTGTTTATGCGAGCACATGGGAGCAGAACCGTATCGAGTTGGAATTCGAGCGTCGAACGGACAACTTGGCTCAAGCGCTAAAAGAGAACTTTGATAATTATATTGATGTTCTCCACTCAATAGAGAGTTTTTATGCAAGCTCAGTTGGGGTTGACCGGAGTGAGTTTAAAAGTTTCGTCTCCCGTCTGCTCTTGCGCCATCCGAGCATTCAAGCGCTGTCGTGGAACCTCCGCGTGCTGGACGGGGAACGAACAACCTACGAACAAGCTGCCCGGCGAGATGGTTTTAGTAACTTTCAGATCACGGAAGAGAACCCACAGGGACAGTTGGTTCGAGCAGTGCGGCGCTCTGAGTATGTTTCTGTTTGCTATCACTCTTGTCCAAATTAGGTCTTAGCAGTTGAGCCTCCTGTGGGTTACAGT
>JBBDNJ010000020.1:0-8276 GCA_040877705.1 Binatia bacterium | reverse complement strand
CGGCCGGATCGTGCAGGCTGATGCCCGCGAAGGGACGGTTACCCGGGCGCTTAAAGACTTTAACCTTAGGGTTGTTTTACTTTAGCCGTGAGAAAACCGTTTCGACATCCTCTACCTCAAAACCAAAATGATCGAATCCCGCCTGGCGTCCGGGTGCGCGAGGGTTGAGGTTGAGCCCGACGTAGCCATCGCGAACCACGACGGCGCCGCCCGCGCGGGCCAGTCCGGAGCGCTTCAGGCCGAAGACGTCGCGGTAGAAATCGCCTTCCTGATTACAGTTATTACTGACGATGGCCATGTGTTTCATTTGTGCAAACATAGCGGGCTCCTTTACTCCGATGAGATGACCTAAGCTAATCGAACAAGGAACGGGTTGTCAACCAAATGCTTAAGCGTATTACACCTCACGGTGAAAAAAAGTGTCGCCGAGATTCTGGCCATTTATATACGGCCGCCATCCTGCGGACCAGTCTCGATACTCCAGTCCTTTAAAGCGTTTTTTATAGTCGTAGGCGAACGGCTCGCGGTATGCATAGCCGGGATAATAATAACGGCAACCGTGTTCCTGTGAGAATTCGATCGAAGCCAACATCATCAGTATCCCTAAGCTTCTTTTCGCTTCCTCCGGATCGAAGATGGCGTATACAGCGGAAGTGGCGCGCTGTCCAAGGTCTAAATAAGTCATCCCAACCAGCCGGTCAGCGAGGTAGATACAGAGCTCACGGCTGGGGCACGGTACTGAGGCAGGCATGGGCGATAACAAGTCGTCAAGAGAAGTGGGAATATTCTCGTGAAACCGCACACTATGATGGTCGAAGAGAATACGTTTCTCGTCATCAACAGAAGCCGGCCGGACAACCGTAGTGGCGTCGCGATTCTTCGCCAGCACGCGCTTCTGGCTGCGCGTCAAGCTGAATCGCCCAAGATCGATTCTCAAAGGGATCACCGAGAACTTCTTATTCGCATGGACCGAGGTCTGATAGCGGAAAAAATAAATGCCGAAATGACGCCATCCTTCAGCCCAGAGAGAATCCATCTGGGCAGGGGAGACGTTCAAGCAGCCGAAGTATTCTTCATCCTTCGAGATCGCCATATAACTTGTTGTTTAACCGATTCTATCAACGATCTCGTCCGCTACAAGCCAGGGGAGGTGAATTAAGCGAAGGGGTGTCTGGAAACAAATCGCGGACTGATTCCAGATATGAGATCGGCTAAGAACTTTGTTTGCAGTTACGTACAGCCGCTTGTCAGGAGGCCGGAGAAGACTCCGGCCTCCTGATTCGTGAGAGAGCTTGATTAAACGTTGACGATGACGACGCCCTTGGGCTCCAGGTAGTAATCGAGGGCTTCGGGGCCGTGCTCGCGTCCGACACCGCTGGACTTTACGCCTCCGAACGGTAGCTCGTCATAGCCGTAGTGCAGCGAGTTGACCCACACGTTTCCGGCTTGCAACTTGTCGATGGCCTTATTGGCGTGGAGCAGGTTACGCGTCCAAATCGACGAGCCGAGACCGAACTCGGATGAGTTGGCTTTTTCCAGCGCTTCATCCAAGGTTTTGAAAGTGTAGACGGGGAGCGCCGGACCGAAGACTTCTTCCGTCGTCATCCGCGCATCGTCGGGCACGTTGCTCATCAAAGTGGGCACATAGTAATAGCCCTTGTCGAAGTCGCCGCCTTTGGGACGCTCGCCGCCGAACAGGGTCTTGGCGCCGCGAGACTTGGCATCTTCTACCTGTTCTTCGACTTCTTTTCTTTGCGACTCGATATGGATCGGACCCATGCGGGTTTCTTTGCTCATGCCGTTGCCGACGGTCTTCTTCTTCAGGATTTCGACCAGGCCACCGATAAATTTATCGGCGATGGATTCTTGCAAGAAAAGTCGCTTTACGCCCAGGCACATCTGGCCGCAGTTAAAGTAACGGCCGACATCGGCCATTTTGATCGCCAAATCGACATTGGAGTCTTCCATGACGATCATGGGATCGCTGCCGCCGAGTTCGAGGGTGACACGCTTAATTTCACGGCCCGCCACTTCCATGACATGACGTCCGACTGGCGTTGAGCCGGTAAATGCGATGCGGCGGATGCGCGGATTGCGCAGAATCTCTTCACCGACGCTGCCACCCGGTCCGGTGACCACGTTTACCGTTCCTTTGGGCAGTGTCTTCTGCGCCTTGCCCTCCCCAAAGGTTGCCTGGGCGATCAGTTCGAGGACGCGGACCGTCGCCAGCGGGGTGGTGCTCGCCGGCTTAATGATGATCGTGTTCCCCGCGGCCAGCGCGGGGCCGAGCTTGGTGCCCATCAATGTTAATGGAAAATTCCATGGCACGATGCCGCCGCACACACCGATGGGTTGGCGAACGACCATACCGTAGGCGCCCTTTTGCGGTAGCGGGACATGGGAGCCGCGTACCTTCGAGGCAAGTCCGGCATAGAACTCCAAACCGTGCACCAAATGGTGAATCTCGAGGCCGGATTCGAATAAAGTTTTACCTTGTTCTTGGGTGAGTAGCTGCGCGATTTCGCTGCTATTTTTCTTGATGAGCTCGCAGGCGTTCATTAACGCCGAGCCGCGATCTTCAGGGGTCACATCGGACCATTCCTTGAACGCCGTTTCCGCGGCCTGGATCGCCTGTTGAACATCCTTTTCGTTTCCCTTGGGAACCGAATCTACGATCGCGCCGGTAGCCGGGTTGCGAACTTCGTAGGTTTCTTTTGTGACGGAGTCGACTAGCTCTCCACCGATTGACATCTTTGCCATCTCTTACCCTCCAATGTCAGATCGCTCAAAAATGCTCACCTGCTTCGTTGCGCTCGAATCGTCTCGCTCCAACGTACTCATAAGTACGCCTCCGTCGAGCTATCGTGCATCTCGCTTCTGAGTCATTTGTTGGGCGATCCGAATTTTTATGTTTGTCTGAAACTCTGTTACTTGCCTTTGAATTGTGCCGTTCTTTTTTCTAGATAGGCCTTCACGCCTTCCTGGCCGTCTTCACTGCCGAATGTTTGAGCGAGAAGCTCTCTTTCGAATGCCAAACCGTCGGGTAGGGACAGTTCGAGGCCGGTGTTAATGGCGCGTTTGACTTTGCCGACCGCGAGGCTGCTCTTGTTCGGCACGATGAACTGCCGCGCGTAGTTCATCACCTCGTCCATGAAATGCTCTTTCTCATAGATGTAATGAACCAGTCCCATATCGAGCGCTTCCTCGAAGGAAATGGTTTTTCCCGTGATACAGAGCTCCATAGCCCGGGCTTTACCGACGAGACGCGGCAAACGCTGCGTGCCGCCCATGCCGGGCATAACGCCGAGGTTGATCTCCGCCAAGCCCACCCGGCCGCCTTCTTTTTTCGCGATTCGTATGTCGCAGGCCATGGCAATTTCAAGGCCGCCGCCGACGGCGTGACCATTGACGGCCGCGATGACGATTTTCGGAGTGTTCTCCAATCTCATGAGAACTTCGTGGCCGTGCAGCGCGAAGTTGTTCTTAAAGGAAAGGGACTTGCTGGATAGCATGTTGATATCGGCGCCGGCGGAAAAAAACTTTTCAACTTTTCCGGTGATGACGATAGCGTGGACATCATCGTCGAATCGGGCATCAAGAATCGCGGCATCGAGTTCCTTCAACAGGTCCGTGGTATAACTGTTAACCGGTGGCCGGTTAATCTCAAGTACGGCAACGCCGTTGTCGATGCGGTATTCGATCATTTTCCCTTCTGCCATAACTCCTCCTCTTAGCTTTAAATCATTTTATTCACTTAGCTGGCATCCCCACGCAAGTCAAGGCCGCGTTAAGTGAAGATCGTGTAGAAACGTTGTGAATCCGGTTATTTGGCAGAAAAATGCTTAAGAGATAAATGATCCTATTGAAAGCTCCACCCCTGTTGGAAACAAGTCGGAACTGTGGCATGACTAAACGAAAATTTTTCACTCCGAGGAGGCACTATGAAAATAACCGCGAAGAGATCGCCGATTAAATGGCCCAACGGCGCGCGCATCGCCATCACGCCGTGCGTCGCCTTTGAAACATGGCCGGAAGACCTGGGCGGTCCCAACACGTTACAACAAGAGAATCGACGCAGTTTTCCCAAGAATGCCGTAACCAAAAAGAACTTGGCGATCATCACCGATCGTGAATTCGGCGAGCGCGTGGGTATCTATCGTATGCTCGAAGTCTTCGAGAAAGAAAAAATTCAGACAAGTTTCTTCCCCACCGGGATTACAGTTAAAAATTTTCCTGAGATATTCAAAGAAATCGACGCGCAAGGACATGAGGTCGGCACCGAAACCTGGATTCATGACTACAGTTACATGAAAAAACGTGACAGAGAGAAAGCCGATCTGAAGAAGACAGTCGAAGCCGTGCAAAAAGTGGTCGGCAAGGCGCCGGTCGGTTACCTTTCGACCGGAGTGGCGCCGAGCGCGGTGACGCCGGAAATTATCCTTGAACTCGGCTACAGCTACTGGATGGACCCGCAGCATCAAGAGACGCCTTATACGCTCAAGGTGAAAGGAAAGGAGTTGACGGTTCTCGCTTATTTTCAAGATCTCAACGATTATTCGAGCTACCAGCGGGCCGGCAGAACTCCAAGAGATCTTTTGCAGATGTGGAAGGATTGTTTCGATTGTCTTTATGAAGAGGGAGCAAGCGATCCGAAGTTTATGATGTGGGGTAATCATCCGTTTGTCGGCGGTCGTCCGTTCCGGGCGCTCTTGCTGCGGGAATTTATTCGCTATGCCAAGAGCCACAAAAAAGTTTGGTTCGCCACCGCCGGTGAAATCGCCAAGTGGTATCGCGAAAACTACCACGATGCGCAGGTGGAGACCTGGCCGAACTTCGCCTTCGCCGGACGGCCAGGCAAAGTTTCCGATCTGATGTCGGCGAAGTAATGTTGATTTCCTGCCAGTCAAAGAAGAGATAAGCCAGTGGCCAAAACCAAGTCACACGACCCGGAAATTCGCAGTGGGCTCGAAGCGCTCCGGCAAGCCGGCATTCCAGTTGACGAGCCCTCTCCGGCTCTTGTTCCGCGTCTTCAAGAACGATTCGATCAGGAACCTCAAATCGACCTAGCGATTGTCTTCGCGCTGGGGAGAATTGCCGAAACCGCCTCAGTCGATGCGCTGGCGGCGATGGCAACCCGGTCGCGTGACAAAGCGCTCAAAAAGGAGATTCGCCGTTCGCTCTTTAAGTTGAGTCAGAAGGGTTTAACCGTTCCTGAAACAAAAACCGCAGGGACTAGCGCGGCAGCTCCGTTGTTTAAGGCCAACTCTGACATCGAAGCCTATATGTCGGCCGTCGATGGCACGGGCGGCCGGCTCTTATGGATCGCCAAGCCACAGGCGGGTCACGGACTGCAGACCCTTCAGGCGATGGTCAGCGACCGTGAGGGACTGCTGCGCGTCGGCGGGGCGCAGATTCGCCGCAAAGAGCTGCACAATATATTTCGCCAGATCAAAGAAAAACATGGCATCAACATGATCTCGGTTCCGTGGGAATACGCCGACGAAATGATTTACCAAGCCCATGAGAAAGCCAGAGCTCAAGGACGGAGCGGTCTTGAGAAATTTCACGAACTGCGTGCCCTCATTGGCACCGGTAAACCCAAGCCCCAAGAACATCCGATTTATCGACGGCTCAGTGCCGATAGCGCCAGGGATGGCGATTGGCGGGAACAGTCGCGACAATTATTGGAAGAGCCCGAATTGCAATTTTGGTTTCTGGACGAGGATTGGGTTAAACCTTACCTCTCGCAACTTGAAGAAGCTAAAACCAGCCGGCTTGTGTTGAATCCCGTTCAAAAGGAAGAGCGGTTTGCCGGTATCGTGCGCGACGCGGTGAAGGCGTTTTGCGCCGGCGAAATCGGCGCCGTGTTGCAGCGCCGTATGGAAGACATGGCGCTCTACATTATCGAGACCGGCCGCGAAGCTTCCGCCAAGCTTTCACTCGCTGTTGCCGTGCAAATCAGCACAGGCGATCCGGGGCCTTTGGACATCTCGTTTCTCACCGGCCTGGTGCAGAAAAGTTTCGGATTTTATTTGTCGCAGGAAAAAACCAAACAGGCCGACGAGCCATCGTTTATCGTCAAGCCTTAGGTTGATTGTTTTGAGCGCCGGTAGGATTGGGTCTATTTATCCGCGATCGAGAATTGCCCGAAAGTCCGCATCTGACCTTTGTTGAGACCTGTTATCCACTGGCATTAAATCACAGGTGAGGCCGAAAGAATCAAGATAGCTCAGCACGTTCACTCGTGATCACACTTGGTCGATGCGAGTGGCAGATTGTCAAGATGATAGGCCAGGCTCCATGTGCATACATCGCTTCTCGATATATCACAGCTTAACGCTGACTGCGCACAGCTGCTCAGAGTAGTTATGGCCGGCTCAATTCTCTTGCAGAGTCGTTTTGCTTGAAAACAGCTTTGTCCAATCCGTATTGATGCATCTTACGGAAGAGCGTTCTTAAACCGATGCGGCAACTCTTTGCGGTCAAACCGACATTACCGCCGAAATCATTCAATTTCTGCGCGAGATATTGCTTTTCCTTCTCCACGAGCCATTGCTTTAATGGGATGGAAATATCGTTTTCTGATGTGCGGAGAGCGTTGTCGTTCGGGATGTCGGGTAAATCGACGTGGTGTATGGTGTGCCCGGCGTTCAACACAATAGCGCGTTCAAGCACGTTCTGAAGCTCCCGAATATTTCCCGGCCAAGGATAATTCAATAAGAGCCGCAGCGCTTTCTTTGAGATCCACTTGATGCCTTTTTGTATTCCCACCGGATGCCGGTGGAGAAAATGATGAACCAAGAGCGGAATGTCTACTCTTCGTTGCCGTAGAGGAATCAAATGAATCGGTATGACATTAATACGATAGTAGAAGTCCGAGCGCATCTTGCCTGCAGCGACCAACTCTTTTAGCGGGACATTCGTGGCGGTGATCACGCGCATATCGACGTGAATGCTGGCGTGGCCGCCTAAACGCTGGACATGTTGGTCCTCTAGGACACGGAGCAATTTCCCCTGCATCACTAACGACATGCTCTCAATCTCGTCCAAGAACAGTGTGCCGCCGTGAGCAAGCTCGATCTTACCTGCTTTTGACTGAACCGCTCCGGTAAATGCGCCCCTTTCATAACCGAAAAGTTCGCTCTCCAGAAGAGACTCAGGAAAGCCTGCGCAATTAATTGTTACGAACGGTTTGTTGCGGCGGCTGCTATGGCTATGCACAGCACTGGCGAGTAGTTCCTTGCCGGTCCCGGTCTCTCCTTCTATTGAAACCGTCATTTCTGTAGGCGCTACTGCACGGATGATTTCAAAGATGCGGTGCATCTCAGGCGTCTTGCTGAGCATTCCCCTAAACTCGTACCCCTCCTTGAGGGATCGTCGCAGATGGCGCATTTCCATATCGACCCGAGTCTTTTTGAGTGCTATGCGAGTAGATTCTTGTACCGAGGCGAGATCGAAAGGTTTAATTACGAAATCAGAGGCTCCGTTTTTAAGCACATCGATCGCGATATCGATGTCGGAATATCCAGTAATCGCCATTACGGGAACATCAGGAAAATTCTCCTTCATGTTCGCTATCAATTCGGTGCCGTTCATACCCGGCAGTTTGATGTCGGTAATGACGAAATCGATGTTCCTCTGTTCCAGTAACGCTAGCGCCTCTTCACCCGAACCCACTGAGACCGCAGTGTAACCGCTGCGCTCGTACAACCGCACTAATAGGCTTCCGATTGCTGGATCATCATCGACGATCAGAATGTGGGGGATAAGCGAGTTGGATGGAACAATAACCGGAGAGGCTAAAGGTGAAGCATTCTTCATTTATAGAATTCCCACGCGAGAGCATTAAAGGGCAAACTTTTGCTTAAATCTCTTTTAGACGACTTCTGCGTCAGTTCGTTTACTGAAAAATGACGTTTCGGTAAAGAAAGCTTGATTACGAGATATGAGATGCGGCCTTTGCGGAGGTAGTCTCAAGCTATCGCGTTGTTGCGCTTCTGCCGGTGTTTACGCCATTGCGTCAGATTCGAAGAGTACAATCCCTCGCGTCGAAGAAGCGCCCCGATCTCCCCAAGACGGCTACTACTGTCGGCTTGCCGTAAAACCTTAATTTTGTACTCCGCCGTAAATCGCCGCCGCTCTGCCTTGGCCACTCCCTCCACCTCCGATGTCGATAAAGCCCCGTTTCCCGTTGTTCCCATGCTATCTCCTTACTCGCCCTCTTGTATATTCATTTTGATGTGTGGACATGAACATGGTTAGCACCAAACAGGACG